>JAJYJX010000030.1 GCA_021789095.1 bacterium
AACTCCTCGCTTCCGAAATAGCACACGGTGAATGTGTGTATCCTTCCCTCTTTTGGCAACTCTACCCATTCACATTCAGACCCGCATTCCTGGCAGTGGAGTTTTGGCGTTACATGGACATAGCCGCATGACGTACACTTTGTACCAAGGAGTTTCCTGTTCGCAAGACCGGCGAAAAAAGGAGAATCCTGGGCATAGCTGTGGATATAGTTTATACCGTAGCGCTGGAGGGAAATAATAGGACTCATGTTTTTTAACTGCTTAAGATCCTTGGGGAACGGGACATTAAATAAAACAGTGCCTTCCTCTGTCTCTGGTAGTCCAACGGGTTCTTTTTCTTTATCCATGGTAACCTCCTTAAGCCTTTTCAAGTATTGACACAGTTACATAGGTGCCTGTACCTGCGTGGCTGTGTATAGCGCCTCTTTTCGCATCTTTAACCTGCAGCAGATCATTGCCGAAGTGCTTTTTTATGGAGTGTTGTATCTGCCAGAACGCAAACACCGCCTGCATAAGACCTGTAGCGCCTACCGGATGCCCGCACGCCATCAACCCGCCTGACGGGTTTACAGGCACTGTGCCCTTTTTTTTCAGTTTTAAGCCATAGTCTATGTTGGGCAGAAACGGGTTCCCGTCCTCTACGAATTTCCCGCCTTCCCCGTACTTGCACAGTCCCATATCTTCATAGGTTTGTATCTCCGAAGAGGTATACGCATCGTGGAGTTCGACAAAATCCAGGTCCTTCCTCGGATCTTTTATCTTTGCCATCCCGTAGGCAAGCTTGGTAGCCATCCTTCCGGCCCTGAATGAATGTATGCCGGGATAATCAAGGTGTTTATAATCATTTGGCGATTCATGCGGCAACAGGATCACCTTGCCATGGGGTCTGTCGGCCATTCTCATGCTGTCCGTACCTCTGCCTATACCCGAGACCCTGACCGGATTCAGTTTTGTGCCGGATATCTTCTCAAGCTTTTTTACGCCTTCTTCGCTTGCAAGCAAAGCGACAGCAGCCCCGTCGGACATAACGCATACATCGAGTCTTGTTAACGGCCATGCAACCATGGGAGCGCTGCGCACATCTTTAATGGTAAGCTGTTCACGCTTCTGAGCATACGGATTATGGTACGCATTTATGTGATTTTTTACCGACACCATTGCCATCTGCTCAACCTTTGTACCGAACTCCTTCATGTGTCTGACAACCATCATTGCATAATAACCCGTGTAAAACCCGCCGACCGGATAATCGAAGTTCGTGTCGGAAGCAAGGGCTATAAATTCATTGCCTTTCCATGTGTTCACGTGTGACATTGTCTCAAAGCCATAAGCAACGCACACATCCATAACGCCGGATGCAACGGATTTATATCCTTCCTGAAAGCATATACCGCCTGTCGCACCCCCGCCTTCAACCCTGTGTCCGGGTTTTGGAACAAGCCCGAGATAGTCCTGAACCATGATCCCTGCCATTAACTGACGGGTGAAATGATCGGAGAAGTATGATGCCACAGAACCGTCAATGGCGGAAACAGCCTCCCGGTGAGTTAACCCTATATCATTGAGCGCATAATCGTAAGCCTTTTTTACCATAAGCTGGAATGTCATTTCAGGATGCGCCTTCGCAAACTTTGTTATACCGCCTGACACCATATAAACAGGCCTCATAGTATTTCCTTCCTATATCCTTGGTTTCACTTCTTTTTTAACGAACTCCAATATCGACTCAAGGCTGGCACCGGGCGTGAATACACCTTTAACCCCGATGCTTTTTAAATACTCGGCATCATCATCCGGTATGATACCTCCGCCGAAAACAAAAATATCGTCAAGGTTTTTTTCCTTTAATAGGTCTATAACCTTTTTGAAAAGGGTATTATGCGCCCCCGAAAGTATGCTGAGTCCTATGGCATCCACATCTTCCTGAAGGGCGGTTGATACGATCATCTCCGGGGTCTGATGAAGGCCTGTGTATATAACTTCATACCCTGCATCCCTGAACATCCTTGCAATAATCCGTGCACCCCTGTCATGACCGTCGAGACCGGGCTTGCCTACAAGGATTCTCAGTTTCTTTGCCATACTACCTCCGTTCTCTTCAATGCTTTTCCTTAAGCGCCCTTAACACAGCCTGCCTCATTACGTCAACAGGGGGGTCAATGCCTGTCCAGATCTTAAAACTTTCCGCGCCTTGATGCACAAGCATGCCTATGCCGTTATGTGTTGCCAAACCCGCCTTGCCCGCCATTCTTAAAAGCGGTGTTTCCACGGGATTATAAACGACATCGGATATTACGGTATCCATGCTGAAATCCGTCAGATCTATGCCAATGCTTCCCGTACCCTTCATGCCGACAGATGTTGTATTAACAACAAGATGTATATCTTTATGCGATATCTGATTTATGTTTTCAGTGCCGACGCTTTTGAGTGGCGTATCAGGGAAATATTCATTGAGATGTTTGATCAGTTCATCGGCCCTGCTTAAGGTTCTGTTTGCTATAACGAGCCTGTCCACTCCTGCTTCAAGAAGTGAAAATGCGACAGCCTTTGCAGCACCGCCTGCACCCATAATAAGCACGTGCTTGCCGGAAGGATTAAATCCTGTTTCTTCTTTCAACGACCTTATATACCCGACACCGTCCGTGTTATAACCTTTCAATCTCCCGTTTTCATTGTTTACCGTATTCACGGCCCCGATCCTGAGCGCTTTTTCATCAATGCCGTCAAGGTGACCCATGATCGTTTCTTTATACGGTATTGTTACATTAAAACCTCTTATTCGATCTTTCTTAAACTGGTTCACGGCATGGGGTATATTTTCAGGAAGCACATCAAAGCTCATGTATACATAATCAATGCCGAGTTTGAATATTACGGACATGTGCATCGGCACCGAGACACTGTGGTCAAGCGGATGACCCAGTATTCCCAGGATATAAGTCATACTATTACCTTTTTATGAGATGCACCTGAATTCAGGGCAAATATTTTCCTGGCGACCCGGACATCCTCCGCGATCTTTTGTTTCAGTTCATCAGACGTAGAGAACCTGGCCTCGTCCCTTATCTTCTGTACAAACTCCACGGTAATGTGTTCACCAAGGATATTTTTGTTAAAATCCAGTACATGCACTTCTATTTTCAATTCATGCCCGCCAAATGTCGGATTTGTTCCTATATTTGCAGCTCCGTTGTACCGGTTATTGCCTGAAGAAACCTTTACCGCATAAACGCCGTCCTGCGGTATCAACTCCCATTGAGTTTCAATGTTCGCTGTAGGGAATCCGAGCACATTGGTCCCCCGGTGCGTACCTTCGACGACCCTGCCCCTGATATAAGGATTATAACCGAGAAATTCAGCGGCTTCCTGTATCTCTCCGTATTTTATATACTGCCTGATCCTGGAGCTCGATACCACCTTCCCGCCTATGACATAAGGTTGGGCAATGACGATATTGTATCCGTATTCCTTGCCGAACGATTTTAAAAGGGATACATCGCCGCTTGCCATCCTGCCGAACGTAAAGTTATTACCGACAACCACGGTAGAGGGATTGATAAGTTCTTTCAGGATCCTCCTGGCATATTCATGCGGAGACATTCTTGCAAAATCCCTTGTGAACTCCGTAATAATAATGGTTTCTATGCCTATCTTCTTTATAAGTTCATATTTTTCTTCAAACGGCAGAAGAAGATAATGCTTTTCCTGCTGATTAAAAAACTTGTAAGGATGGGGTTCAAATGTCATGACAACCGGGATTGTACCCAGAAGTTTTGCTTTTGTAATAGTTTGCTCAAGGATATACTTATGTCCGAGGTGGACACCGTCAAAATTGCCTATGGTGAGCACGCACCCGTCAAGCTTCTTGGTTGAGTGTTTTATATCGTCCAGTAGAATCATGATTTATTTGTAACTATCAAATCAATAAAGTCAACACCATGTATATCCGCATCAATGGAAAACGCCTTCAGTACCGACTTGCCTATATCACAGAATCCGTGTCTTGTTCCAAGCGGGCATCCTTTCAGACCGTGCATATAAACAAGCAGCGGGATATGCTCCCTTGAATGGTCTGTACTGGGCGTTGTAGGATCACACCCATGGTCTGCGGTTATAACAAGCATGGTTTTATCATCCATGCTTGCAAGAATATCGGCAAGCCTTGTGTCAAAGTATTCAAGTGCTTTCTTAAAACCTGAGGGATCATTGCGGTGCCCGTAGAGTGTATCGAAGTCATTTAGGTTTGTGAAAACAATGCCCCTGCCGGACTTTGCACGGAGCAGTTCGTAAGCCTTTAATGTTTCTCTTATGCCTTCTTCGTTGGAGCCTGTATGCACGGCATTCGTCAGTCCTCTTCCTGCAAAGATATCGTTAATCTTGCCTATGCCGATGACTTCATAGTCCTGGTTTTTGAGTATATCCAAGACCGTGGTGCCGGGCGGAGGTACGGAAAAATCCTTCCGCCTTTCTGTTCTTTTGAATGCACCCGGTTTACCGGTAAACGGTCTTGCTATAACCCTTCCTACATTATATGGATTTAATATCTCTCGGGCTGTTTCACACCACCTATATAGTTCGGGAACAGGTACAATATCTTCATGCGCAGCTATCTGAAATACGCTGTCCGCAGATGTATAGACAATGGGCATGCCGGCTTGCACATGCTGACGGCCGAGTTCCTCTATGATCACCGTACCGGACGCAGGCTTGTTGCCCAGTATTTTCCTGCCTATGCGGGATTCGAACGCTGTTATTATCTCATCCGGAAAACCGTGCGGGAAAACAGCGAACGGTTTGTCAGTGACCAGCCCCATAATCTCCCAGTGGCCTGTCGTTGTATCCTTGCCCTTTGACAGTTCCGCTGCTTTCCCATAACAGCCTGAAGGATTGTCTTGCGGCTGCCTGCAGGGAAAAGGCACTATATTCGCAAGACCCAGCTTGTACATATTGGGCAGATCGAGTCCCTCGGTTGCCCTTGCTGTATTTACAAGCGTGTTGCTGCCTGCATCGCCGTAGGCTGCTGCATCCGGCAGTTCGCCTATACCTACACCGTCCAGAACCAGTAATAGTATCCTTGTTACAGGTATTTTAATTGTTTGCATATTGGCGCCGTTCATGCTATACAACAAAAAATAATTTTGATATAGCAAAAAAACAAAGGAGGCTATATGAAGATTGAACGATCGGTTCCTGTATGTCTCATGTTTATATCCCTATTTCTATTACCTGTGATGTTATTTTCGGGATGTACTGAAAACAAAACAACTACTTCCGTGCCGGGTTACTTTATTCAGCTTACTGCAAACCAGTATTCCATTCCTGCTGATGGCACATCCACAGCAGGGATAACGGCAAATATTAAAACACTGAGTGGAACGTCTGTTACCGACGGCACATCGGTACACTTTGTCACAACAAACGGAGTCTTTATGATATCCGGAAACTCGGCGGGACAGTCTGTGTCTGTTGGAACTTCGGGCGGACAGGCTTCTATAAACCTGCAGAGCGCAACAACACCCGAGCAGGCAGCAGTAACAGCGAGTGCGGGTGGACTAAATGGTGCTCCAATCTTTGTTCAATTTACATCCCAGTCTACAGGCGGTGGAACCGGAACCGGGACTGGCACGGGCACGGGAACAGGTGGTGGTACGGGTGGCGGAACAACAGGTACTACCTTTGCAGCATCCAACCTGACTGCTACTGCAACAGAGTTAAGGGTGTGGCCATTTAATCCTTATATAACAACATTGATATTAACGGCAAGTAATGCGGCAGGCAGCCCGGTTTCCAACGGAACAATAGCGACTTTTACGATAAACAATAACCCTGGCGGATGTCAGTTCGTAGCCAGTAACGGAAGCGTCCTTGGCACATCATTTACAACAGCGATTAGCAGTGGTACGGTATCGACCATATTCAGCAGCGGTACACACTCAGGTGTAGCTCTTGTAACCGCTGCTTATCTAATAAGTGGGCAGACGTTTACAAATTCTGTATGGATTGTAGTGGATAGCGGTCCTGTGGCAGGTGCCATTCATTTTGGCATCGATGTTAAAACCGGTGAAACAAATGTACCAGGTCTTATTATAGGCGGACTAACATCACATATAACCGTTTTCCTCACAGACAGGTATTCGAATCCAGTGCCTGACGGCACACCTGTTTATTTTTCCTCAAGGGGTGGAGTAATAGACCCTATTGTATATACTACAAATGGACAGGCAACTACTACACTTTATTCCTCCGTTTTGCCACAGGTAGAGCTTATTTCAGAGCCTATGGATATTGCACTCAGAATACCTTTTGTAAATGTATTTAATACTCCGCTAAACGGGGTGAACGAGGTTATAGCATATACTTACGGGGAAGAGTGGTTTAATGACGTAAACCAAAATGGCACACATGATCCAGGCGAACCAGTTATACATCAGGGAGACCCCTATATTGATGCGAATTTGAATGGCAAGCATGATACTGACACAACTACTCTCTGGTATCATACAAGCAACGGTACAGCCTGTGCTCCGAGCTTTACATTAGGGGAATGCTTTACAGATACAATAACCAATGCCTATCCTTTCCCAGCCGATGCTTCGTCAAAAGTAGGACCGGAATGGTACTGGCCAAGTTCGACCGGCGCTCCATACAATCCGCCTTTGTCCGACCCTAACAACTTATACTTCTTTACCCATACTACAGTATGGAACATAGCATATGTCGTTTATTCCGGTTATCCGGTAATAACATATACAGCAACAACTATGACAGGAAGTACATTCACGGGTACTATGCAAACAGGAACAACTGTCAACTATGAAGTATATTTTGGCGACGAAAACGGGAATACATTGGCACCTGGAAGCAGTATTTCTGCTTCATTCCAGGGAGGGGTACAGGGAAGCGTATTCCCGCAATCCTATGATGCAGGTTCGAAAAATATCGGACAATTCATAGTTAGCGCACCAACACAACCTTTACCGAACGGGCTGCCTCAAAGCGGCTTTTTTGAATTAAAACTAACATCGCCAAACATTGCTAATGGCAGTACGATGAAAGCGGAAATACCGATTACAATTACGCCTTAAGATACTGTAAGAGGAGAGGAAGCCAATATTGTAGGGGCACGTTGCAACGTGCCCCTACTAATTCAGGGAAAGATCACCAGAGGAATAACGGTAAAGGAAAAGATAAACTGCTCATCGGAAAACCTGTGCGGGTCGGTTTACCGTATATGACGGGCAGGTATTAATCTTACTAATCATATAATAGTCGGCAATGAAATGTCTAACAGCTTTAGGGTTATGCCCGAGGTATGGAGGACGAGATGCCCTCTTTTTTAATGCTTGTCATGATGAACAGAAGAATCTCTGTGCGTGGGTTTATTGGGGGGAGAAGGAAGATCTCTGCTATTTAATAAATGTATTATTTTGACCTGCATCTGACCTTCAAGGTCTGAGAATATTCGATGCGCCTTTATACTCTTCCTTACCTGTAGGTTGAAATGATTGATAAATACTAAACCCAACTAATTTATCATTCTTGAATTGAATTCGTATACGAGATAATACATTAACAAATGGGTATTTTATCAGTTCTGCAATTGGATATGAGCGAGTAAAGCGTAATATCAGTTTATCATTTATTTTCTCATCTGCGAAGTAATTATATGTCATTATATTGTTATCCCAATAGCTTGGCTTGCCCCATTTTTTATACAATTGTTCTTGAGTAATACCAAAGGTGAGATCTCCTATACGGACAACATTGGGTATTTTATCATTTACAACACAATGATTTCCTAAAAAATCCGTTTTTAATGCTCCAGGAACATAAGATAGTAATTCAGCAAGCGAATCATATTGTGAAACATTTATTGTTTCTACTGTCTTATCCCAGCTATCTCCTTCAAAAACGACCGCAATTGGATTATTACCCGCTTTTGATTTGTAACAGAAATAAGTGTGCTTACAGCATTCGATTTGTTGTTCAAATTTATTAGTATAACCGAATATTTTACTTAACTCTTGAAAAGAAGAATACCCAATGTTGACCCCTAATATTGTGGTATATTCTGGTTTTAATTTACCAAACCAGTTTGGATGTTCTTGATGATTTGGCACGCACTTAATAAATAATATTACAATTATTACAGCAAGCCCTATCTTTTTAAGATAAATTAATATGATATTAATAAATCTAACCATATCTCACCATAAATGCTTATATCGTTAATATTATATATTCATTTGTGTTTTTAATTTTTGTATATCTTTCCCACTGTATACGGAACCATATCAAAACCGCCAGATACACTATAAATAGTATAGATAAATAATTTGTCTTTAAAAATTTTACGGACCTACATAAATTGGTTCTCCCGGTGGTATAGTGCTTCTAATAGGTGCGGGGAGTATTATACAACCTTCTGACCCATGAGGGCCAGGGCCATGAATCCAAAAACTGTAAGGATCTCGATTCGTATCAAAAACAGGAGCACCAGGTACAGGGGAAAGAGGTATAGAATAAGGACCCATGCGAGGTCTATCTATTGGGATACCGGTTTCCCATGGACCTTGTGGAATTGGACCAGTATTAGGCACACCTTGCATAGAAGGATTATTTAAGCCTCTTCCTTGCCCTGAATATCCTTGATTACATTCTGTATACGGTACAAATCCTCCGTAATTTGGCCAACAAATAATTGACCCTCTGCTTTGGCTGTATATACAATATAATCCAGTAGGGTCAGTGTTATTTGTCGGGTTATTTAAGGCATATATATATGACACTTGTAGACCAGGTTGCTGCAGTAAATCCATATAGGGTTTATTAGTGAGGTGCAGATTAATCGGTTCATCATATGATGGAATGTGTCCAGACATGTATGCCTCTTGAATGCGATACTTTATTAAGGTCATTAAATTAATATATGAACTTGCAACATTGAACGGATCAGGCTCTATGTACCTTCCAATCGCAGGGTAGTAATACCTGTTCATGTTGTAATAGAAACCTGTTTCAGCATCAGCGTACATGCCGGGGAATCTTAAATTGTTGGTAACTGTCGATACAGAGACGGTTGCCTGTCCGAACGGATCGTAGCTTGCCTGCCAGACGATGTTCTGGCTTGCATCAGTCATCATTATCGGAGTTCCGAGATGGTCGAGGTGGTAGTAATACACCTGTTCGCCAGACACCTGTGCTTGGGTTTGCCTGCTTATCATGACTACAAGTATTATCATACTGCCAATGGCTAGTAAACTGATCAAATCAAACCTCCCCCTCCTCGCTCTGCGCAGCGCTATGATAACTGCAATACTCATGAGCGGTAAGAGATAAATAAGCCGGTCAAAGATGTCTTCTGCGGTAAGGAAGCTATTCCTATCGCCTGATGTAATAAACGTAGAGCCGCACCCCTGGTAGACTGGTGCTGGAGGAGGCGGCGGGATTACCTCTGCAAGCGGCTTATTGCCAAGGTATACGTATTCCGCATTCATACTGCCGCTGCTGCCGTCATATTCACCGATGAGGTTGTTGTAGATGTCGTAGAGGTAAATGGTTGTCTTTCCAAGCGCGGTTTTTATGATCCTTCTGTTCATACCGTCATAGATGTACTGACCAATTGCTGTGTTATTTGCATCCAGCACGTTTGTGAGCCTTCCCATGCTGTCATATTGAAACTGCTCTCCTGATACCGTCTCTTCTGTTATGTACCCTGCTGCGTCGTAGAGATATGTCGGGTCTGAAGGGTTTAATCCTTTTAGATGGTCAATGACATCTTCCATAGCCTCAAATAACCGCTTACCAAGCTTTATATCTGTCTTATCCAAAACAGCATCTATACCGCGCTGGTTGATCCTTTGTAAGATGGCACTGATGTCTGATTTTACATCGTCTGACTGTATCACAACACCGACAAATACCTGCATATCAATATTCATCTGTTTGGCTGTGTTTGCCATTGTCCATAAAAGGCTGTCGTAGGTGTAGCAGGTCTTGTTGTCGTCTTTGTCTGAATCGTTGTGAGATTGCTTCGGGACTTCGTCCCTCGCAATGACAGAGGATTCATCGTCTGTATCTTTGGTTACTTTAAAACAACGCCTGTCTATACCATTCTCTATAAGATGTTCCCAGTTTTCTATAAGTCTCCTGTATTGTCTCTTTACACTATTTTCATTTGTACCTTTGATAGGATCGTTGTAGCTCCATAGCCTGTTTGTGCCCGGATAATACAAGTAATTTATCGTTTTTGTAGAGGTAACTTGTGTAAGCCGGTTACCTACGAGATCATAGGAGTACTCTATATTCCCATAATCACCTGTTGTGTCCGTTACCCTGTTGAATGCATCATAGTTGTATATGTACGAGGTTGGTGTTGTGGTGATTGTAAGGACATTCCCAGCATTGTCATATTTGTATGCCCGATTAAGGATATTACCTACTTGTATATCCGTTGCCTCACCTGCAGCGTCTGTTGTTATTGTAAGCGGCAGTCCATTGCCATAACTGAGCCCTGCAAGGTCTGCAAACGGCTGATAGGTAATATTGCTCGCTATGGTTGTATTGACACCGTTTACTATTTCATCCACTTCAGAGGGCTTATTCGGGTCTGAGGTATATTTATAATTCACAACTCTACCTGAAGGATATGTGATGGAGGATAGGTTGCCGTCATTATCATACGTATAGCTTATAACGAACGTGTGCCCTGATATTGACCTTGTCTCTGCAATAACATTACCGCGTGCATCATAACTGTACGCTGTATTACCCGAGCTGTCCTGCATGCCTGTAAGCCTGCTAATGCCATTCGCTACAGATATATTAAGAGGATTCTTCCCATCGTAGTAATAGGTCACAAACGAAACTGAAGAAAATCCAGAGCCTTGATTAGGACTAATACTGGTAAGCCTGTTAAGACCGTCTTTATAGGCATAATTAAGTTCCCTGCTGTCAGCATCCATCTTGCCTATGAGACTGCCAGCAGGGGAATTATACCGGTAATTCGTATCCCCTGTATCGTGTGAACTGGTCATTACAAGATTGCTCATGTCATCGTATTCGTAATGTGAAGTGTTCCCGTTAGCATCAGTCGCTGTTATAAGATCCCCATGCACGTTATATTTATATGATGTGAGTGCATTGGCCTGTGATCCGTATTGTGTTACCTGACCGAGTTTGTTCAATTCATTATACCGGTAATTTATATAATGGCCATTAGGGTCTGTCTCACCGGCTATATTGCCGTTACCGTCATATCCAATATATGTTGCGGACGAATTGCCATTTATAATCTCTGAAAGAGTACTATACTGGTCGTACACATAATTCTTAAATCTTACAAGGTTGTTTTGAGCATCGTATACATTCTCAGATGTCTTATTCCCGTGGCCGTATGCGCACGTATATACAATTGAGCCAACAACCTGCCCGGAAGCATTATACCTGGTTATACTCGTGATATGATCTCCTGCATCATAGATATATAAAATGTATGCACCAGAAGGATAGATAACCCGGGATAGATTGCCTTTTATATCATAAGAAAAACTTGTTGTAAGGTCTGCGCCGCTTGATGAAGCGCCTTTTTGCGTTATAGAGGTTATCTGACCCCGCCAGTTGTATGTTATATTGCTTATATTACCATTAGGATCCGTCATTGTTCCTGCATGACCCATGTTGTCATAATTGCTGTAATAGGTTGTATAATTATTATTGTTGTTTACGCACGTTATATTTCCCATAGTATATAGGAATCCCATTGGCATTCACTACACGTGTCAAATTGCCTAAATTGTCATAGCTGTACGAAATCTCATATCCAGAATATATTGGACGTACCATGCCTGTTGGGGTCTTAAATTTATAGTCATAGGTAAATCCTGTCTGGGTTATGCTTAATAGCTCATTCGAGCTGTTATAATTGTAATATGTTATTTTGTGTGGCCCACCAACTATACTTGTTGTTGTTATAGTAGTTGGTTGATGGAGTTGGGCATTCCATGTGTATTCTGTAGTTGAGCTGTAAGGAGTACCATAAATTGAACTCGTTGGACTACCACAAGCAGTAGTCATATATTGATAATCACCATTTCTATCATAGCCGCTCCACGTTGTAAGGTTCTCATTAAAATCCGTCTGTGAAATTTTGTTGCCGAGTGAATCATACCCTGTCCACTGAATTCCCTGCTCTCCAGGCCATAAGACTCCATTATAATTACTGCACGCCTCGCAAGGCCGCAAAGGACCTACCTGTTCTACTACCGGATGACTGCCATTACCAAGACTGTTTTTTAACCAATAATACACTGGTTCTCCGCTCATATAAGGAGCATAATCTACAAATGTAACATTACATACCTGGCCGTTTATAATAGTTGTAGGTCCTACAAGCAATGTGTTAAATGTACCAAATCCACCAGGAGCGTAATATGTAGCTAACGTACCCGGAATGCAGTTTAAATATTGTATCCCGCCTGCATAACAATTCTCATCAAGGTATAAATAGCTTGCCGTGTTGCCATATTCATCTACAATGGAAGTGAGTTTGCCGGTACTGTCATAACTCAATTGTTTGGTTGATAAATCGGGATAAATTATCTGTGTCAGATGATTGGTTGAGTCATAGTTAAGTTGATATACATTGCCATTGGGATCCGTTATAGTATTTATAAGCTTGCTTGTGGTATCTGCATATCCATACTTGATTGTCCTTCCCCCACTATCGCTTACACTTATCAATCTTCCATTCGCATCATAGTTGTAATACTTCGCTGCACCGGTACCGTCTGTTTGTGCTGTGATGTACCCTCCGTATATTGCTGGCATATAAAACCAAGAAGTAATTCCCTTTGTGTCAGTGTATGTCAGACCCTGATTATAAATGTATATTTGACCACTATCCCCTAAAAATTCTGCACCACTGCTGCCATGAGCTATAGACCAATAATCTCCATTTACGTGTATCCCTTTTACGATTCCTCCCTTGTAAAAAACAGTCAGATAGACCATTTGGTGTTTAGAAGATTGTGTGATATATATGAGACTTACCAGAAATAAATAGTCATACTGGCATTTGCAATGTTACTATAGTTCAAAGCGGCTAAACCTGTTATCAATGTTCCAATTAACAGAAAAATTTTATGCTTCATAAAAATCTCCTTTAGACGATATAGAAAATTGTTTAAGAGAGGGGCAACGGAGAATAAAGGTCAATGAACGGAGTAAATGAAATATACAGCCAAAAAGATATAGTTTTAGTGTGTATGTGCGTGAGTGGTCTCAGAGGAGGAAGTACCATCGACCTGTAACGAAACCGGGCCATTACTTCTCCTTGTTAGGATTTGCTTATAACATGTAAATTCGTATGTCAATATGTTTGTAAGCATAAAAATTACCATAAATATTTTTTCTCCGTACCGGAGATGATTATCGTGAGGCAAGGAGTCTATGCCGCTTCAGGGACTTCGTGTTCAGCTTTCAATACTCCGGTTTTCGACTTTAAATGACACTGTTAATTTATAGTATTGACGTTTCTGTGATAAACTATTAAATAATAAAACAGAGGTGGGTATGGCAGAGAAGATAAACATAGATGTAAAAAAAGTGGCGGAACTTGCAAGGCTTGAGTTCACGGACGAAGAACTCAAGGTGTTCAGTACACAGTTCCAGGCAATCCTTGAATACATAAGCCAGATAGATGAACTCGAGCTTGACAACGTGGAGCCCATGTCAAGCCCTCTGCCGGGCCCCCAGAGATTAAGACCGGATAAGGCAATAAGTGGACCTGATGGGCGTAGTCTTACAAAGGATACGGCTGTTGCAAATGCACCGGAATCAAAGGACGGATTTTTCGTAGTTCCAAAGGTAATAGAATAATAATGAAGCTCTATGAATTAGGCATAAAGGAACTCAAGGAACTTTACAGAAAAGGTGAGGCCACGCCAAAACAGGTCATTGCTGAACTTTTACAGAGGACAAAACAGCTTAATCAGAAATTAAACGCCTTCATAACAGTCGATGATGAAAATGCTTCTGAACAGGCAAAGCAATCAGAAAAGATGGTTAAACAAAAGGATGCCCCGCCTTTATGCGGTATACCCATAGCCGTAAAAGACATATTTACCACAAAGGGCATACGTACTACATGCGCATCAAGGATATTAGAGAATTTCGTCCCGCCTTATGACGCAACAGTCATCCGGAAACTGAAAGATGCCGGAGCAATCATTGTCGGCAAAACAAATATGGATGAGTTTGCAATGGGTTCATCAACAGAAACATCTTATTTCGGCCCGACGCGCAACCCATGGGCACTTGATACAGTGCCTGGAGGTTCGAGCGGCGGTTCTGCAAGCGCTGTTGCAGCGGACATGGCCTACGGTGCACTCGGTACCGATACAGGGGGCTCCATAAGACAGCCTGCAGCGCTTTGCGGGATCGTCGGGCTGAAGCCAACGTATGGAAGGGTGAGCAGGTACGGGATGATCGCGTTTGCCTCTTCCCTTGATCAGGGGGGGACAATGACAAAGACAGTTTACGATTCAGCACTGATGCTTGAGGCAATATCAGGGTTTGATCCAAAGGATTCAACATCAGCAGATGTCTCTGTAGAGCCGTTTACAAGTCTGTTGTCGTCCGGCATGAGCAACATAACAATAGGTGTTCCCAAGGAATACTTTGTAGAAGGCATGGATGCGGATGTGGAAAAGGCAGTTAACGATGCAATAGCTGCCATGAAAAGCATTGGTGCAAAAATAACCGACATCTCTTTGCCGCATACAAGATACGCTGTTGCGGTTTACTACATACTCGCATCATCGGAGGCGAGCTCGAACCTTGCAAGGTATGACGGCGTACGGTACGGCTACAGGTCCCAGCATCCGCAAAACCTCCTGGATATGTATAAATGTACACGCGCTGAAGGCTTTGGCAGGGAGGTAAAACGCAGGATCATGCTTGGTACATTCGCTCTTTCAGCAGGCTATTATTCCGCATTTTACGGAAAAGCACAAAAGGCAAGGAGGCTCATATCCGATGATTTTGATCGTGCATTTAAGCAGTGCGATGTTGTTCTGGCTCCTACAAGCCCCACGCCTGCATTCAAACTCGGGTCAAAACTCGATGACCCGCTCAAGATGTACCTTTCGGACATATTTACAATACCGCTGAACCTTGCAGGCCTGCCCGGTATTTCCATCCCCTGTGGATTTACCCCGGACAACCTGCCGATAGGCATGCAGTTAATAGGCAGGCATTTTGACGAAAAGACCATATTAAATGCGGCACATGCATACGAACAGGCAACGCAGTGGTATAAGCATAAACCCGGCATTCATTGACATAAATTATGTATTTTGTCATTCTTCGTCATGGCGCAGGACGTTATTCCTCAGAACGACACTGTTGTGCTTTGTTATTTATACGGATTGCAGTTCTCAGTAAATTAAAAGTACTTTACTTTGTTAAATAAGTTGTAAGAGAGGTAAGCAATGAAAAAAGAAACCAGAATAAACCTGATTGTATTCATACTGATGACAGTACTTACGCTGGTCATAACATACCCTGCAATTTCAGAATTCAATACAAGACTTCTTGGTATAAAGGATTCCTATTTTTATGCGTGGGATCTATGGTGGTTCAAGCATGCATTGTTTTCTCTGCGTAAGTCACCGTTAGAACTAACCACCATTTTTTATCCTATCAACGGCATACCTTACATCTGGATGTCTCCCCTGAACGAGCTTATTGGGGTACTGCTTCTGCCGGTAATACCTTTGCCGGTATTGTTCAATATTCTTGCGCTGCTGCCGGTCGTGCTTGGTGCATATTTTACCTATAAAATCGTTTTCTACCTTACAAAGGAGCGGATAGCAGGCATAACAAGCGGCATTTTATTCGGATTTTCTCCGTTTGTCCTCTCAACAATGATGGGAAACCTGTCGTACGCATCCATTGAATTTATACCCCTTGTTGTCTTTACCATGATTAAACTGAAAGACGAACAGACCACGAGAAACGGCACTCTGTTCATAATTGCGTCTTTGCTTCTCGCTCTCAGCTGCTCAAGCTATATATTTTATGCATACATACCTCTCATGATCTACCTCCCCGTATCATGGCTTATAAAAGGCGGGAGAAAGATATTCAATAAAATATTTCTGCTCTACATATTGCTGGGTATTGCGCTGGTAGCGCTTTTTGCCATTATATTCTATATGCCGCAGTTGAATGTAATAAAAGGTTCCGGGTACGTAAAAGCGGAGAGTATGTCCCAATTGCTTGTTAATAATCAGAATTTCCTTGATTACCTTTTACCCAACAAGGCAAATTTCTTTTTTAGCAAGATACTTTATTTTATCTCACAAGACCAGGCATACTTTTCAAACATAGGCATGGTAACACTGTTCCTGCTTATTCTTGTTATAGCGTTTAAGTATGAAACAACGGAGGTTATAAGATGGGGTGTTTTGGCTGTATTGCTTTATGCATTCTCTTTGGGACCTTACCTCAGATTCAACGGGCTGGTGACTTATCCATACTACGGTATGCTTCATTTTATCCCCCTTCCATACCTTGCCCTGACAAAGCTAAAATGGCTGTCTCATCTAACTCAGCCGGCATTATTAATACCCCTGTTATTGTTATGCACTTCTGTTATCGCAGGATTTGGCGTTAAACTTATCATTGAACGCACGGACATCAAATTTTTCGGTTATATCACGTCTGTATCGCTTATAGTGCTGTCTCTTGCAGAGTACTACCCGGGTTATCCTTTCCCGTCTGTTCAGGCCGGCATGCCCATGTACTACATGCCTATTGAAAAGGACAATGTAGCAAGAGCTATTATAGAACTGCCTGTCAGTGCATCGGTATTTGAGAATAAAGACGATATTCCCTTTATCTACAGGTCCATGTACTACCAGATGTTCACAAACAAGGCACTGGTTGGGGGATATTACAATTATCAATGGGACCTGGCTCTGTCATTTATAAAAACAACGCCGTTTTTGTCCGAACTCAATGATCCTTTTACGCTGCTCTATGGAGATATAATACCGGTGAACAGGCAGTCTATTGCCGATTACGGTATACGGGAGCTGTCAGATCTTGGTGTCGGATACATCATCGTTAACAGGGTTGCCTACAACCAGGCATATTACAACGCAATTGAAAATTTCATAAGATCCTACTGCGGAGAACCATTGTACAATGACGGGTATGTATCGATCTTCGTTATAACAAGAACCTATCTGTCTGTTTACCCCGGCGAGCTTACGGAACTCGGGTCCGGATGGTATGCGCCTGCCTTGAATGATAAGGACAATGTCGTTTTCAGGATGATGTCGCAGGACGGAACAATAAAGGTCCTCGGCGTTAAAAAGACAAGAACGGTAAAACTCGTCATGGGCATTATAAGACCTTTTAAATCAATTAAAACGCTCGTACTGAATGTAAACGGGAAGACAATAAATAAAATTGACCTTGATGCAACCGGCCAACCAGTTACAGGCTGGGAAAGCGCCCCTTTCAGACTTGAAAAAGGCGATA
>JAJYJX010000031.1 GCA_021789095.1 bacterium
AGCCAACGCTGTACCGGTTGCCTCCTGCATTCGCTATGACCATTGAAGTTACAGGATACTTGCTCAGGTAAAGATTTATATCATTTATACCGGAAGATGTAACTATTATAAAGCCGGTTGTTTGTGATATGTAACCGCCGGCCTGCACCGTGAATTTATAATTACCGAACGGCAGCCCGGGTATGACAAAGTATCCGTTTGTGTCCGTTGTCGCTGTGATGCCAAGGGGGTAGGTTGAAACAAGCGAGGAAGCTACCGGCGAATTGATCCCCAGTTCAAGGACATGGCCCGTTACGGAAGCGGAGGAAGGTCCCTGATTACCTTTCTCGCAGCCTGCGGCAATAACCACGAAACTGAAAACAAACAATAAAAAGTATTTTTTCATGTTTTTTTTCCTTAATGTAAGGTTTAAATATAAACAATACTAACTTCTGCTTTTTGTCAATCACGTCAGAACGTCTCTTTCAAGTACGCTGTCTCTCTTGCCCGCCATCCAAGATAACCCTTGTACTCCTTTTGGGTCCCGCGTTGGGAGTGCCGTCAGCATTCACGGTTGCAACAAAGCACTGCTGGCTTGCTGTTAAATCTTTCATTTCCTGAGTAAGTTTAGCCATGTCATACCTCCTTAAAAAAATTATTTATACTGTTACGCTGAACCACGCATGACAACCCTGGCCAGTCATTTTTATACAACGATATTCAGTAGCCTGTTCTTTACAAGTACCAGCTTCCTTATCTGTTTGCCTTTTATGTATGAATTTATTTTTTCGTCCTTTGATGCAGCAGCAAAAACCTCGTTTTCATCGCTGCTTTCAGGCACGCTCACCTGCCCTCTCAGTTTCCCGTTTACCTGTACTACTACAGTTACGGTGTTCTCATATGCAAGTTCCGGACTATAAACAGGCCATGTGCGGTCAACTATGGGCGTGTCCCCCAGCTCTTTATTAAGCTGCTCAGTGATATGCGGTGCAAACGGGTTCAGAAGCACAAGCAGTACTTCAATGGCCTCTCTGAATGCAGGCATCTGTTTGTCTTCGATACCCTTTTCATCCATCTCATAAAGACTGTTCAGCATCTCCATCAATGCACTGACGCATGTGTTGAAATGGAACCTGTCCTTTATGTCGTCGGTTACCCGTTTTATTGTTTTGTGCGTAAGCCTCCTCAGCACACTGCTTTTATCGTCAATGCCTATATTTGCTGTTCCTGCCGGCTTAAGCCTGTCGATGTGCTTGTACACAAGCCTCCACACCCTGTCGAGGAACCGCCTGGCCCCGTCCACTCCCTTATCCGACCATTCAAGATCCTTTTCAGGGGGTGATGCAAAAAGTATGAACAGCCTGGCTGTATCCGCACCGTATTTCTGTATGATATATTCGGGGTCCACAATGTTGCCGAGCGACTTGCTCATCTTGGCCCCGTCCTTTATGACCATGCCCTGCGTCAGCAGGTTTATGAAAGGCTCGCCGCACTGGACATAACCAAGGTCCCTTAACGCCTTCGTTACAAACCTTGCGTACAAAAGGTGCAGTATCGCATGTTCAATGCCGCCTATGTACTGGTCGACCGGCATCCAGTAAGCAAGCGCGTTCTTATCAAACGGCCCGTCTGTTGCACGGGGTGATGTGTACTTTTCAAAGTACCATGAAGATTCCATGAACGTATCCATGGTATCCGTTTCCCTTTGAGCAGGACCACCGCATACAGGACATGTTGTTTTTAAAAACTTCTCATGCTTTGCAAGCGGGGATCCACCCTCCCCTGTTATATCAACGTCCATAGGCAGTTCAACAGGGAGCCGGTCATAAGGAACTGTCTGTATCCCGCACCTTTCACAATAGACAACCGGGATAGGCGCCCCCCAGTATCTCTGTCTTGAAATGCCCCAATCCCTGAGCTTGTAGTTTATTTTCGCGCAGCCGGCGTTTTCCCTTACAACCTTCTCAATCACGAGCTTTTTACCCTTCTCACTGTCGGAACCCGTAAACTCGGCGGAATTTACCATGGTACCGTGCCCTTCGTATGCCTGTTCCATTGTCGCGGGATCAAGCATTTGATCACCTGGCTGTATAACGACCTTTATGTCAAGCCCGTATTTCTTTGCGAATTCGAAATCGCGCTGATCATGGCCAGGCACAGCCATGATCGCACCCGTACCGTATTCCATCAAAACAAAGTTCGCTATGTATATCGGTATCTTCTCGCCTGTAAACGGGCTTATCGCATACCTGCCTGTAAATACACCCTCCTTTTCACCGGTCTCTATTGCCCGTGCCTTTGTTCCGCCCTTTTTGATACGTTCAACAAAAGCTGTTGCTGTTTTACCTGTCTTTCCTGTTATGATCTTCGGGACAAGCGGATGCTCGGGTGCAATGCTCATGAACGTAATGCCGTAAACGGTATCGGGCCTTGTGGTGAATATACGCAGCTCATCATCGATGCCGTCGATCCCGAACCTGATCTCGCAGCCTTCGCTCCTGCCGATCCAGTTTTTCTGCATTGTCAGGACCCTTTCAGGCCAGCCTTGAAGCGTATCACTGTCCTTCAGCAGCTCCTCGGCATAGGCTGTGATCTTCAGGAACCACTGCTCCCTCTCTTCAATAATGACTTCCGTGGAACACCGCCAGCACTTCCCGTCTATGACCTGTTCGTTGGCAAGGACCGTCATGCAGTGCGGACACCAGTTAACAGGGGATTTCGCCCTGTATGCGATGCCCTTTTTATACATCTCGATAAAGAACTTCTGCTCCCATTTATAATACTCCGGCAGCGATGTATTGACCTCCCTGTCCCAGTCGTAAGACAGCCCGAGCCTTTTAAGCTGCATTTTCATGTTTGCAATGTTATTGTCTACCCATGTCTTGGGATGCGTTTTATTTGATATCGCAGCATTTTCGGCAGGCATTCCGAATGCGTCCCATCCCATCGGATGAAGAACATTCTTACCGGTCATCCTCAGATATCTCGCAACAACGTCACCTATTGTGTAATTCCTGACATGCCCCATGTGTATCCTGCCCGAAGGGTACGGGAACATCTCGAGCAGGTAGAACTTTCCCTTAGACCTGTCTTCTTTTACGGCGTAGGTATTATGTTCCCCCCATATCTTCTGCCAGTACAGTTCTATCTGTTCCGGATTGTATTTTTCTTCCATCTGTTCCTTCCCCACATTAAGTTTTATCCCGTTAGAAAGCCTCGCCATTCATGTGGTCTAAACCCTGTTATAAGCTTGACAGGGTAAAGCCACGCCTGCGTGCCATAACGGTTAGCTATTGAAGCATACGATATACTTCGGCGTGCAGGCACGTCCTTTCTAACCGGGTTTACCTCTCTTATCATAGATCAGAGCCTTTTTAAAAGATTTGTTGAACCAAAAAGTTCAAGAGCGGGGTTTGTTCGTTCGGGGCTCCCCGCCAAGGGCGGGGTCGTGAGCATTTTTATTGACAATTACATAACAAAGGTATATATTAACATTGATATTTAATGTTATGCGCGATGAACTTACCATAGCAAAGAGACTGTTAGAGGTGATCCCGCCGTCAATGGCCCGTATCAGGCTCGAGATGAGATCATGCATTCCGCGGGAGCTCAGTGTTCCCGATTTCAGGATACTCGCGAGTATAGTGCGGGGAAAAAACCTGGTAAGCGATATTGCAAGGCATCATGGAGTTAGTCAGCCGTCCATGTCCCGGAGTGTGGACGGATTGGTTAAATCCGGGCTTATTGAGAGGAGCCGTGAATCCGCGGATCGCAGGCAGGCTCCGCTCAAACTAACCTCCAAAGGCACTACCCTGTTTCGCAAGATTACCATAGCCGCAGAGCATAATCTGAGTAAAAAGGTTTCCCTGCTGGATTATAAAAGCCGCAGAGCTCTTTTGGATGGCATGATTCAACTCGAAAAACTTTTTTCGCTGGAGCACAAGACTGCCTCCGAAGCTATAAAGAAAGGAAAGATATGAAAGAACAACCTACCGCATATCCATCCCCCGGCAAGAGTATGGATTTCGATGATACTGAAAACAGGGTTATGTCCGGCTCATGGGCAATAGAAACAAACGGGCTGACTATGCGGTTTGGCGACTTTACCGCTGTAGATGCAATCAACCTGAAAGTCTCCCACGGGAAGATCTTCGGTTTGCTTGGACCTAACGGCGCGGGCAAGACCACCACGATCAAAATGTTTACAACGCTCCTAAAGCCTACCGCAGGAGCTGCAATTGTCGCCGGTTTTGACGTGGGTTCTTTTCCTGCAGAAGTGAGAAAAAGGATCGGGTATGTGCCCCAGATGCTTTCAGCCGACGGAGCCCTGACCGCCTATGAGAACCTCATGCTTTCGGCCAAGCTTTACGGCATGAAAAGGCCGGATCGGAAAGGAAGGATTGCTGATGCACTTAATTTTATGGGTCTGAACAACTCATCGCACAAGCTTGTGAAAACCTATTCAGGCGGGATGATACGCAGGCTTGAGCTCGCACAGGCAATGCTGCACAGACCCGGGGTCCTGTTCCTCGATGAACCGACGATTGGACTTGATCCGGTTGCCCGCAGGATTGTCTGGGAAAGACTCATTGCACTGAAAGAGAAATACGGCATTACTATACTGATTACGACACATGATATGGAAGAGGCGGATCAACTATGCGATGAGATTGCCATTATGCACCACGGCAAAATAGCGGCAACGGGGAGCCCTGCAAGCCTGAAAGCCTCGGTGGAGCCCGGTGCTAACCTCCACGATGTGTTCGTATACTACAGCGGTGGATCAATTGAGGAAGGAGGAAACTACCGTGATGTCAGGAAAACAAGAAGAACTGCAAACCGCCTGGGCTGATTCATTCCCCCTGCTCGGGTTTCTGAAGGAAAGCCTGGCGATTGCAGAGGTTGAATTAAAAAAGCTTATACGCGATCCGACAGAGCTGTTCACCCGTGCAGTCCAGCCGGTGCTCTGGATCGTGATCTTCGGGCAGGTCTTCAGCCGGGTTCGCGGCATACCTACGGGCACGATCGGTTACCTCGCATTCATGACTCCGGGCATTCTGGCACAGAGCGTGTTATTTAGCGCCATTTTTTACGGGATCGCCGTCATCTGGGAAAGGGATTTGGGGATCATCCACAAATTACTGGTGAGTCCTGCGAGGAGGGGCTCGCTCGTTTTCGGAAAAGCGATATCTTCGGGATTCAGGGGATTTGTTCAGGTGGTGGTTATTTATTTCCTCGCCATTGCAATGGGTATAGGCCTGCGCTGGCAACCATATGCCATCCTTGGCGTTTTATTCAGCGTTGCCCTGGGATCGGCAATCTTTTCTACTTTTTCGCTGATCGTGGCCTGCATAGTAAAAACGCGTGAGCGGTTTATGGGGATCGGCCAGCTCCTGACAATGCCTCTTTTCTTTGCAAGCAATGCAATCTATCCCTTAACGCTCATGCCCGTATGGCTGCGGTGGTTCGCCAGGTTAAATCCCCTGACTTACCTTGTGGACTCGCTTCGGGGTCTTATGATCACTGGCGGGCACAGCGTCCATGGCTTCGGCGTTGACTTTGGCGTAATGCTGTTTGTTTTTATAATCTTTCTCCTGATAGCCGACAGATTATACCCCACACTGGTACAGTAAGCGCGGCAATCCTTTACAAGCGCAATAACCATAACTATCCTCATGTACTCTATATCTTTGTACCAGAATACCATGATCCCGCTCAGTATGATTACAAGAACTGTATCTATTATGTAACTCACCTTTGCCCTTCCTTCTGAAAATATGAAAAGGTCGTCATAAACAATTAACTTAAAGCTTTTTATGCCAGCATCTGCAGCGGCTTGCATAATCGAAGCACCTGTATTGTTGAGGTCTATTATTCCCTTCCCGAGCTTTTTTGCAAACCCTTCAGCTGTTGGCCATATGAAAGCGCCGGATTCGTTTCTTACGGGTCCGTAGGCCATAGCAAGCTCTACGTATCCTATGGCTCCCTTTGTGTTAACGACAAGCCACGCCACTCCTGGGTTGCCCTCGCCGCCAATGCCCACAGGACAGTTCACAGATGTTGAGTGTCCTACCTTTTTGTCCCATTCTTCGTTTACACTGCTGAGATATGTTGTAAATATGTTTGTAGTGCCGCTTCCGTCAGATCTGTGGACAACAACAATCGGCAGGGAGGGAAGTTTAATATCGGGATTAACCGCCTTTATCATTGGATCAGCCCGTGTTCGTTTAATGTTTTTGCATCAAGCGGTGCATCGCTTGCACCGAAATCAACGGTTTTTGCTATGATCTGCTGTATGCCCCCGCCGCTGCCTATTGCCTGATAATTTATCTTGACGCCTGTTTCCTTTTCGTATTCATAGAACCATTTTGAATACAGCTGGAACGGGAATGTTGCGCCCGCGCCGTTCAGTACAGGCTCCGCAAATGCTGTACCTGAAATAAGCGAAAGACCCACTGCAAGAAAAACCTTAGCCCAGATGAGCTTCATCCTTAACAGCTCTATTTTTGCGGTTGTCCTTAGCAACAACAGCCTGCTTTTAACCTTTAATCCAAATCTTTTCATTTTTTTTATCCTCCTCGTTAAGTTTAATTTATAGGGTTGATTTAAAACGCTAATCTCATGTTCAGTGCTACGGCGTTGTCATTGTATGTTGTCTTGTTGTTTGACAGATCGTAGCCCTGTAATGTGTATAAGTTGTAATCCAGCGCAACGATGACATCTTTCGTAATATCATAGCTTACGCCTGCAAGCGCCCATGTGTTTTCGGATGTTGCATCAAACTTGAACATCTCTGTTGAGTACAGGTTCGAGGAGCCAAGGCTTACAGTCGGCGCTATCTTACCGCTTACCGGTTCATATGAATCATTCCCATTCGGTTTCATATCAAGGTACCTCGCAAATACCCTTAGTTTCTCTTCACCCGGGATACGGAGGAAACCCCAGAATTCATAACCATAGCCGTGATTGAACTTTGCCTTGCCCTGATCAGCGGGTGTAATGTGATCGTCCGCCCATATCCAGTCACCTGACACAGTTAATAAACTGTTCGTAAAGGTAAGCATCGCTATTGCACGTTTCGGGTTGTAATCAGGTATGCCGTTGTGCATGCTCTCGTCCATGCCGAATATATTTAAAATAAAAGGTCTTACATTCAATGCTATCCTCGCTGCCCCTGCATAGCCCCTGCCGTTCTGGGTAGCCTGATAGCCTTCTCCGTTTGACCCCATAACATGGTATTCGATAAGCTTGTCGAAAAGGCTCCCGACAATCGCTACTCCCCAATCGCTTGACGGCATGAACCCTTCGTAGTCCGGTGCTGTCTCAGAAACGAATCTGTAGTTCCATAAGCCTTCTTCGTACGGTATCCATGGTGTTTCCGTAAGGCCGAACCTTATAGCCATGTTCTTTACCGGTGTAAAGATGCCGTACAGGTATTTGACAAATACATTGCCCCTTCCATTCGATGCAGTCGGATCTGATAACGCTTCATCCAGTGTAAACTTGCCCGAGACCTCATCGTTTATCCTGTCAACGATTACAAGATAGGCCCTCGACAACCTCATCCCGTTTGCATTGGAGCTGTTTGTATCCGCCTGTGCCTGTCCGACCTTTGAATTATCAAAATGGTCCCCTGATGCCTGCATTGCATTCAGGTAGGCTTTTACACCTATGTTTAAATCATCGTTGATTTGATAGCCGTAGGATGCGGTACTCATAAGCGAGATACAGCCAATCACAATCACGAAAATCTTGTTCATATGTTTCTTCATTTTTTCTCCTTTTTATTGGTTTTTTGTTTCCTATTATGACCCCAGGATATACCTGCTGTATAAACGCAGCATTACTGGTATGTAAATTCCGGTTAAACTGTGCCCGTCAGGATTAGTTTGTTTGAAAAAGACGGTTTATCGGTATGTTAGGTTCTTACGAAACCAGAACAGTTTACGTTAACCCCAAAAATGCATTTGAAAAATAGGAAAATTTGTGTAATGAGTGATAACCTTGCGACAGATAGAGGTATTCTTCGAATATCAGAAGAAACTATAATGCTGGTATGTGCATATAAACCCCGTTAGAAAAGCTGATATTTTAACAAATAATCTTATGATGAATTCGGAACCTATTATACGAACTGCATATAGTAGGGTTTCTAACGGGGTAAACTTACGAGGACTTAAACCTCGTTTATAACAAAAATTATATGTATCTTAGGTGGATCGCACGACCCATCCCCCGGATGGGTACCCCGAGCGAATGAACAAACTTTCCTATTGCATTTTTTGGGTTAACCGGCGGATGCTGCAAACCTTTGTTTTACAAATTCTGAAACTGACTGTTTTGTAGGTTCTACGGCTCCTTCCAGTATGGCATCAATAACCGCTTTTTTTATCTCTCCTATCTTTGGGCCCGGCGGTATGCCGAGAAGCTGCTGGATCTCGTAACCGTTAAGCGGTGACTCCAGTTTGCCTATCTCCTCTGATTTTTGCTGTCTTATCCTGTTCTCAAGCTCATCAACACCGCTCAGTGCCTGCTCCGGATCGAATAAAGAACCTGCATCCGCCCTGTAGAGGTCTATCAGCTGCTCGAGCATTCCGTAGTTATTTTTTATAAACTTCTTTACTGTAGCCTCCTTCCATTCAGGCGTGTAATTGACCATATGCCTTTTTATCAGCACCTCTGTTGTATTTGCTATATAATGCGGCAGTTTTAACCTGTTTGAAAACTTATTGAACATCTCGGCGCTCTTAGCCTGGTGTCCGTAGTACGTCACCTTTGCCTCAGATGACTGCATTGAAAAGGGTTTACCTGTATCGTGGAACAACGCAGCAAGCCGCGTTTCTATACGAGGAGCTGTCTTATCCATTACGGCAAGGCTGTGCGTAAACAATTCGTCCTTGTGATAGGGTGAACGCTGATCAAAACCTATCATCGGCAGTAGTTCCGGCATTACAACATCTATGGCCCCAAGCTCCTGCATCAATTTTATGCCCCCGGACGGATTGTTGCTCAGCAGGATCATGAACAGCTCGTCCCTGATCCTCTCAACAGCCGCATCGTTTAAAAGCCCTGCAAACTTTTTTGCGGTTTCCTTTAACTGCCCATCTATGTTCATACCGAGCGTGCATGAAAACCTTATTGCGCGCATGATCCTCAAGGGGTCATCCTTGATCGTATTCTCCGGATCAATTGGTGTCTGTATAATCCCTTTCCCCAGAGCATCAAAAGCCTTGCCGAGCATATCTGTAACTTCATAGTTGAACAGGGAAAGGCGTCTCATGGTGAATGTATTTATGGTAAAATCCCTGAGTAAAAGATCCTCTTTCACCGTACCCGATCTGATCGGTATGAACTCCATTTCGATGTTATACTCGCCGTGGGTGCCTGTCCTGTACGTCCCGAACTTTTCAAAAAGCACCGGACTGAAGAATCCGTACAATTTATGAAGCTGCATGGGTATTGTCTGGGCACTGCCCTTTATCACCAGAAAATCGAGATCCTTGGGGTTGCGGTGCAACAGCAGCTCCCTTGGTGCGCCGCCGACAATCAAAAGTTCGACACCTGCGCTGTTTGCTATCGAATAAACAAGTTCAATGTATTTATCGAAGACGGGTTGATCAAATACTACCTCTGCCGTCTTTTTACTCATTATTTTTTTCTTCTTCCTTATCAATCATTTCAAGGTAATGTTTTTTGTAAAAATATCGATCGTATGATACATGGTAGCTTGTCCAGTCACCGTCCACTCCGGCTTCTTTCTGAATCACGGCTTTTATACCGGCAACCTTCGAATCCATGTCCTCGATGTAGTGCAGTATAATGGCTTCGATCGTCTTGGGTCTTTTCGGTGAACCGTATTCCAGTTCGCCGTGGTGGCTTAGGATGCTGTGTTTCAGAAGCAGCGCCAGTTCCCTCGGAAAATCCTTAATCTGTGCAACAAGATCGTCGATTATCTCCACGCCTATCACAATATGCCCTATGAGCCTGCCTTCATCCGTGTATTCCGCAGTGAAATCCCCTCCGAGTTCCCTTATTTTACCGATGTCATGGAACAATGCCGATGTCAAAAGCAGCGATCTGTCCACGCCGTCATAGATACTGACGATCATATCCGCCAGCCTTACAACATTCAGCGTGTGCTCGAGTAGTCCGCCTGAATAGGCGTGGTGTATGGTTTTCGCCGCGCTCGATGCTTTGAACGTGTTTACGATCTGTTCGTTAGAGAAAAACAGCGTCACCAGTGCCTTGAGATGTTCATCGGCTATGGTTGACATCAGCATCTTCAGTTCATACAGCATCTCGTCCGCAGGCCTGGCGGATGTCATCAGGTAATCCGACAGGTCCACGGAAGTCTTGTCTATCCACCTTATCTCATCAATGGATATCTGAAGCTTGCCTTTGTAATTGTTTATCCTGCCCCTTACCTGCACTATGTTGTTAACATCGATCATTGAATCTATATCCTTTGCGTTATCCCATATCCTTGCGTCGATATCTCCGGTCCTGTCCCCTATGATAAGGGTAAGATAGTCCTTGCCTGTTTTCCCTGTACCGAATGTCTTGCCTTTTATCATAAAGGTACTGTCAACTATCATACCCTCTTTCAACTCGCTGATCATGGTTTTCTTCATGTATTATCCTTCCGTAATTTTTATGGCTTTCAGAGCCTTTTCTCTTACATAGAGCGCGGGATATACAATAACAGCACCTGACAGCAAATACAACAACGAGATCCATACATAGTCATAAAACATTAACCCTGAAGGGAATGCAAATTCCTTCATGACCCTGTAGGTAGGCACAGCCTGTATCAGAAGTACAACAGCTGTAATGCCGAGGCTTATTATCATGAACATAAAACCGCCGAACCCCATTGCTATATCGGCTACATTCTCGTAATGATATTTCGGATAGATCGCACCCAGCCCTACACCTATATTCGTAATCGCGACTGTTAAAACCAGCATCGTAATAACAGAAAGGTACATGATGTACTTAAAGACCCCAAGCACATGATTCGTAAAAAATATAAGGGCTGCCGCAACAACAAGCAGCGGGATAAGGTTGTAAAGGATCTTTGCCCTTATAAGTTCTGAAAGTTCGTTTGGAGAGACCTTTATAAGCCATAATGCCCTTCCCTCCAGGCTTACAGCCGGGAAGGCAAACCGTGCCGCTATCGCAGTTATAACAAATGCGGCAAGCCCCAGATTGAAGAATGCAATAAGATTTTTAATATACATGGTAGGGAATTGTATGGTATTGAGCGGCAGGGCAGTGAAGTTATAGACATACACAAGCACAAGCGCCAGCAGCAACAAAAGCTGGGACCACTGTGATGCATCCCTGAAAAAGCTCAGTATGTCCTTCTTTATAACTGCATTTACGAACACCGTGCCCCTGCTGGTTACACTGTGCAATATTCTGTACATGAGACCGTTCCTGTCAAACTTTGCGTTCTTTGACTCCTGTGCCTTGGTCATGCCGTTCCTGTAGAAAAGATATGTGGCAAAAACTCCTACTGCCGTAATACCTGAGGCAGTTCCGACAAGCGGCAAAAGGCCCCGTAATACATTGCTGTAAGCGTGATAAATGGCCGACATCAGCGATGAACTGAACCACGTGCTCGGAAGGAGCATGGATTGCGACGATCTCAGGGCAGAAATATAGCCTATTACATTCTCGAACTTCTGGGGATTGAGAAACCTTTCCGGCCTGATCATCCTGAAACCTATGTATGCGCCCAGGAACACTATAAGCGATATAAAGAGCATCAACTCTCTGAATCTTCTTGCAGGCAGGATATAGGTCGAGATCATGGTAAAGATTACGCCAGCCGATGATGCTATAAATACAAAGGCCAAAAGCCCTGCAAACAGCAGCATGTAATAAATAAAATTGCCGCCGAGCACTGTACCATAAGCGATATACAGGGGCATGCCGAACAGTATGACCATCCAGGAACTCCTTATGGCCGTGTGTATTAATCGGGCATAAAAGAATTCTTCAAGCGTTCTCGGTGTGCTGAGAATGAGAGGGAGATCATCGGAGGTGTAGTAGGTAGATATGGATGTGATAATGTTGCTGAATATGAGCATGGCAAAAAAGATAAAGTTTGCCATGTACAGCATCTTCTCTATCAGGAGCTGTCCTATGAGTTCCGTTTTCGAGAAATAAACAAGCATCCTTGAAAAAAAGATGTACTCCACGGCAAAAAAACCGGCTGCAAGCAACGCTATTCCGATAACCTTTAATCTGTTTTTTTTGTTGCCGGGGGAGACTGTCCTTTTAAATGAAATCCAGGCAGGCTTGAGAAGCTGCGTCATAGCTCAAGTTCCTCTACGATATCTTCGTGGGTCAGTTTAAGGAATACGCTTTCAAGCGTGCCGCCCTTTATGCCTGCCTGCTCCCTGAGCTCTTGTGCCGTTCCAAGCGCTATGATCCTGCCCTGATCTATTATGGCAATCCTGTCAGACAGCTGCTCCGCGACATAGAGATCGTGCGTTGACATAAGTATTGTTTTTCCCCGTTTTTTCATGCCCCGGAATATGGCCTTGAGCAGAGTAATGCCACGGGGATCGAGCCCTACCATAGGCTCATCCACTATAAGGTACTTGGGGTCATGGATCATGGCTGAGGCAAACACAAGCCTCTGCTTCATACCATGCGAATAACCTTCTACAAGTTCATCGGCAAAACCTGAAAGGGAAAAGAGGTCAAGCAGTTCCCGCACACGCCTTTCCGTGTCCGAACTGTCGAGGTGGTACATGTTTGCAACAAACAGGATGTATTCAAAACCCGTAAGTTTTTCATAAACGAACGGCCTGTCCGGAATAAAGCCCATAAGTTTTTTGGCAGCAACGGGTTCTTTCATAATGCTGTGGCCGTCAATATGGACATTACCGGACGTAGGATTGAGCAGGCCCACCAGCATCTTCAGAAGTGTTGTCTTGCCTGCTCCGTTAGGGCCGAGCAAAGAAAACAGCTCTCCCTCTCTTATTTCCAGATCGATAGTGTCAACTGCCTTAAGACTGGTAAATATCTTTGTTAAAGATTCTATCTTGATCATACCAATGAATTAAACCAATTATTACCGAAAAAGGCAACAGATGCTCAATGAGCTGTTATCGACCACTACCTTGAGGGCTCACTGACCATTACAAGCTGCTTGCCGAGGTTTTCTCCTTTAAAAAGGCCTATAAACGCCGCGGGTGCATTTTCCAGGCCTTCAACGATATTTTCCGTATACTTCAGTTTTTTATCTTTGATCCACCGGGCAAGCTGTGCCCTGCCCTCTTCCTGCCTGTCCGCATAATCCATAATGATAAATCCCTTGATCAGCGCGCTCTTTACAAGCAGGTACGGCTGTATCCGTGGACCTGTATCAGTCTTTTCCGAATTGTACTGCGAGATCTGTCCGCACAATGCAATGCGGGCCTTGTAATTCAGAAGAGGCATTACTGCATCCGAGATCTCACCGCCAACATTGTCAAAATATACATCAACCCCATGCGGACATGCGTCCTTGAGCGCCTTTTTTAAGTCGGGCGATGTTTTATAGTTTACAGCGGCATCAAACCAGAATTTTTCAGTAAGATATCTTGTTTTCGTGTCAGAGCCTGCAATCCCTACAACCCTGCAGCCCTTTATTTTTGCAATCTGTCCAACGGTTGAACCGACAGCACCGGCGGCACCTGAAACAACGACCGTTTCGCCCTGCTGCGGTTTGCCTATATCAAGCAGCCCGAAGTAGGCCGTCAGGCCGGGCATGCCAAGTACACCCAGGGCGGTTGATACCGGTGCTAAATCAGGATTAATCTTCCTGAGCTCCCTGCTGTCCGCGGCATTGTAATCACGCCATCCGAGGTTCCCTTCTACAATATCACCCGTCTTGAGATCAGAAGACATGGTTTCAACAACCTCGCCGACGATCCCTCCCACTATGGCATTATTCAATTGGAAAGGTGATATGTATGTTTTTACGCCGCTCATCCTGCCGCGCATATAAGGATCGACAGACAGGTACAAAGTACGTATCAACACCTCTCCGTCTCGGCACTTTGGAATATCCGTTTCCTCAAGCCTGAAGTCCCCCTCACTGGGCATACCCTTGGGTATACCTGCCAGCACTATTTCCCTGTTTTTCTTAGGCACCATGACTATCGCTCCTTTCACGAAACCCTGTATTAAAATATATGTATCTATTCCGGCCCTTTCTACCCCGTCAGAAGTTCGGCCGTTTGCAACTATTTGCCTTCAAGAAAGATCCGCTTTTAACCAAGGAACTTCTTGCGGGGTTTGCTCTTTTGCTCTGTTGTAAAATTGATTCTCATGCCTTATGCTTTTAACGGGGCCTGCTTGCTGTCCTTGTAATTATAAAATCCTGCGCCTGTCTTACGTCCCAGTTTGCCTGCTGCAATCATCTTTTTCATAAGGACCGGCGGCAAAAACGCGGGATCGTTGGTCTCTTTATAAATAGAAAGACATGCATTATACGTAATGTCCAATCCAACGAGGTCCTGCAGCTCAAGCGGTCCCATGGGGTGCCCAAGCCCGAGCCTGGCGGCCTTATCAATGTCTTCCGGAGTAGCAAGTCCCCTTTCTACCATGCGTATGGCATGAAGCCTGAAGGGGTACTGCAGGTAGTTTACAACAAAACCTGGGAGATCTTTTGCCACTATAAACGTCTTCCCCAATGATTGAACAAATTCCTTGGCAATATTTACGGTCTCATTGGACACAAGTATTGTCTCAACTATCTCCGCAAGTTTCATCAGTGGGGCCGGGTTAAAGAAATGTATGCCTAAAACCTTATCGGGTCTTGCTGTCGCTGCCGCCATGTCCACGATAGACAGGCTTGATGTGTTCGTAGCAAGTATGGCATGGCCTGGCAGCACTTTATCCAGCTTTGAGAACAATTCTCTCTTCTTTTCCATGTCCTCAACAATAGCCTCAATTACCAGCTGGCATACCGAGAGATCCTCTATATTAAGTGAACCTTTGATTCTGCTTAAAACAGCATCCTTTTCTTCTGCAGACACCTTACCCTTTTGTACACCTTTTTCCAAAAAGACTTTCATATTGGCTATTCCGTTCTGAAGTAATGTTTCACTCGCTTCTAAAACATGTACCTGGTAACCGGCCTGTGCGCATACCTGTGCGATGCCACCACCCATTGTACCGCAGCCTACTATGCCCACATTTTTTATTTCCATATGTTAAACGCTCCTTTATCAAGATTGTTTCATAATTCTCATTTTGTCATTGCGAGCGACCGTAGGCGGACACACAGCGAAGCTGGGTCGGCAATCTATGTATTTTAAATAGGTTATGAGATTGCTTCGTCGCGGCGCCTTGGCGCCACTCCTCGCAATGACATCGTGACACAGTCTCATTTTGAGAGCCTTTTATGTTATTTCCTTTCTATCACCGCTGCAATGCCCTGTCCTCCGCCGCCGCAGATAGATACCATCCCGTATCGGGTCTTGCGCCTTTTCATCTCATGAACAAGAGTGGTAAGCCGCATGGTACCGGTAGTGCCGATAGGATGCCCCAATGAAATCCCTGAACCATTAACGTTTACTTTATTTTTGCAATCCTCTTTTGACAGGCCCATAAGTTTTGCGTCTGCCAGGCTCTGGCACGCAAATGCCTCCTGTATTTCAATAAGATCTATCTGCTCCATGCTCAGACCGGCTTTTTTCAATGCCTTTGAAGCTGCTGTCGCCACAGAAGGATAAACGAGCCTTGGGTCAGCACCCGTCACGGCAAACGACCTCAGATATGCTATCGGCTCTATGCCCAGTTCCTTACATTTTTCAGGATAGGTCAGTACACAGGCAGCAGCGCCGTCATTTTCTGTAGACGAATTACCCGCAGTACATATGCCGCCTTCATATACCGGTCTGAGCTTGCTCAATCCTTCCAATGTCGTATCACGTCTTGGCGTCTCATCTGTATCTATTGTTTCTATAACAAGCTTCTTGCCTTTTGGCTGACCTACAATGACAGGCACGATCTCTTCACTGAACTTACCGGTATCAATTGCAGCAATGGCTTTTCTTTGACTGTCAAATGCCCATTCGTCCGCTTCCTGCCTGCTTATGCCTTCATTTTTCGCAGCAGTCTCAGCCCAGGTCATCATGGAATTCAGCTCTCCAAATGTTTCAATGGGCTGCGACATCGGCCTTGCCCTCTGGATCCTGTCGTAAAAAGGCAGTCCCCACATTGGCAGGAACCCGTGATTCTTCGGCGCAAAACCCCATTTTGGATCTTGGGCACCTCCGATCCCCCATTTAATAAATTGTCCCGGGATATAAAATTCTGCCTGACTCATGCTTTCCGCACCACCGGCAACAACTATATCGGCGTTCTCTGTTTGTATCTCCATTGCCCCGAACCAGACTGATTGCAAACCGGAACAGCATCTGCGATCCAGCGTGACACCGCATACCTCTACAGGCCATCCTGCCTCAAGTGCGGCCACACGTGCGAGATTGGCGCATTCACCGTTTTGGTATGCCTGCCCCATGATCACATCGTCTATATACTTCGGATCAACCTTTGCTTTTTTCACAGCGGCATTCATCACTTCCGCTGCAAGTCTACTTACAGGAACTTCTTTCAAAGCACCGCAATACCTGCCTATGGGGGTCCTTGCAGCGCTTACAACAACAATCTCTCTCATAATCTTACCTCCTGATCATGTTCTTAATAACCCGGACCATGCTATTTTAAAAGCAGGATCTATGATTTTGTATTTTATTCCCATAATAAGTCCTATGGCTTAAAACAGTTACCTCTTTTAGATAGGACCCTTTACCTTGTCATGCCCGCGAAAACGGACATCCAGAGAGTATACAGCAGGAAAGGAGCAAAAAACAAAAAATCATATTCCATACACAAATCAATTTATCAAAATGAAAAATTTGCCTCGTCTTATTCGTCAATTGTCCCTTGTCAACAGCCTGTTGAAAAATTCGGATTATCGTCATTGCGAACGAAGTGAAGCAATCCCGGTTTCATATAAATTAATAAGTTATAGATTGCTTCGTCGCAAAAACGCTCCTCGCAATGATCTATAGAGCCTTTTTCAACAGGCTGTCAAGGGCTGACTTCGTGAGGAAGTTGAGCCATCTGAGTAGGACAAGAAATTAACAAAAAACCTCAAACAGGCATGTGAATTGGTATGACCTTCCCCCATTTTACAGAGCACTTTGAATTAGAGTTTCCTGACTATTTTTTACCTTCGTATGGGCTGTTTGCAATCGTTAACTTGGAAGGGTCTCCTCTCGGTGGAGGTGGTGGTTGTGCCTCTGCTCTACTGCGCTCAGTATGCAGGGCGGGCAAAGCCCGCCCTGCGGTAGAATAAAATATTCATTGGCAAGTCAGGTTGTTTGGAGCACCGCCCAGAGGGAATGTGCATGCACTTTCCCAGCAGACAT
>JAJYJX010000187.1 GCA_021789095.1 bacterium
GATCTACACCCCGAAACAGATCTTCCTGTACAACGCCTTCTTGTATCCCGTGCCCTTGTTCGCCCATATACCGCTCATACACGGGACAGACAAGGCGCGGCTTTCAAAAAGACACGGTGCAACATCCGTGGACGCTTACAAAGGAGAAGGCTATCTTCCGGAAGCCCTGGTAAATTACCTGGTAAGGCTCGGATGGTCTTTCGGAGACAAAGAGGTCTTCACCATGCAGGAGATGATAGATAATTTTTCCTTCGATAGCATATCCAAATCCGCGGCAGTGTTCAATCCTGAGAAATTACTATGGCTCAATGCAACATACATAAGGGAGAAATCCGCGGAACAGCTTTTAACGCTGCTTGCACCATTCCTTTCGGAAAAAGGATGGAGTTACAATAAACATAAAGATCAAAACCTTTTCAAATTGGTTGATGAAACGAAAATCCGTGCACGCACGCTCGTGGAACTGCTCGACATGATGGACTATTACTTCAAGGAGGCCATCGACAAGTATGACCAGAATGCCGCAGACAAGCTGTTTACAGAAGGCAATGCGCCACATCTTGAAATGGTACAATCCAGATTGTCATCTATAGACACATTCTCAAAGGAAAACATAGAGGCAGTCATAAAGGGCTATGCTGCGGAAAAAGGACTGAAGCTCGGTGACGTTGCGCAGCCTTTACGGCTCGCAGTCACCGGCAGGACGGTAAGTCCGGGATTGTTCGAGATCATGGAGATCCTGGGCAGGGAAAAAGTTATAAACAGGATTAAAAATGCTCTTCATTATATATCCAAATTGTATTCTTGAGGTTAACGGAGAATTCAACGTATGAGCGCGCATGAACACAGTACATCCGGAAGAAATGCGAACGGGCTTTTCATTGCCCTTATAATAACGGGTGTAACGATGATCGCAGAGGTTGCAGGCGGGTTAATAAGCAACAGTCTTGCATTGCTCGGGGACGCGGGACACATGTTTACGGACATATTTTCCCTTGGACTCAGCCTTTTTGCCATAAAGATGGCGCAGAGGCCCTCGACAAATACAAAGACCTTTGGCTATCACCGCATGGAGGTAATGGCAGCGCTTACAAACGGTATGCTCCTGATCGTCATATCCATAGCCATATTCTATGAAGCTTACAGGCGCTTCGTCTCTCCGCCTGAAATAAAAGGCGCTGTTATGCTGATAATAGCGGTGATCGGGCTGCTGGCAAATATTGCCGGCGTTTTATTGCTCAAAGGTTCACATACCGACAGCATCAATATACGCAGCGCATTCCTGCACATCGTCGGCGACACTCTGTCCTCTGTGGGCGTAATTGTAGGCGGTATATTGATTGTGTTAAAACAATGGTATTTTGTGGACCCGCTTATCAGCATACTCATCGGCGGTATTATACTGAGAAGCGCGATAGGGCTCGTATTCGAATCAGGCGGCATACTCATGGAATACGTTCCGCGGGACATAAAGCTCGATGATGTCACCAATACCATGCTTGCGGTCAAAGGCGTTATAAGCGTGCATGACCTTCATGTATGGACAATCACGTCCGGCTTCCATTCGATGAGCTCCCACGTGATGATAGATGATTGTAAGATCAGCGAGAGCTCCGATATAATACGGGAACTTGAGCACGTGTTGAACGAAAAGTACAGGATAAACCATACCACCATACAGCTTGAATGCGAAAATTGCGAGTCCAACATGGTGTGCAGTATTATGACAAGAAAGGGAAACCATAAAATATGACCGAACATAAAGACCCTGTATGCGAGATGATGGTAGAGGAAGGCACCGAAGCAGGGACATACAAGTACAAAGGTACGACTTATTATTTCTGCTCGGAATCCTGCATCGAGAGGTTCAAGGCAGAACCCGAGAAGTTCCTTGCGCCGCGCATAACGCCTGCTGATATGCCAAGACATGCGGACAGGAAAGCAACCAACCAGATCAGAACCGTCATACTGCCTATTGAAGGCATGTCCTGTGCATCGTGCGTTGCAAAGATCGAGAAGTCCATTTCAGGACTTGAAGGTGTTTCGGCGGCAAACGTAAACTTCGGCACTGAAAAAGCAGTGGTTAAGTATGATCCCGGCCTTGTCGATATGACGGATTTCAAGTTTGCAGTCTCATCTGCCGGCGCTTACAGCGTAATAGAGGACCAGGGCATTACCGGCAGGGAAGCCGCGGAAAGGATGAAGGCTTTTAAGTTGCTCCGTACGAAATTCATTTTCAGCCTTGTTATCGCCGTTATTACGATGCTCCTAGGCATGAGGGACATGCTCCCGCTGCTGAAGGACATCCCTCCTTCATACGACCGGCTGATCAATTACCTATTGCTGGTTTTAACCACGCCTGTGCTGCTGTGGGCGGGCGAGCAGTTCTTCAGGGGCGCATGGGCAGAGGCAAAGCATCTCTCTTCAAGCATGGATACTCTGATAGCTCTAGGTACATCCGTTGCTTATGTGTACAGCGCTGTCGTAACGCTGTTTCCCTCATATGTAATGGCGCATGTTTACCCTGCCAGAGGTATCTCGGGCGGGGTTTACTTTGATACCACAGCGTGGATAATAGCCCTGATACTGCTGGGCAGGCTGCTCGAAGCATATTCAAAGGGAAGGACAACAGATGCCCTAAAGGCGCTGCTTGCCTTAAAACCGCAAACCGCAAGACTGCTGAAAGACGGTAATGAGACAGAGGTACAGGTTGATGACGTGAAGGCCGGGGACATGATCCGCGTAAAACCCGGGGATAAAATACCGGTTGACGGGATCATACAAGACGGCAGTTCAACAATTGATGAATCAATGCTTACCGGCGAAAGTATGCCCGTTGAAAAAGGCAAAGACAGCGAGGTATTTGCAGGCACGATAAACTCCTCCGGCAGTTTTGTTTTTAAAGCCACAAAGGTCGGCTCTGACACAGCCTTGTCACAGATAATACGCATGGTTACAGAGGCACAGGGATCCAAGGCACCCGTTGAGAGACTTGCGGACAGGGCCGCAAGCTATTTCGTGCCGGCTGTAATAGCCGTTGCGCTGCTCACGGCCGTTTTATGGTATGCTTTATCTCCCCAGCATTCCGTGTCGATTGCACTGACGAACCTTGTTTCTGTGCTTATCATTGCATGCCCCTGCGCACTGGGGCTTGCAACACCGACCGCTGTAATGGTCGGCATAGGTAAGGGAGCACAGCACGGTATACTTATAAAAGGCGGCGAGAGCCTTGAAAAGGCACACGGCATTTCAACCGTCGTGTTTGATAAAACAGGAACATTGACACAGGGCAAACCCGTTGTCACGGATGTAATCCTCATGGGAACCGACAAGCAGACACTTCTTACTTATGCAGCATCCGTTGAATCCCTGTCAGAACATCCGCTGGCTCAGGCAATAGTAAGGTATGGCAGCGAGAA
>JAJYJX010000188.1 GCA_021789095.1 bacterium
TGACTCTTGCCTATACCGGCGTGGGCTCGGGACTTGTAGTCGTATCGGCAGACGACCCCGGCATACACAGCTCCCAGAACGAGCAGGACAACCGCTGGTATGCGCTTATGGCGAAGATACCCATGCTTGAGCCCTCTGACAGTGATGAAGCCCGCATCCTGACAAGGAAGGCATATGAGATAAGCGAACTTTTCGATCTGCCTGTACTGCTGCGGATAACAACAAGGATCTCGCACTCCAAAACTATCGTATACCCTGAAGGGCATGTACACCACGTCAGGGCAAGCGAAGTCTCCGATAAGGTAAAGGGGACTGCGTATCCGGAGAAGGCTATAGACAAATATGTCATGGTACCTGCAAATGCGCGCAAGGCACGGACAGCGCTTGAAGACAGGCTTCAAAGGCTCTCTGTTTTTTCGGAACAATTCCCCTTGAACCGTATAGAATGGGGCAATACAGATTTTGGCATTATAACTTCCGGGGTCGCTTATCAGTATGTAAAAGAGGTAATGCCCGATGCAAGCATACTCAAGTTATTCATGACAAACCCACTGCCGCTTAATCTGATAAAAAGATTTATTAAGAAAACGGGCAGGATACTTGTCGTGGAAGAGCTCGATCCTTACATAGAGACGCAGATCAGGCATATGTCAGAAGACATTCACGGCAAGGACTTTATACCTTCAATATCGGAACTTACGCCCGAAAAGGTCAGGAACGGTATAAATAAATTTGCAGCCGGACTACGCTCCTCCGGAGCTCCGTCCGGTAAGCATCATGCCGATGTTGTTGATGTGATAAGACGACCGCCTATACTGTGCCCCGGCTGTCCGCACAGGGGGCTTTTCTACCAGTTGAGCAAGCTGCGCGTTTTTGTGGCAGGTGACATAGGCTGCTACACGCTTGCGTACGATGAACCCCTCAAGGCAGTGCACACCTGTCTTGACATGGGTGCAGGCATAGGACAGGCAATGGGTATTGAAAAGGCAATGCCGAAAGGGAGCAAGAAGCCCGTTGCAGTGATAGGTGATTCCACATTTCTGCATTCCGGCATGACGTCCCTGCTGAACGCGGTTTACAACAGGAGCAATATACTCGTTGTGATCCTCGACAACAGGACGACCGCAATGACAGGTACGCAGTCTAACCCGCTTTCAGGCACCGATATCCATGGCAACCAAACACCAGATATTTCCCTTGAACAGCTTGTATCCGCACTTGGCATAAAGTGGGTCAGAACAATAAACCCTTACGAAACAAAACACCTCGAGAAGATTCTTAAAGAAGCCGTGGCGTTCGACGGGCCTGCCGTTGTTATAACAAAGGCCCCGTGCGTGCTTCTGCCGGAGTTCAGGCAGAAAGGACAAAAGCCGTATGTCGTAAAGGCAGATCTGTGTACCGGCTGTACAATATGCCTTAACATAGACTGTCCTTCCCTGTGGTGGGAACCCGTAGGTGTAAAAGCCCAGGGTAAAAAGCGCGCAAAGGGCATTGCCTATATAGATCCTGTAAGCTGTACCGGCTGCGGTCTGTGTGCCGATGTGTGCACCTTTGAGGCAATAGTAAAGACAGAGGAATAATATGCTTATCAGTACGGTAGTAACAGGTGTTGGTGGACAGGGGATTGTATCTGCGACCGATATAATCGCCGCAGTTGCCCTGAACGCAGGACTGGATGTCAAGAAGAGCGATGTCCACGGCATGGCACAGCGGGGCGGAGCTGTCGTAAGTTTTGTAAGGTACGGAGACAGGGTCTTTTCTCCGATCATCGAACGCGGTACAGCCGATTATCTTATAGCACTTGAAGAGCTTGAGGCATTACGGGGTATTGCCTATCTGAAGGACACAGGTACTGTCATACTCTCCAACCTCCACTCGCCGCCTCCCGAGGTTGCACTCGGCTATAAAAGCTACCCGGAGCACATAGACGAACAGCTTGTAAAGATAAAGCCCGGGATACACTGCAGCAAAGCGGATGTGAAAGGCATGTTAAAACAACATCCAGCCTACTCTATAAATATGTTCCTGCTCGGCATCTATGCCGGTTTCCAATCTTTCGAAAAAATGCTATGGCTTGATGCAATAAAAAACAGGTTTCAAAAGCCCGGGAATGCTACGGAGAGTTTTTTGTATGGTATGAATCAAAGAGGGTAAAGGAGGTTCCATGATTCTAAGGGACGTGGAAAGCTACACAAGGGAACAGCTTGATGAGCTTAAACTGAACAGGCTGAAATGGGTTATAGGATGGGTCTATGACAGGGTGCCGTTTTATAAACAGAGGTTTGACAAGGCAGGACTGAAACCCCATCACATAAAAACCCTGAAAGACATAGAACACATACCATTCACAACAAAAAACGACCTGAGAGACAATTATCCGTTCGGCATGTTTGCAGTCGGCATGGATGATGTTGTCAGGATCCATGCGTCATCAGGAACAACAGGCAAACCGACCGTTGTAGGATACACACGTAACGATATAGAAACATGGGCCGAGGTTATGGCAAGGGCACTTGCGTCCGCAGGCGTTCACAAGGGAGACATCCTGCAGAATGCTTACGGCTACGGTCTGTTCACAGGAGGGCTCGGCATCCATTACGGCGCTGAAAAGCTCGGCGCAGCCGTCATCCCCATGTCAGGCGGCAATACGCAGAAACAGGTGATGCTTATGCAAGACTTCGGTTCAACAGTGCTGACCTGCACGCCTTCCTATGCACTCAACATTGTTGAGGTCGCGAAAGAGATGGGTATTGCAATGGATTCCCTGAAACTAAAAGCAGGGGTGTTTGGCGCAGAGCCGTGGACAGAGGACATGAGGTCCGAGATCGAAGAGAAACTCAAGATAGACGCAATTGATATCTACGGGTTGAGCGAGATCATGGGTCCGGGTGTTGCGTGCGAGTGTGTGGAGGCAAAAAAGGGACTGCATCTTTATGAAGACCATTTCCTGCCCGAGATCATCGATCCAGCCAAGTTTGTACCGCTTCCCTACGGGGAAAAAGGCGAGCTTGTGATTACTACCCTGACAAAAGAGGCTATACCTTTGATAAGGTACAGGACAAGGGATGTAACCAAACTTGATGCAGGGACGTGCGTATGCGGCAGGACAACCATACGCATGGCGAGGATCACAGGACGGACAGACGACATGCTTATCATAAGGGGTGTTAATGTTTTTCCGTCACAGATCGAAAGCGTCATCCTGAAAGCTGATGGCATAGAGCCTTATTACCAGCTTATTGTTGACAAGGACGGCCCCCTTGATACGCTTGAGGTAAGGGTCGAGGTAAACGACAGAATACAGTTTGATGAGATCAAGGTGCTTGAGACCATGGAAAGAAAGCTCGAACACGACATAAAGGATTTTCTCGGGGTTCATGCAAAGGTAAAGCTCGTAGAGCCGAAGAGCAT
>JAJYJX010000032.1 GCA_021789095.1 bacterium
ACGCCGAGCCGTATATCCGTAAGCCCCTCCTCTACGTACCGTACCGTCCCGCCAAGCGATACACCGAGTACGCATACGATGCTGATGGCAACCGCCTGATGAATCGTCAGATGGAAGTAGGGGATCAGGGTCAGCATGGGCACGATGATTGCACCGCCTCCAAGACCGAGCAATACGCCGAACAGCCCTGCAATGATCCCAACGCATGCCAATATGATTGCCGTGTCAATTCCTATTCCCTGCATACAGTAATCAAACGCTACCAGCGCAGCCCCGCTATGTCAACGGAGGTATAGCAGGATGCCGGAGAGATATCGGCCTTTCTGTATGTTGATGATTTTCAGGAATGATGATAATTATGTAAAATGCATCTTCCACAGCAGGAAAGTTCTCTGATTTTTATCATGATAACAGCGGCGTGCTGGCTGGTCTTCCACGGCTACTGGCTCGTCAAAGCGCCGTATACAGGTCCTCAATTCCCTGGCGGCGGAAACTGGTAGTTGTACCGAATTCTTAAATGGGTAGTTCTATTCTTGGTATAAAAAAACTGTAACTTCTGGGCAGAACCAGCCTGCTTCCGTCCCTTTTCCCTCCATGCCCGCACCATAGCTAAGTGCAAATAATATCTTGACATTTGATTATAAGGTGGTATGAAGTGGCATAAAGGGGTATGGAGTTGTAACAAAATTGTTATGGAGTTTATTGGACGTTATAAACATAAGATTGACAAAAAAGGAAGAGTAAGTGTTCCGTCTGCCTTCAGGAAAATCCTTGCAGAAGAGTATGACAACAGGGTAATCATCACAAACAACAAGAACTGGCTCGAGGTATTTCCTTACCAGGTATTCAGGCTCCGCAAAGAAAGGATAAAAGCACTGCCCCCTACCCTGGATGTTGTTGAAGATTATAAGCTATTTCATTACGGCGATGCGTTCGAGTACGAGATTGATGAACTTGGCAGGTTATTCATTCCCATATACCTGCGTGAAGAGGCGCACCTTGGCGAGGAAGTCATACTGTCTGGCGGCGATGAGATATTTTCCATCTGGGACCTTGCGACCTTTGAGCAGGAACATGAGAGGATCAAAAACAATTTTGCAAGCATCAAAAAGGGCATTGCCCAGTACGGAGTGTGAATGCATATACCGGTAATGTCTGACAGAGTAATTGAATATATGAACCCGAAAAGCGGCGGCGTGTACCTTGATGCAACCGTTGGCGAGGGCGGTCATGCAAGGGCAATTCTTGAGGCCTCGGCCCCCCACGGTCATGTCGTTGGCATAGACATGGATGAAAAGGCACTTATAACTGCAAAGAACAATCTGAAAGATTATGAGGACAGGGTAGAATTTTTCCACGCGAATTATAAGGATATAGAAGAGGTGGTGAGCAATACAGGCGTAAGAAAATTTGACGGCATTATAGTTGATCTCGGGTTCAGCAGCTCGCAGATAGACAATCCGGAGCGTGGTTTCAGCTTCCTGGCTGATGGGCCTCTTGATATGCGGTATGATACATCGTCCGGCATCACGGCATATGATGTAGTTAATAAGTTTTCCGCGGACAAGCTTGCCATGATTATCAGGGAGTATGGCGAGGAAAAGCGGTACAGAAGTATTGTTAAGGCAATAATCAATGCCAGGGCCGGGTCACGCATAACAAGTACAGCGGGGCTGGCATCCATCATATCCAAAACTGCAAAAGGTCATTCCCGCATACACCCTGCGACAAAAACATTCCAGGCCATAAGGATATTCGTAAACAATGAACTGGAAAATCTAAAGGCATTTTTTAAAACGGTCGGCGATTTTATCAATGTCAACGGCGTGCTGGTCATTATCTCATTTCATTCTCTTGAGGACAGGATTGTCAAGCATGTATTCAGGCAGTTTTCAAAATTGACCCCTCCGGTTTTCAGAATACTCACACGGAAACCTGCGTTGCCTGATGAGCAGGAACTAAGGGGAAATTACAGGGCAAGAAGTGCAAGATTAAGGGCTGTGCAGAGGATAGGGTAGGAGGTATTATGAATATAAAGGCTTATGCGGATAACAGGGCAATCGATTATCAGACAGTACATGCAATAAGTATATCGCCGGCAAAAATACTTATTGTCGTCGCCGCGGTTCTCTTTTTTACCCTCGTTCTTATATGGAGCAGGATAAATTTTATAGCTGCAAGCTACAGTATGTCTTCCATGACTTCAGAAACACAGAAGCTCAGCCAGCAGATCGATCAGTATAATCTTGAGATAGCCACGCTTAAAAGCAGGAACAGGATTGAGAATATAGCGAAAACGAGGTTGAACCTGTCTTATCCGGATCCGGCGCAGATAATTCTAATAGACAAGTAGGATGGACCCGGTAAAGCGTATACATGAGAATCATCTTGTAAGATTATTTATAGTCTATCTGTGCATCTTATCGGGTTTTACACTCCTCATATCGAAGGCCTTTTATCTGGAAGTCGTAAAGGGCAGGAAGTATGCGGAGCTTGCGAGGAGACAGTATGCAAGGGAGGTAACACTCCTGCCGGCAAGGGGAGTGATCATGGATAGAGACGGAAGGATACTTGCACAAAGCGTCCTTGTTGATTCATTTTACGCTGATCCGTCCCGGATAAATAACAAAAGCAGGACTGCTGTTGTCATATCGAGGGTGCTCGGTGTAGATGCCGATACAGTTTTGAAAAAGCTGTCTGCAGACAGGCAGTTTGTGTGGATCAAAAGGCTTGTCAACCCCGACAAAGCCAGGAAACTCATGCACTATCATTTAAAGGGCGTCTATGCACTCAAGGAGTACAGGAGGTTCTATCCGGATGTTAAACTCGCAAGCGCAGTGCTGGGGTTTGCAGGCATAGATTCAAAGGGATTGGCCGGTATAGAACTGTCACTTGATCATTATCTCAAGGGTAACCCCCTGTCTGCGGTTATCGATGTTGATGGCCACAACAGTCCTGTTTATACAGGCGTCATGTTTGATGATGCATCATTGAGCGGCGACAGTGTTGTTAGTACAATAGACCTCAACATTCAGTTTGTTCTGCAGGAAGCCCTGAAAAAGGCCGTGGAAGATCAGAAGGCAAGAAACGGTGTAGGCATCGTCATGAACCCGGAGACGGGTGATATACTTGCAATGGCGGTTATACCGGATTTCAATCCCAATACATACCGGGATTATTCTTTATCCGCATTTAAAGACATAGCTGTTGAAAACACCTATGAGCCCGGTTCAATCTTTAAACCATTTATCGTTGCGGCGGCCCTTGATGCCGGCGTGATCTCCCCCGACGAGAAGATCTTTTGTGAAAACGGGCACTACAAGGTTTACAATATTACCATAAGGGATGCAGAGAGCGCATTTGGTATGCTAAGTATCGGTGATATACTTAAGTACAGCAGCAACATTGGTGCGGCAAAGATAGGAGAAAAACTGGGCCCGACAACATTGTATAATTACCTCAGGCGCTTCGGTTTCGGCAGCCAGACAGGCATAGACCTCCCCGGTGAATCACCCGGCATACTGAATCCGGTGGACAGGTGGTCGGGTGTATCCATTGATACCATACCGTTTGGGCAGGGCGTTTCAGCAACACCCCTGCAGCTGGTTACAGCGATGTCTGCCATAGCAAACGGAGGATTACTCATTACTCCAAGGATAATAAAGGAGATAAGGAAGCCGGATGGCGGGATCGTAACTTCGCAGCCCGTGATCAAAAGGCGTGTGATATCGGATCGTACTGCAAGGCTCGTGACCAATATGCTGATAGGTGTTGTCAATGACGGGGGAACAGGTACCAATGCTCACATGAACGGTTATACAGTTGCAGGAAAGACGGGTACAGCCCAGATTCCGGATCCGCAGACAGGGGGGTATTACGGCGACAGGTTCATATCATCGTTTCTCGGTTTTGTTCCGGCACGCGATCCGGGGATCGTCATGCTTATCATGATCATAGATCCGCAGAAGAATCCTTACGGAGGAATAAGTGCTGCGCCTGTATTCAAGGATATAGCTGAAAAGGTACTGCCGTATCTGGGTGTACCGTCAAGATTGAATATAATGGCAATGCCCGCCGAAGAGCCGTCAATAGAAGATCTGGAACCGGCACAGGACAGGGCTACGGTACAGACAGGGGTCATTCCTGATTTTACAGGCAAGCCGATGAGAACAGTTCTGCATCTGGCGAAACAGGCAGGTATAAATGACCTGGTAATAAAGGGCAGCGGCTATGCGGTAGAGCAATCAATGAAACCGGAAACGCTGTATTCACAAGGGCCGGTTGTGGTTGTATTCTCAACGGGCAAATTACCGGATTCAAAGCAGCAAGGCGGCTCCAAACTGTCGGGTGCGCTTATGCATTCATCGGGAAGGAAGATAAAGCACGGTTTAAAAACACAAGGTCCCGGTCCTGCCGGGACGATAAAGGGATAGGAATGGAGATAAAAAGACTCTTAAAGAACATACAGTACAGTTCACTGCACGGAGATGTCCCGGTAGAGGTTGACGGCATTGTCTATGATTCGAGAAAGGTGAAGAAGAATTATATCTTCGTTGCCATCCCCGGGGAAAAAGAGGACGGGGTAAAATACGAAAACGAGGCAGTGCGCAACGGCGCCGTTGCCATTGTCGCAAAGTCATACAATCCTTCACTTGAAAAGGTTCTGCAGATCATAGTTGATGACCCCAGGATCGCCCTGTCGATCCTGTCAAGGGAGTTCTATAAAAATCCCTCGGCAAAACTGTATGTAATTGGTATAACCGGGACAAACGGGAAGACAACGACAACGTATCTTATAGAATCCATATTCAAATCAGCCGGCAAAAGGCCCGTTATAATCGGTACGATAAACTACAGGTTTATGGACAAAAAAGTTAAAGCCGTCAACACGACCCCGGAATCGCTGGACCTGAACATCATGATGAGTGAATACCTTTCGCAGGGTGCGACGGACGTTATCATGGAGGTTTCCTCTCATGCAATATCACAGGGCAGGGCAAACGGAATCAACTTTAATGCTGCAATCTTCACCAACCTTACGCAGGACCACCTTGATTATCATAAAACAATGGAAAACTATTATGCTACAAAGGCGAAGCTTTTTGAAAAGATGCTGGTCGCAAGCAGTAAGGGGAACAGATTTGCCATACTGAACAGCGATGATCCATGGGTAAGCCGTGTGAGGATAAAACGGGGTATCAATATACTTAGGTTCGGCACTTCAAAGCATGCGGACATCCGGCTTACAGAATCTGCTGCGACCCTGGATGGGATAAAAATGAAGCTTTCGACACCTATAGGCATGATGGAGCTTCGTTCGCCCCTGGTTGGTTATTACAATATCTATAATATCATGGCTGCGGTAGCCGCTGCTATTGTTTCGAATATATCTGTTGATCATATAAAACAGGGCATTGAATTGATGGCCAACGTGCCCGGCCGGGTCGAGAGGATCGATAATCCCCGCGGACTCTACGTGTTTGTTGATTATGCGCATACACCCGACGCACTTGAAAAGGTTCTGATCGCACTGAGCGAAATAAAGAAAAAGCGGATCATATGCGTATTCGGGTGCGGCGGCGACAGGGATAAAGGAAAAAGGCCGCTTATGGGCGGTATTGCAGCGAGACTGGCGGATATAACCATTATCACATCCGACAACCCCCGATCTGAACAGCCCCATGCAATAATCTGTGATATTGAGAAAGGAATAAAGGATGCACTCAAAGTTACCTCGCTTCATTCAAACGCGAACCACAATCCAAAAGTTTATACGACTATTGAGGACAGGAAGCAGGCTATAAAAGCGGCCCTTGATGCTGCCGGCAAGGGAGACGTGGTTGTTATAGCAGGCAAGGGCCATGAAGATTACCAGATATTCAGGGACAGGACCATACATTTCAGCGACAAGGAGGAGATCATGGATTATTTCGGGCCGGCACATTGAAGATAGATATGGATGATATGAATGGATTAAAAGATATGGGAGTCATCAGCCCGGTACAGGGCTGGAGCGCGGATGGTGTATCAACGGATACGAGAAAACCCGTGAAGGGCAGCCTGTTCTTTGCAATCAGGGGAGAAAGATTCGACGGCCATGATTTTACAAAGGATGCACTGGCACAGGGGGCAGCAGGCATTGTAATAGATAAAAAGAGTATGGCACGCGCGGCAGGCTTCGTAAAAGAAAGGCCGGTCTTTGCAGTTGATGATACCGTAAAGAGCCTGGGTGAGCTTGCGCACATAATCAGGAAAAGATACAGGCCCGTAGTTATAGCAATCACCGGCAGCAACGGTAAAACAACAACGAAAGATATGCTGGCAGGCCTTTTATCGGGTACATACGACACGGATAAAACGCAGGGCAACCTCAACAATCTTATAGGAGTGCCTTTATCCATTCTCAACATGAAACACGGTACAAAGACGTGGATACTGGAACTCGGCACGAGCAGATACGGCGAATTGGCACGCCTGACCGGGATAACAGACCCTGATATAGGCATACTTACCAATATAGGCAGTGCGCATCTTGAGTTCTTTCATGATCTTCAGGGTGTTGCAAAAGCTAAGTCGGAGATGTTTTCTGCGATGCGTGACGACGGTGCGGCGATAGTGAATGCAGACGATCCGCTGGCCATGGGCATTGCCGGCAAGTTTAAGGGCAGGATACTGACTGCAGGGTTTTCCAATGACGCCTCCCTGCATATACTGTCCTACAGATTGAACAGCAATGGTATGGAATTCGATGTGTCCTACAAGGGTGCTCAGCACCATTTAAGCATGCCGTTGTCAGGCAGGCATTACCTTTATGACATGTCCCTTGCAGTACTTTGCTCTGTATACCTTGGCGTAAGCTGGAACGAAATAGAAACTGCGTGCGGGCAATTTAATGTATTTAAGGGCAGGGGGAATATCATGCAGTATGAGAACGGCATAACCGTTGTTGATGATACGTACAATGCAAATCCCGATTCAATGCGCGAGGGATTCCTTTCCGCTGTCGAGAGGTACGGGGCAGGGCATATCATAGCGGTTATAGGGGACATGCTGGAGCTCGGCACGCACACGGCAGAACAGCACCATGCGCTCGGCAGGTTCCTTGCAGTACACGGGATATGCAGGTTCATACTGGTCGGTGCATCCTCGGAGTACACGCTCCAGGGGATCCTTTCAGCGAAGGCGCCCGGCATACATGCAAGCCGGGTAGCGGGTATAAACGATGCAGCGGATGAACTTGTCAAAACAGGGCGCTCCGGTGATGTCATCTATGTCAAGGGTTCAAGGAGCATGAAGATGGAACAGGTAATATCCGTTTATGACAGCATGTTAAGGAAAAACCATGCTTGAGTACTTTTTGTATCCATATGCAAAGCAGTTTATAGTATTCAACGTCCTGAAGTACATAACATTCAGGTCCCTGGGTGCAATGATAACTGCGCTGCTCATAAGCATGTTCTTCGGCGATCGATTCATACATTTAATGGCAAGGACAGGCATAGGCCAGGTTATAAGATCAGAGGGTCCCAGGAACCACATCGGGAAGAAAGGCACACCGACCATGGGAGGACTGCTTATCATATTGTCCATTGTCGCTTCAACCGTCCTGTGGATGGATATCATGAATGTGTATGTGTGGATCCTGCTGTTCTCTTTGCTGGGTTTTGGTGCAATAGGCTTTTCGGATGATTACCTGAAGCTGAAGGGCAAGAACGCAAAGGGGCTGAAGGGCTCTTATAAGTTTGTGCTGGAGACTGTTCTGGCGATTGTCATTATCTATCTCCTTCTCAGGTATGACGGACTTAATTTTACGCTCACATTCCCGTTTTTCAAGAAACTGGCTGTAAACCTTGGCTGGGTATACTTCCTTTTCGTCCTTTTTGTCATAATAGGCACGTCGAACGCGGTCAACCTTACGGACGGGCAGGACGGTCTTGCGATTGTTCCCGTCATGACCTCGTTCGGAGTGTACGCGGTGTTCGCCTATGTCCTGGGTAATGTGAAGTTCTCCGAGTACCTGATGTTCACCCCCATGCCCGGTACCGGAGAGATAACCACGTTTGCGGCTGCCGTGATAGGTGCCGCTCTCGGGTTCTTATGGTTCAACACGTATCCTGCGGAGATCTTCATGGGCGATGTCGGTTCCCTTGGCCTCGGCGGTGTGCTCGGCGTTGTCGCCATAATCCTCAAGCAGGAAATACTGCTTGCGGTCATAGGCGGCGTATTCGTTGTTGAGGCTCTTTCCGTAATAACACAGGTCATATCGTTTAAATTGATCGGCAAAAGAGTATTTGCAATGGCGCCCATCCATCATCATTTCGAATTAAAGGGATGGGTTGAACCGAAAATAACAGTGCGGTTCTGGATCATATCCATTATGCTTGCGCTGCTTGGCCTGGCAACCCTCAAACTGAGGTGATGGATGGAATTGAAGGGTATGCGCACCGCAGTAATAGGCATGGGGAAAACCGGCATTGCGACAACGTCTTTCCTGGTAAGGAAAGGCGCTGATGTTACATGCTTTGATCAGCTGGACAGGGCCCGGCTCAAGGGGATCGAAGCCTTTCGGGAGAGCATAAGGATCATAGACAACTGGGACGGGACCTCCACAGGCGATTTCGAGCTTCTGGTTGTAAGTCCGGGTGTTCCGATGTCGCTCGCCGGCATAGAGTCGGCAAGGGTTAAGGGCAGCGAGGTTATAAGCGAGATCGAGCTTGCTTTCAGGTTCACTGATAAAAAAATCATAGGCATTACGGGGACCAACGGCAAAAGCACGACGGTTACACTCCTCGGACAGATACTTCACCGTGCAGGTATAAAGGCCGGAGTCGGAGGCAATCTTGACGTACCGTTTATACAGCTCGTCGAAAACGACGCTCATTATGAGTTTTACCTCCTCGAGCTTTCAAGCTATCAGCTGGAAGGTATTGTCAGTTTCCGGCCGTGGATCTCGGGAGTGCTGAATATCACCGATGACCACCTCGACAGGTACAAAGACATAAACGAATACGCCAGGGCGAAGTTCAGGATATTCATGAACCAGACCGCCGGCGATTATGCCGTTATCAATGCAGAGGACAGGCACACGGTAAAAGCGAAGCGCAGCATAAAGGCAAAACCGTACTGCTTTACAACAAGCAAGAGGACGAGGAGGGGAACATACTGCAACGACGGCGGGATAGTTTATATTGACGGGTCCGGCAACAAAACGAACTTTACCATCGACAATCCTTCACTTGCGGGCATGCATAATGTCCGGAACACCATGGTGTGTATCATAATATCAAAACTCCTTGATATCCCCGATGCCGTTATCCAGGCAACAATAAACAGTTTCAAGGGGCTTGCCCACAGGATAGAGTTCGTGGCCGGGGTAAACGGTGCCCTGTACTATGACGATTCGAAGGCCACAAATGTTGATGCAGTGGCCGTCGCACTGAGAGGTTTTTCGAAACCGGTGATACTGATCATGGGAGGAAGGGACAAGGGCGGGGACTACAGCCCGCTTTCAGAGCTTATAAAGGGCAGGGTAAAGCTGCTCATTGTTATGGGTGAAGCAAGGGAACGGATTACAAAGGCATTCAGCGGTATTGTAAGAATAAGTGCCGTTGATTCTATGGAAGCCGCGGTCTTGACAGCCAGCGGTGAAGCACGACAGGGCGATGTTGTCCTTCTGTCACCCGCCTGCTCCAGCTTTGATATGTTTTCCGATTACAAACAAAGAGGCGATGCGTTCAGGGCCGCAGTCATGAACATAAAAGGGGGCAGACAAGATGAAAGGGTATGACAGGGGCATCATCATCATAACAGTGCTGCTGTGCCTTTTCGGAGTGCTGATGGTTTTCAGCGCAAGTTCCATATACGCGCTGGAGGAGTACGGTACAAAATATTACTTCGTGAAGAGACAGGTCATTTATCTCGTAATCGGCATGATAGCGGGCTGTATTGCCGCTGTAGTGGATATCAATGCCGTCAGAAAGCATATAAAGTTCTTATACGGCTTTGTACTGCTTTTACTCGTCCTTGTATTCGTTCCGCATTTCGGCGTTGTTGTAAGCGGCTCGCACAGATGGTTAAGGCTTGCCGGCTTTACACTGCAGCCTTCGGAGTTCGCAAAACCCGTGTTGGTCCTGCTTATAGCACATATACTCGATGTGCGGGTACACGGGGCAAACAGCCCCGTCCCTATACTGCTGCCTCTTGCCTACACCGCGGTTGTCCTGGGACTGATCGTCATGGAGCCCGATTTCGGAAGCGTGATGATTATAACGATCGTCGTATTCATGGTCCTTTTCCTTGCGGGTGCGAATATAACATCGCTTGCCGCAGCCGCGCTGTCAACGGCACCAGCGGCGGTGCTGCTGGTCATGCATTCAACCTACAGACTCAACCGCATAAAAGCCTTTCTTGACCCGTGGCAGCATGCACAGACAGGAGGATTCCAGATTGTGCAGTCAGCTATTGCCTACGGCGCCGGAGGTTTCACAGGCGTAGGACTGGGAAACAGCTTTGAAAAACTGTTTTACCTTCCGGAAGCACACACCGATTTTATCTTTTCTGTCATCGCGGAGGAACTGGGGTTTGTAGGCGTTGCTGCTGTAATGGGCGTGTTCATATTCCTCATAACAAAGGCATTTGCCATTGCCGCACGTTCGGGCAGTGTTTTTACAAAAACAGCGGTGTACGGGCTGACGCTGTTCATTGCATTGCAGGTCATAATAAATATTGCGGTTACACTCGGCTTACTGCCGACAAAGGGACTTACCATGCCGTTCATAAGCTACGGGGGCAGTTCTTTGACTGCGGAGCTCATATCGGTCGGCATTATATTGAATTTATCAAAAATGGTTAATGAGGGAAACGATGAGGTTGATTATAGCGGGTGGAGGTAGCGGCGGTCATTTTTTTCCGGCGATGGCCGTTATGAATGAGATTATGAAAAAGAACAAAAATGTAGAATACCTGTACATAGGCTCTGATTCAGGCATAGAGAGCAGAAAATGGACGCTGCCTGAAGCGAACAGAAGGCTTCTTGCCGTGAGAGGTTTCAGGAATAAAAAGACTGCAGAAAAGTTGTTGTCCCTTGTTCTTCTGCTTGATGCGGTGAAGGAATCGGCCGGGATCCTCGGGGATTTCATGCCCGATGCAGTGCTGGGGGTAGGCGGCTATGCGTCGTTCCCCGTCGTCATGACGGCTGTATTTATGCGCATACCGTCCGCCATACATGAGCAGAACTCCGTACCCGGTCTTGCAAACAGGGTGCTCTCGAGGTTTGTAAAAAAGGTTTTCATGTCGTTCGAAACATCGAGGAGATACTTTCCCGCGGACAAAGTTGTGCTGACAGGCCTGCCGATAAGGTACGCCCTGCACCGGCAGAGGGATTACGCTTCCCCGGTGAAGAGGATACTTGTACTGGGCGGCAGCCAGGGTGCACATCAGATAAATGAAATGATGGTATCCGGGCTCGCTTCGCTGGCGGATATAAAGCACAGCGTTGCCTTCATTCACCAGACAGGCCCGGCCGATTTCCGCTCCGTCAGGGACGCATACGACAGGTACGGTTTTCATGCCGAAGTTTATGACTTTATAGATGATATGGCGCAGGTTTTCGACAGGGCGGACATTGCTGTGTCAAGGGCGGGTGCATCTACGTTGTTCGAGCTTGCGGCGTACGGCATACCATCGATCCTTATACCGTATCCATCGGCGGCATCCGACCACCAGACGCTGAATGCGGCGGAGCTGGCGGACGGCAAAGGTGCTTTTGTTATACCCGCCGCCACGAAGGAGCCGGAGATGCTGGTAAAGCTGCTGCACGAGCTGAGTGCGGACAACGGCCGGCTGAAAGACATGTCGGGTGCAATGATAAAGTGGGCGAAGCCGGACGCGGCAAGGAGCATAGTGGATGAAATGACGAGGCTCGGAGGCATGGTATAACTATGCACAAAAGAATAAGACATATACATTTTGTGGGCATTGGCGGGGCAGGCATGAGCGGCATTGCCGAGCTGCTTATCAATATCGGCTACGAGGTCAGCGGGTCCGATCAGAAAGCATCAAAGGTAACGGAGCGCCTGCAGTCCCTCGGCGCAAGGATCATGATAGGCCACAGGGCGGTTCATGCACAGGATGCGCATGTTGTCGTGTTTTCCTCGGCAGTGAAGCATGACAACCCGGAACTTGCTTATGCAAGGGAGCACAACATACCGGTGATACCGCGGGCAGAGATGCTGGCGGAGCTCATGAGGGTCAAATATGCAATAGCAATAGCCGGCAGCCACGGCAAGACCACGACAACATCGCTCATCTCGATCATGCTCGCGGCTGCAGGGCTTGATCCTACCAGCATCGTGGGGGGTAGGGTGAATATATTCGGCTCGAATGCAAAGCTCGGACAGAGCGAATACCTTGTTGCAGAGGCTGACGAGAGTGACGGGAGCTTCCTGAAGCTCACCCCGACCATAGCCATTGTTACGAACATAGATCCCGAGCACCTGGATTACTACAAGACATTCGACAGGGAGAAAGACGCGTACGTGGAGTTCATAAACAAGGTCCCGTTTTACGGCCTTGCCATCCTGTGCCTTGACGAAGAGAATGTAGCTTCAATCCTGCCCAGGATTAAGGTCAGGAGGATGACCTACGGATTATCGGCACAGGCGGACGTGCTGGGATACAACGTTGTTCAGAAAGCCGGCGAGTGCGAATTTTCTGCGATGGTAAAGGGCGAGCAGTACGGTTCATTCACCATCCATATGCCCGGTATACACAATGTCTACAATGCACTTGCAAGCATTGCAGCCGGCATAGAGCTTGAACTTGAGCCTGAAAACATCAGGGACGGCATAAACAAATTCAACGGGGTCGAAAGAAGGTTCCAAATAAAGGCAAAGATTGACGATATCATCGTGGTTGACGATTACGGACACCATCCCAAGGAAATCAAAGCAACGCTTGCAGGTGCGAAGAACGGATGGAACAGGAGGCTTGTTGTCGTGTTCCAGCCGCACCGGTATACAAGGACGATGCTGCTGTTCAATGATTTCCTTACGGCATTTTATCAGGCCGATGTACTCATTATTACCGACATATATCCTGCAGGGGAAGAGCCCATAGAGGGCGTGGACGCCTTCAGATTATTCAGCAGGATGAAAGACATGGGTTACAAGGATGTCAGGTACATACATGATAAGGAAAAGATCGTAGATGAACTGGAACGTACGGTCAGGCCCGGCGATATGGTCATTACGCAGGGTGCGGGCGACATATTTGCGGTAGGCGACGCCCTTATAAAGAGGTTGAAAAAAAATGGCTGATTTTAATGAATTGAAGTCACGGGTGAACGGGAGCGTGATGATTGACGTACCCATGAAGGACCATACGAGCATGGGTGTGGGCGGTTCATGTGTATGCATGTTTACGCCTGCAAACACGGAAGACATCTTTAAATTCATCGAATGGGCACGGAGCGCCGAACAGAGGTACTTCGTTATCGGAGCAGGGACAAACCTGGTCGTAAGGGACCGCGGCATAAAGTATCCCGTAATACGAATCAAGGACACGCTCGATTCAACGGATATCGAGTATGAAGACGAATCAACCGCCAGGCTCAAGGTCGGTGCAGGTAAGCCGCTTGCAGGGCTTGTCAAGGAGTGCGCGGAGAACGGAATGTCAGGCGTTGAACCGCTTGCAGGCATACCCGGTACGGTCGGAGGTGCCGTATTCATGAATGCAGGCACGGACCAAGGCTGCATCTCCGACGTCATAGAAACGGTCACGTTCATGGAGCGCACGGGCAGAACAAGGACACTCGCAGGGAAGGACATGGGCTTTGGATACAGGACATGCCGGGCGCTTTCTTCCAGCAGTATTGTTGTATCCGCAACGCTCAGCGTGAAAAAAACGGACAAGGACAGCGTGCAGAAAAGGGTGGAGTCGATCCTGAGGAACAAGACCCGGACCCAGCCCCTGAATTACCCAAGCTGCGGCTCCATATTCAAGAACCCGGGAAAGATCAAGGCGTGGCAGCTCCTCGATGAGGCGGGCATGCGCGGTGTAAGGGTAAGGGGCGCAAAATATTCCGAGCTCCATACGAATTTTATAGTGAATACAGGAAGTGCAACTGCGGGTGACATTATAGCGCTCATAGATGCAGGCATGGAGAAGGTAAGGGAGAAGAGCGGTATAAAGCTCGAACTCGAAGCCATCATAATAGGTGAACAATGAAGGATAAGATTACAAAATCGGGAAGGATAGGCGTTCTGCTCGGGGGCATGTCGGCAGAAAAGGAGATATCTCGGCTCAGCGGCGATGCAGTTTACAGGGCTCTTTGCAGGCTGGGTTATAACGCAGTCAAGATTGAGGCCGACAGATCACTGCCGTTCAAACTGAAGGGAAAGGGCATAGAGATTGCCTTTAATGCGCTCCACGGAAAGATCGGCGAAGACGGTGTTGTCCAGGGCGTTCTTGAGCTTATGGGTATCCCTTATACAGGATCGGGCATTACTGCAAGTGCAATAGCAATGGACAAGGTCATCACAAAGCATCTGGTCACAAGTGCGGGACTGCTTACGCCGCAGTATCTTGTTATAGACCATCCTGTGGCGTACGACGGGATGCTGAAGGAAAGCGGGATAAACCTCCCCTACATCGTTAAACCTGCATGCGAAGGCTCAAGCATAGGCATAAACAAAGTATCGGTGCCGGAGGAGCTTCCGAAGGCTATTGCAGAGGCGTTCAAATACGATAGCCGCGCGGTCATTGAAAAGTTCATAGACGGCACGGATGTGACGGTTGCCATATACAGGGATCGCGTCCTCGGCTCCATGGAGGTAGGCATAGACAGCCGGTACAACCGGAAGTTTTTGGACTACGAAGTCAAATACACGGAAGGCATGGAGACGTTTTACATACCGCCCTCGCTGCCGGATGATGTTGTAAGCTCCGTTGAGGAAACGGCACTGAGTGCGCACAGGCTGCTTGGCTGCAGCTTTTACTCAAGGATAGATTTCAGGGTCGCACCCGGGGGAAGGCCTTACCTGCTCGAAATAAATACACTTCCGGGACTTACGTCACTCAGCTATGTACCGAAGATAGCGGAGAACAAGGGCATCAACTACGAAGAGCTCATAGAGGGTATACTCAAATCTGCTTCATTAAAAGGAAGGATTGGATGAACAGGTTTTTACCGTCGGATTTCAACGAAAGACTCAGAAATTCCTCGAATGTGCGTTTCAGGAAACGCGGCACAATGCGCGTATATATGAGGTATACCGCTTATCTTGTATTCGCGGCGGGCATTGGAGTAGCCGGATATGCAGCTTATGCGCAGGCAGTTAACTTTGTAGGTTCATCCCGCATATTTGCACTGAAGGAGGTCGGCATAAGTGGCTATGAGCGCGTTTCGCCTTCTGACATCATCAGGGCTTCGGGTCTCAGTATAGGGGAAAATATCTTCTCGATACGCCTGGGGGCAGTGAGGAACAGTATACTATCCATACCCTGGATAAGCAGCGTTTCCATAAGAAAATCACCCCCGCACAAAATAGATATTGCGGTTACAGAACGCAAGGCATACTGCATGATCCTGCTGGATCATCTCTATTACGTTGATAACAACGGCATGATATTCAAGCAGGTCACAGACAGCGATCCGATAAATTATCCCATTATAACCGGTTTTAATATCAAGGGACAACAGTTTCTGGATATACAATTTCAGCCTGTTGCAGATGCGGTTTCGTTTATAAGAGAGCTTGACCGGAATTCTTTGATAGGCAGCAGGGATATTTCAGAACTGCACGTAGAAGACAGCGGTTATACGGTCATTACAAATGACGGCTTGCTGATCAGGTTCGGCAGCGGTGATCCGGCACTGCGCATAGACAGGCTGAACGAAATTATGAAGTACTTCGGAGACAGGATGCAGATGTTTTCTTCCATAGATTTCCGTTTCAAGGGCATGGGTATTATCAGGTACAAGTCCGGTATTGCAGGAAGCGTTATGGATCGGGGCGTACCAGGCTCCGGGAGCATAAAAAATCATGCATTAACCAAAAATACAAACGGGCAGGGCCCGTTTAAGGAGGTGAACAGTCTTGACGAAGAAAGATAACATGATCGTCGGCCTTGATATAGGAACGACAAAGGTATGCGCCATCGTAGGCGAGCTTGCGGAAGGGACCATTGATATTGTGGGCATAGGGAAGATATCCCCGTCCCACGGCCTGAGCAAGGGGAACATCATAAATATCGAGTCAACCGTAAAGGCAATCAGGCAGGCAATCGAAGAGGCGGAGCTCATGTCGGACTACGAGATATCGAGCGTGTACACAGGCATAGCAGGTGATCACATAAAAAGCTTTAACAGCAACGGCGTGATAGCGATCAAGGACCGGGAGGTGAAGTCAAGCGATATAAAGAGGGTCGTGGATGCGGCAAAGGCGATGCCGATCCCGATGGATAAGGAAGTTATCCATGTCATACCGCATGAGTTTATCATCGATGATCAGGGCGGGATAAAGGACCCGCTCGGCATGTCGGGCGTAAGACTTGAGGTAAAGGTGCACATAGTAACGGCAAACGTTTCTTCGGCAATGAATATCGTGAAGGCATGCAACAGGTCGGGACTCACGGTTTCGGACATCGTTCTGCAGTCAATAGCCTCGAGCGAGGCTGTTCTTAACCCAGAGGAAAAAGAGCTGGGTGTTGTTCTTGTGGACATAGGCGGCGGCACAACCGATATAGCGGTATTCTACGAAGGCAGCATACGGTACACCAGTGTCATAGCGCTCGGGGGCGAACACATCACAAAGGACGTATCTATAGGTCTGAGGACCCCGATCCATGAGGCCGAGAAGATCAAGATAAAGTACGGGACTGCTCTCAGGACCAAC
>JAJYJX010000033.1 GCA_021789095.1 bacterium
ATCTATCTTCTCCCCGCTTAATTCCTGTACTATATTCTGGACCCTGGCTCCCCTCATACCGACACAGGCGCCTACTGCATCCACGTCCTTGTCTTTAGAATAAACGGCAATTTTTGCTTTGTTTCCGGGTTCCCTTGATACTGCTTTTATCTCGACTATCCCTTCCGCGATTTCGGGCACTTCCGTCGCAAATAGTTTAACCAGAAACTGGTTGTTTGTCCTGGACAGGATGATCTTCGGTCCCCTGTTTGTCATCCTGATTTCCTGCACGTAGACCCTGATCTTGTCGCCTATCCTTAAGTTTTCCTTGGGCAATTGTTCCGTCGGAGGCAGCACACCTTCCGTTTTCCCAAGATCCATAATGATCGTTCTTCCTTCAAACCGCCTTATGACGCCGTAAACGACCTCGCCTCTTTTGGTCTTAAATTCCTTATACACAATCTCCTTCTCTGCATCGTTCATCCTCTGCAGTATTACCTGCTTTGCCGCCTGAGCCGAGATCCTGCCAAATTTCTGTGTATCAATTTTGATTCCTATGCTGTCCCCTACCTGTGCATCCGGATCCATTGACCTTGCCTGTTCCAGATTCAGCTGCGTATCACTGTTAACAACATCTTCTACAACTTCCTTGAATTCGAAAACTTCAACTTCACCGAGCTGCTCATTAAACTTCGCCTCTATATCGGCGTTGTACTTGATGGTCTTCTTTGCCGCACTTATCATGGCGGCCTCAAGAGCGTTCAGTATTATGACCTTATCTATGCTTTTGTCCCTCTCGAGTTGCTCTATAATCTTTGTGAGTTCGGAAAACATTATGCCCCCCTATGTCTTAAAAGTAAGATTGGCTTTTTTGATGATACTGTACGGTATCTGTATTTCCGTACCGTTATCATCAATTATCACATCATCGTTTTTTATTCCCCGCAGTGTACCCTCCAGAACAACTTTATTGTATATGGGCTTCCGCATTATGATCCTTATGTCCCGCCCTATAAATCTGCTGTACTCATTCTTCTTCTTTAACTCTCTTGTAAGGCCGGGTGAAGATACCTCCAGTGTATAAGGTGAATGGATCATCACATCCACATCAAGCACGCCGCTCAGTATATGCGCCACCTTTTCGCAATCCTCGGCGCTGATCCTGCCCCTCTTGTCAATAAATATTCTCAGCACATTACCAGACTTTTCCTTCTGATACTCAACATCTATAACCTCATAACCTGCTTTCGGCAGGTTACAGGAGGCTATATCATATACCTTTTCAGCTATACTTTTATGTTTATCCATAACTTATCTCCAATATGACAAATAAAAAAGTGGGTTTATACCCACCTTTTTTTTGTGTAACATGGAATAATTAAATTTTCAAGTATTTATGTTTATCCCTTGTTACAGCCGTGTAAAATCCATGTAAACAACAATTTACTTGTATCCAAACGCTTCTATGGATACTTTATTTGTAAATACTTATGAAGCGTCGAATAAGCGATCGGCTACTCAAGCTCATATCAATATCCTTTGCTTCTATAATATTAATACTTATCATAGGAATTGTCTATGAGTTAATAGATGGATCCATGCTGTCCATAAACAGATTTGGCTGGAGGTTTCTAGTAACTTCAACATGGGATCCGGTTAAAAATGTTTTTGGAGCCATGCCGTTTATATTCGGAACCATGGTTTCATCAATTATCGCCTTGATCATCGCACTGCCCATAAGCATGGGTATAGCAATTTTCCTGTCCGAGCTGGCACCTCAGAAAATACGTCCCTCTGTATCACTTATGATCGAGATGCTTGCAGCAATCCCGAGTATAATTTACGGACTCTGGGGGTTGTTCGTTATGGCTCCATTCCTCCAGATCCACGTTGAGCCTCTCCTCGGTAAATACCTCTGGTTCTTGCCCCTGTTTAAAGGCGCCCCCCTCGGTATTGGCATGCTTGCGGGCGGACTGATTTTGTCCATCATGATCATACCGACCATTGCGTCTATAACAAGGGACATATTAAACACAGTACCCACACTTTACAAGGAGGCGGGATTGGCACTTGGAATGACGAGATGGGAGGTTATGTCAAAGATAGTGTTCCCGCATGCAAGGTCGGGCGTTATCGGCGCAATTATACTGGGATTCGGCAGGGCGCTTGGTGAGACAATGGCCATAACAATGGTGATAGGCAATGCACCAATGATTTCGGCATCTCTGTTCTCGCCGTCATACACACTGGCAAGCGTCATAGCAAACGAGTTCAGCGAGGCAGTATCCCAACTCTATATATCCTCCCTTATAGAGCTTGCCCTGCTGCTGTTCATAATATCCATGATATTCAATGCCCTTGCCAGGCTACTTGTAAGGAGGGAAAAAGTCCTCCAATGAAGTCGCTGCGATACTTTAAAAGACGTACTATCAATAATACAATATTCTTTTTGTCATACGCCTCTGCCGTCATAGGTGTTGCCATACTTCTCCTCATCCTTCTTTACACCGTTATAAAAGGAGCATCCGCCATAAACCTTGATTTCTTTATAAAGCTCCCAAGACCGACAGGTGTTCCCGGAGGGGGCATCGCCAATGCCCTTGTAGGGACTTTCATGGTTGTCGGAATAGCTTCTGCCATAGCTATTCCGGTCGGTGTAATGGCAGGCATATATCTTTCGGAGTTCGGTAATAACAAGTTTGCGCCATTCATACGATACCTTGCAGATGTCCTTAACAGCATACCTTCGATAGTAACCGGCGTAGTGGCATATGTATTCGTTGTCCTGCCGATGCATAGGTTCTCTGCACTGGCAGGCGGCGTTGCTCTGTCAATAATGATGATCCCGATAATAACAAGAACGAGCGAGGAGCTCATAAGAATGGTCCCGGATACGATCAGAGAAGCAGCCCTTGCTCTCGGTACGCCGCAGTGGAAAGTGATTATATTTATAGTGCTGAGAACAGCGGCGGCAGGCATAGCAACCGGCGTAATGCTTGCGGTGGCAAGGGTCGGAGGAGAAACAGCCCCGCTGCTGTTCACGGCATTCAATAATTCATTTATGAGCGTCAGGCCGGATCAACCGATATCCACAATGACCGTGCTGATATACAACTATGCATCCTCACCCTACGCAGACTGGAACGCAATGGCATGGGGTGCCGCATTTGTACTTATCGTTATTGTGCTTATCGCTAACATAGTATCAAAGATATTTACAAAAACAAAATATGCTTTATAAGGTTATAACTGTATGACAAAAAAGCTTATCATTGAACACCTGAATGCATGGTTCGGCTCTGTCCAGGCATTAAAGGACATCAATCTTAACATAGAAGAAAACAGCGTAACCGCCGTCATTGGGCCGTCAGGATGCGGCAAGACGACTTTTGTAAGATGCCTGAACAGGATCCATGAGGTCGTCGACAATGCAAGGATAAGCGGAAAAGTGTTGCTCGACGGCGAAGATATCTATGCCTCTACAAGCGATCCGGTTCTTGTCAGAAGGCGTATTGGTATGGTATTCCAGAAACCAAATCCGTTCCCGACAATGAGCATATTCGACAACGTTGCCGCAGGAATCAGATTGAACGGTATAAAAAAGAAAAATGAGATTGCGGACGCAGTTGAGAGGAGCATTAAAATGGCAGCCTTGTGGGACGAGGTCAAGGACAAACTTTATAAATCGGCAACAGCCCTGTCCGGAGGGCAGCAGCAAAGGCTGTGTATAGCGAGAACAATAGCGGTAGAACCAGAGGTTATCCTCATGGACGAGCCTGCGTCAGCACTTGATCCCATATCAACCGCACACATTGAAGAACTTATGCAGCAGATAAAGGACAAGTATACCATCGTTATCGTTACACACAATATGCAGCAGGCAGCAAGGGTGTCGGATTATACGGGGTTTTTCCTGCTCGGCGAACTCATAGAGTTCAGTAAAACACCCGATATGTTTACAAATCCAGGGGATAAACGTACAGAGGATTATATAACCGGAAGATTCGGTTAAACCCCGTTAGAAAGGGCGTAGCTTTGAACCACACCTTTTCTTTAACGGATTTAAATGTTACCCTATCATTCCGCCATAAATGGCGGGGCTTTCTAACGAGGTAAAGGAGTGTTTATGGAAAGAAAATTCGATGAAGAATTAAAGGAGCTTTCAGGAATGCTTATCAAGATGGGCAGCCTTGCACAAACAATGATCCATAAGTCCATAAAAGCACTCGTTGACAGGGACAAGGTTCTGCTCAGTGAGGTATACCAGCTTGAGGAATCAGTTAACTACATGCATGTGGAGATCGACGATTTCTGTTTAAAGCTGCTGGCTTTAAGACAGCCGCAGGCCGGAGACCTTCGCATGATAACGGCAGCCATAAAGATAAATACAGACCTTGAAAGACTGGGCGATCAGGCTGTAAATATCGCCCAGAGGACCGAGTCACTCCTGGAAAGGCCGGCGATAAAACCACTTGTTGATATACCCAGGGAATCCACAATAGCTCAGAAAATGGTCAACGACAGCCTTGACGCATTCATCAAAAAGGACGTAACACTTGCCGAAGACGTTCTCACAAGGGACGACACAATAGATGATATCAACAACCAGGTATTCAGAGAACTGCTCACGTATATGATGAGCGATCATTCAACAATACCGACAGCTATCGATCTTATCTTCGTGTCAAAGAACCTTGAGCGTATTGCTGACCATGCCACGAATATAGCCGAGGATGTCATATTTATGGCCATTGGCAAAGACATAAGACATCACCTGTCGATAAAATGATCAAATCAAACAAGGAAAGGATTCATAAAATGGAACTGTTTTGTCATTCCGGGCGGCGCCTTTGTCGCAACAAAAAACCTGTTGCAAACAATACTACCTTCGCGTACAGGATTGCATTCCTGTTACTGGTACTTCTCTACTTTATTGCCGGCTGCTCATCCGCACCTGTAAAGAAACAGCCCGGCCCCGAGGAGTATTACAAGGAAGCAATGGAAGAGATGAAGGGAGGATGGATTTTCGGCCCGGACTATGAGCAGGTCAGGGAAACGCTCAATATGATTATCGATAATTATCCATATTCAACGTATGCGCCTCTTGCCCAGCTTCGCATAGCCGATACCTATTACAAGGAGGGCCGTTATCTTGAGTCAGCAGAGGCTTACGATCACTTTGCCAAAATGTATCCAAATGACAAGAATATCCCTTATGCTGTTTTTATGGAGGGAAAATCATTCATGAAAAACCAGGAAACATGGCTCACAAAGAATATACCGTATGACACGGATCTGACGGGCATCAACAATGCATACGATGAGTTCAGATACATCGTTAATAACTACCCGTCATCCGAATACGTAGCAGACGCAAAAAAATATGTAGTGCAATGCGAAAAGACACTTGCAGAGCATGACATGTACATAGCCGATTTTTATATTGACCGCGGTCATTACGAAGCAGCCATAAACAGGCTAATGGACATATATGAAAAGTACCCGAAGAGCGGGCTTGGCGACTTGGCACTGCATAAGCTTGCAACGGTCTACAAAACAATAAACTCTGCTGACGAATACAACAAGACTATTGAACTGTTAAAAAAAGCATACCCGGACAGCAAATACAACAGGTAGCGTGGAGTGAGAGGTTTACAGGTCCTCGAAATGCGTGAGTTTCTTGAATGCCCTGAACCTTGTTTCTATTTCCCTGTTCGTAAGGTTTTTTATCCTGTTGAGGCTGAAGTCCTCCACATCGAACGACGCCATCACGCTGCCGAAGATTATTGCCCGCCTTATGTACCTATCGCTGATATTGTCGACATTTGAAAGGTAACCCATAAATCCGCCTGCAAAGCTGTCCCCCGCGCCTGTGGGATCAAACACGGATTCCAGGGGATAAGCAGGCGCTGAAAATACGCTGGAATCGGAAAACATTAATGCTCCGTATTCACCCCTTTTGATTATGACAGCCTTCGGGCCGTAAGACAGAATGCATTTTGCCGCCTTTACAAGATTTGATTCTTTGGACAGCTCTCGTGCCTCTGCCTCATTGATTGTAAGTATGTCGACATGCCCGAGCATTTCCTTCAGCTCTTTCAGTTTTCTTTCTATCCAAAAATTCATGGTATCGCAGGCAACAAGCTTTGGCTTTTTTACCTGGCCCAGGACCTCCAGTTGGAGAACGGGGTCGATATTAGCAAGAAAAACATACGGCGTATCCTTGTACTCTTCCGGTATCCTTGGCTTGAAGGATGCAAACACATTGAGCTGGGTATCAAGGGTATGTGCCTGGTTTAAGTCGAAATCATACCTGCCCTTCCATCGGAAGGTTTTCCCGTCTGTAACCTGAAGCCCCTTTACATCTATGCCCCTTTTCTTCAGAAACCTGACGTGCTTCTCAGGGAAATCCTGTCCGACAACCGCTACAAGTTTTATATCCGTAAAATAGCTCGCCGAAGCTGAGAAATACGTCGCTGACCCGCCGAGGACATCCTCTACTTTGCCGAACGGCGTTTCAACAGAGTCAAACGCCACAGAACCAATAACCAGCAAACTCATACAGTGCCTCCATCTATTTTTTAACACCCATACATCCCATTATCATTGGTGTTTATTTATATTGATCGGTTTCCATCTTGTCTGCGGCAGATTCTCTCTTTGGCTCCTGTTCTACAATCTCAAGAGGATGCTCCTCTTCCATTACCGTAATAGGCATCTTACCGGTAAACATGGAGGGATTGAAGGGATACATAACCGGGTCGAATACAACCCAGTACAGATGCCACGTAAGTATGGCTAACGTTGCAAGCACAGCTTCGTAGAAATGTATCAATATGAACAGGTCGAGCCACCACTTTGGCAGCAATGCCAGTGTAACAGTAGTAAACCAGAGTGCCATTCCTGTTAGCCCCATAAGCGTATTACCCCACACAAACGCCCAGTATTCAAATTTCTCAAACGGCGTAAACCTGCCGAATGCCGGTTTTTTCTTTGTCAGTCCTATATTGTAAAGGAATAAACCCACGGCCCCTGTTACATCATCGACCACCGGTATTAACGCCTTGAGCTGTTTTCTGCCCCGCTGCGTCACAACCATAAGGACAAATTGTAAAATAAACACTCCCAGAAGAACAACCCCGGAAACCCTGTGGATCCAGCCTCGGACAAGACCGTTATTTATATGGGTAAGCCATGCACTCCACCATTCATCGGGCCAGTGATGGGCAAAGCCCGTGTACGCAAGGATGAAGAATGAGAAAAGATGCACAACATGCATGGTCCTCTCTGCCGGGGTGAACCTTATATAGTCACCCTTATCTTCAAGCTTTATGAGCCTGTCTTTTTCCTTGTCAATAATCTTCCGTATAAAATCTGCGTATACAAAAATAAGTATGCCGACGATAGTGACCGATATAAGCCATATATACAACCTCTGCACTAAATCAATAATCTCTTTCCTTTTTCCCAGAGGCCCGTGGATATCTTTCAAATGCTGTATGTCCGCCTTGGTTATGCCCGGATGGCATTTACCGCACGTTGTCGGCAAGTTACAGGGACATACCGAGGATTGGGGATTCGAGGCAGGCAAAATCTTATGCGCCCTGTGACACGAAGCACAATTGGCTGCAACGACACTGCCTCCCTTTATCATGACACCATGAAAGCTCTGCATGTATTTCGACAGGCTAACCACGGGTAATCCCAGGTTCTCGGAAATCTGTATGTTGCCGTGACAATCGGTACATGTTTTCGGAACATTCAATGGATACACGGGAGAGTTGGGGTTATCGGGTGAAAGGATCGAGTGCTCTGCATGGCAGTCTGTGCAAACAGGTGCGTTTTGTATGCCTTGCTGCAAAGCCTTCCAATGCGATGATTGGATATAATTATCGTATTCTTCCTGGTGGCACTGGGAACAGGTTTTGGGCACATTGCTCTTCGCTATGGTAGATGTTGTTATATTCGGAGGAAGTATATCGTGTACTCCATGACAATTGGAACATGTTGCTGCGGGCAATCCGTTTTTCAAAGCAGCAGCATGAATGCTTTTTTCATACAGCTGATACGGGTTTGAAACGGGAATATTGTACTCTTTTGCCAGCTCGGCGCTGTTGTGGCATTTACCGCATGTTGACGGGAGGTTCTGCGGATATACGGTAGAAGACGGATTCGCTGCGGTCAGTATATCATGCTTGCCGTGACAGTCCCAGCAATGCGCTGCCTTGCTTATACCGCTTGTTACCGCCTGTCCGTGTATACTTTTGGCATATTCCTTCTGAACGTCACTGTGGCATTTCTCGCAGTCCGGCGTTTTAAGCTTTTCTGGGTGCGGAAGCGATTTGATGTCCGCATGGCAATCAATGCAGGTAAGTTCTTTATGGACGGAGGACCTTAGATGATCCATATCTACATAAGAAATCCCTTCGGTCCTGACTCCGTGGCATGTAATACAATCACCGCTGGTGAATGCCGGTTTTTTCCCTGTCAGTAAAGAAACCTCAGGGTAAACCTTCCGGGACCTTTGTATTGTTGCAGCATGTGCAGATACGGCATGCACAGAGCCGTACAGAATACATATAACTGCGGCCGGCACAAAAAACGCTTTTACTATCCCCGACATTTCTTTTTCCATAGTGATTGTAGTTGTATTAAGCTATGTTTTTATACATAACGTGTCAATATTTTTGGAATATATATATTAATTAATACAAAATCCTATAAAACAGACAAAATTGATTGACGAGCAATATTTTTGGTTATAGTCAAAATATAGCGCACAAATTCCCTAATATAAAAGTATGAAAAAGCTTTTACTGTTTATCTTTTTTGTTTGTTTGTCTTTACAGCCGGCCGCATACGGAACGAGTAGCATGAATTGTCTGCAATGCCACGGTGATCAGAACTTTTATGCCCGTTTCAAGGGTACCGTGCCGCAGGGTATGTACCTCTCCGCGGAAACATTGTCAGTGTCTGTTCACAGAGACCTGTCATGCACCCAGTGCCACACGGGTGTTACCGCGTTCCCCCATACCGCTGCGGCATCCATAACGAAAACAGACATCCCCCTGATTTGTTCAAGGTGCCATCAGGAGGTTTACAGCAAGTATATCCAGAGTATACACTGGAGCGCTGTAAAAAGCGGCATAAACGCCGCTCCGGTATGCACGGATTGCCATGGTGTACACGGTATACTAAAGCCGACAAACCCTGAGGCCAAGGTATTTCCTGAAAATATTCCTAAAACATGTGCAAGCTGCCACGACTCTGTAAAACTTGCACAAAAATTCAATCTTCCTTTGAACAGACTTACAACGTATGAAAACAGCTTCCACGGCATAGCGCTTAAATTCGGCGATCTCAGGGCTGCAAACTGTGCAAGCTGCCACGGCGTACACGATATCCTGCCGTCCAGTGATCCCAGATCATCCATAAACAAGGCAAACCTTCCAAAAACGTGCGGCAAATGCCACCCGAATGCAACCAAAAATTTTGTTAAAGGCAGGATCCATGTTGTTGTAAGCAAACATGGTGAAAAGGGACCATACATTGTCAGGGTATTTTATACCTGGTTTATCGGTACACTGATCTCGTTGTTCGTAGTATATGTACTATCCGATCTCCTAAATACCAGGAGAAAAAAAAGAGGAGCAGCGAGGCATGAATAATCGGGTACAAAGACTTTCCTTGAATCAGCGGATACAGCATATCGTCCTGTTGACCTCCATGATTATACTGTTGCTTACAGGTCTTGTTTTGAAATTCCATAACAACGTATTCTCGATATGGCTGATAAAACGGGAAGGAGGCGTATGGGTCAGGGGATTGATCCACAGGACATTTGCAATAGTGCTCATACTTCTCGCTGTATACCACATAGTATGGGTAACATTTACGGATGAGGGCCACAGGGAACTTATGGCAATAACACCCGGACGAAGGGACTTTTCAGATTTCTTTCAAAAACTTGCCTATAACCTAGGCTTGTCAGACAACCTTCCAAGATTTGAAAAGTACGACTATCTTCAGAAATTCCAGTATTGGGGGGTCGTTGCAGGTACAATCGTCATGATCCTCACGGGACTCATACTGTGGTTCGTGAATCAATCCATGGCTGTCCTGCCGAAATGGATCATAGACCTTACACTGATCATACACGGCTGGGACGGCGTACTGATATTCATAGTCCTGTTTTTATTCCATATGTACAACGTTCACCTCAACCCTGAGGTGTTTCCTATGAGTAAAACCTGGCTCGACGGCAAAATATCCATCGAAAGACTGAAACAGGATCACCTGCTCGAATACGAAAGACTGATATCAGAAAAGAAAGATGGAAAAAATTAACTTCATTCTATTCATTGCTGCCGTGCTCCTTGTCCCTGTGAGTGCTTCAAGCCAGCCCCCGCTGTATCAGAAATGCCTCCTGTGCCACGGGAGGCCCGGGTTTAAAAAAATGATGCCCGGAGGCAAGGTACTGGAACTTTTTGTCAATAAAACAGAACTCGAGCATTCCATTCACTCCAAATTACACTGCACGGACTGCCATGCCGATGTCATGGAAATACCGCACTCAAAAACGCCCGGCAAGGTTAACTGCTTCAGGTGCCATTACAAGGATAATCCCAACAATGCCAAACCCGCAAACGAGTTTTTCCACTCGATACACGGCAGGCTTTTAGAAAAAGGTGATCCCAAAGCACCGGGCTGCCAGGACTGTCACGGGGGCCACAACGTACAAAAGGTGGATTCACCCCTGTCAACGGTCAACCATCAGAACGTCGCATTCACATGCGGCAAGTGCCACAAGCAACAGTACGATAATTACATTGAGAGCATCCATGGAACTGCACTGCTTGACAGGCATATACAGTCAGCTCCGACTTGTACGACATGCCACGGGAAACACCTCATACTGAAGCCGGACAATCCTGAGGCGAGTATTTATCCGTTAAATGTTCTGAATGTGTGTTCAAAATGCCACGAGAACAAAGAACTGATAAAAAAATACAACATACCGGGCGGAAGGATAAGCACCTACAGGGAAAGCTTTCACGGTATCGCAGATGAATTCGGTTCTGTAAGGGCCGCCAATTGCGCAAGCTGCCACAGGGCTCACTTCATATTGCCGCAGTCCGATCCCCGTTCATCAATAAATCCAAAAAATCTTGCTAAGACATGCGGGAAGTGCCATCCGAATGCGAATGTGAATTTCACAAAAGGCAAGATACATGTAAATTATAAAAGTAAATCCACAGGCATTCTGTACTATATCGGCATGTTTTTTGAGATATTGACTTTATCTACCCTAACACTGTTGTTCATACACATACTCTTGGACCTGTTCAGGAGATACAAGGCGGGAGAGCTCAGCAAAAATCACAGACACGGAGAATAGAAATGCCGGACAGATACAAAGACGCACGGGAAAAATTTATAGAAGAGCTTGAAAAGGATGTTATAGAATCACTGAACATCCGGGACGATAAAGAACTCAGTACCAGGGCAAAACAACTCTTAAGGGATGAAACAGCCAGGGACCTGAGCTTTTTCGTAGACAGCAGGTTAAAAAGGGTCGTCAGGCTGCTCAAAAGACAGCAGAGGATAAAATCAAAACTCGAGAAAAAAGAGAAATGGGAGAAAAATACGGTCCAGAGGTTCAATATATACTTCAGGATCCAGCACATCATGTTATTTACAAGCGTTGTTCTATTGATCATAACCGGCCTGCCGCTCAAATTCCCGGGTGCAACCGCATCAAGGATACTGATGTCAATCATGGGAGGCATAACGACACAGGGCATAATCCATAGGGCAGGCGCCCTCCTTTTGATCGGGTTTTATGTATTCCATACGCTTTACACGATCTTCAACAAAGAAGGCAGAAGGGATTTCATGCTGCTGCTGCCAAGACCAAGGGATTTTAAAGATGTGTTCCAGATGATCAAGTATTTTTTCGGCCTGTCGAAAGAAAAGCCAAGGTTCGATCGCTTCAGTTATATAGAAAAATTCGATTACTGGGCAGTTTACTGGGGCGGCATCGTGATGGTAGGTTCGGGTCTTATCATGTGGCTGCACAATCTGACACTCAGGTATCTGCCAAAATATGTTTATGATATCGCACGTGAGGCACACAGCGACGAAGCATTACTTGCCACGCTCACAATCGTTATATGGCATTTTTACAATGTACACTTCAACCCCAGCAGGTTCCCGGGATCATTGATATGGTGGCACGGCAGGTTGACAAAGCAGGAAATGATCGAAGAACACCCTCTCGAGTACGAAAGGATTATAAAAGACAAGCAGGATTCAAATGACTGACAGGTTCTTTAAATTTTTAAAAAGGCACCGGATTACCGCAGTCATAACAGGTATTGTTATTATGGTATGGCTTTTGCCGAACACAATCTTTCTTGCATTATCAGGCTCGTCAAAAACATGTGCATCATGCCATATCATGAAACCCTCTATAGATGAATGGGGGACATCGGTACACAGGGAGGTAAACTGCACAACTTGCCATAACATTGGATTCAATTATTTTACAAGGGTTGAATTCGAAACATTGACCGGCATGTATAATCCCCAGCCTGTTGCAGTGGTAAGCGACAGCGCATGTCTAAAATGCCATTCCCTGTCTGACATCAGTAAACCCGGGCTTTATAAAAACAGGGTGTATTTCGATCATTCAAAGCATGTCGGGAAAAGTGTAAGGGAAATGATGCTGTCATGTGAAACGTGTCATCCTTCTGTCACCCACGGTTCAACACTCAAGATGGTTGATGAAGACGCATGCATATCATGTCATTTCATAGGTGCTCCAAGGGGTGAGGCGATAACCGGATGTCCTTCATGCCACGGCAGTCCTACAAAAACCGTCGATTTTAACGGCATGAGTTTTAACCATAAATCTTACCTCACAAAAGGTATGCAGTGTAACCAGTGTCACCTGGACGTCATAAGTGGACAGGGCGATGTGCCGCGCGACAGGTGTCACAAATGCCATGAAGACAGGTCATACAAATACAGCAACCCTGTGTTTGTACACAACACGCACGTAACACATGAACACCTCTCCTGCGATAAATGCCATACCCCCATGTACCACGGAGAGATACACATGATTCAGGCACTGGAAAGCAGGTGCACAGACTGTCATAAAGACAGGCATAACTACCAGAGGGAAATGTACATGGGGATCGGTGCTCACAATACAGTTAATATGCCTGATGCAATGTTCTCGATACAGGTAAGCTGCGAGGGCTGCCATCCGGACAGCCTTTCAATGACATCGGGCGGTACAAGACCTACAAAGGCTGAGAGCTTGCGGCAGACTGCGCGTGCGTGCGTGGAGTGCCACGGCAATCCCTATGGCCTGCTCATGTATAACTGGATAGCCGTCGGCAACAGCATGCTCAGCTATGTTTCATCGGTCATAAACAGGTCAAACGCTGCAATCAGCAAGGCCGACATCAGCCGGAATAAAAAATCGCAGGCGCAAAAACTCCTGGGCGATGCCATGTTTAACAGAAGGTTTGTTGCTTTATCGCGTCCTTCACATAACATACGATATTCTCAACAGATATTGATGAATTCTTTAAACCTTGTCGATAAAGCCACAAACATCGCAGGCACTGTTAAACTTACCGATAACAAGCCCCTGTCCCTTCAGAGCGCCGGTGCTTCCTGTGCCGTGTTATGCCACGGCACCCTCGGTATGCCGAAGTCCGTAAGGTTTGAAACCCTTGGTGTCGACTTCCCGCATGACTTCCACCAGAATCTAGGGATGGACTGCGCAGGGTGCCATCCTACAGAGCACTCAATGGCAATGAACATAAAAGTCGACACGTGTGCAAACTGCCACCACGAGAATAAATCCACGCCAAACTGCGTGCTCTGCCACAGTGCTTCAGCGTCCCTTTACAGCGGTAATGTTCCATTTTCTGACATACCGCATACACCAAATGCCATGTCCGGCAGCGTAGGATGCTCGGATTGTCATGCACACATAAAGCATGGATTAACCTATAAAAGTGTAAGGGGAAGATGTATAGAGTGCCATGTTACGGCGTACGGCTCACTGCTCGATACATGGAACAATATGTATGTAAAGAAATATGAGCAGGCCGAATTACTGCTCAAAAACACCTCGATAGGGCTTGAAGGCATGGACATTAATACGCAGCAGTACAAGAAGAAAAAAGCAAGGTATGATGATGCAGGCGCAAAGCTGTCCTTCGTGGAAAAGGCAAACGGTCTGCATAATCTCCTGGTAACAGAAAAAATACTCGACAGTGTTATAAAGGAGCTGAAGTAAACCCCATTAAAAAGTATCCTGCAAATCTGCGGCGTGAGTTATTCTATTGACTTTTAAAACACATTGTGTATCATAAAAAGAAACCGCTTGGATCTGTAAAAAGACCGGGACGGGAAGGAAAGTAAGCGTGCATAAAACTCCAACCGTTTCGGTTGGAGTTTTTTTATGGAAAGAAAAAAGGTAACAATACCAAACATACTAAAGCTTTATGAGGCGGGTGAGCGCATCACGATGCTCACTGCGTATGATTATCCTTCTGCTGCAATAGCTGATCAGGCAGGCATTGATATCATACTTGTAGGTGATTCGCTCGGCATGGTGATAAACGGTTACAAAAATACCCTGCCTGTAACAGTTGAAGAAATAATCTATCACACGAAGGCCGTTGCAAGAGGAACTTCTTACAGCCTTATTGTTGCCGATATGCCCTTCCTTTCGTACCAAGCAGGGATGCACGACGCCCTGTACAACGCGGGAAGACTTATAAAGGAAGGCGGTGCAGAGGCTGTCAAAATAGAAGGCGGCAGGAATATCACGGACACAATAAAGTCTATTGTCAGGGTAGATATACCTGTAATGGGACACATAGGCTTGACACCCCAGTCCATACACAGAATGGGAGGATACAAGGTGCAGGGCAAAGATGAAAAAAGCCATAATGCACTGATAGAAGATGCCCGTGCCCTTGAGGATGCCGGCACATTTGCCATTGTACTGGAAGGGCTGCCCGAACAACTTGCAAAAGAGATTACATCAAAACTGCACGTACCTACCATCGGAATCGGTGCAGGCAGGGAAGTAAACGGCCAGGTCCTTGTATTCCATGACCTTCTGGGACTCGGCGGCAATATACAGCCGACCTTTGTAAAACAGTATGCCCATCTCAAGGAAACAGCCGTCAGTGCAATTGAACAGTACATAAAAGAGGTTAAAGCAGGTGTGTTCCCGGGACCCGAACACACGTACAAATAAGCCATGAAGATCGTAACATCTGTACATGAAATGCGGGACCTTTCAATGAAGGAAAGGTCGAAAAACAAAACAATAGCCCTTGTTCCCACAATGGGCTATTTGCACGAAGGACATCTGAGCCTCTTGAAGGAGGGCAGACAGAGAGGCGACATGCTTGTGATGAGCTTGTTTGTAAACCCCATGCAGTTCGGACCAAAAGAAGATCTTGCAAAATACCCCAGGGATTTTGAGAGGGACAAAAAAATTGCCGAAAGGGCCGGCACGGACGTGATCTTTTGCCCGGACTCCGGTCAGATGTATCCGGGGCCGTTTAAAACAGCCGTAGAAGTTACGGAGCTGTCAGGCGTATTGTGCGGTAAAACAAGGCCGGGGCATTTTAAAGGCGTTACAACCGTCGTCATGAAATTATTCAACATAGTACTGCCGCATGTTGCACTATTCGGAGAGAAAGATTTCCAGCAGCTCGTCATTATAAGACAAATGGTCAAGGATTTGAATATACCTGTCGAGATTATCGGCATGCCTATAATAAGGGAACCCGACGGCCTTGCAAGGAGTTCAAGGAATATCTACCTGTCGGCTGATGAAAGACGAAGCGCTTTATCCATATCAAGGGGTTTATCAAAAGCAATGGATACCTTTAAAACAGGGAACAGAAACAGCACAGAACTTATAAGCATAGTGAAAAACGAGATAAAATCATCGGGCTTAAAAGAAGACTATGTCGAAGTTATCGATGAATGCACTCTCGAGCCAGCTTCAGCTACTGCAAATAATGCACGTATCGTTGTTGCCGCCTATGCAGGCAGTACAAGGCTTATAGACAATGTATCTTTGGAAAAAGAATAAAATATGAGAATAAACGGAGGACATGATGGAAAGAATGATGTTAAAATCCAAAATCCACAGGGCCGTGGTGACGCAGGCAGATCTCGAATATGAGGGAAGCATACTGATCGACGAGGAATTGATGGAACTCACCGACATAAAGGAGTACGAACTGGTAAGGATCTGGGATGTCAGCAACGGTAACAGACTGGAGACCTACGCTATAAAAGGGGAAAGAGGTTCAAAGGTTATTTGTGTAAACGGAGCCGCCGCACACCTTATAAGGGAATCCGATATTGTTATAATTGCAAGCTTTGTAAGCATGCCCGAAGAAGAAATAACACCCGGATATGCTCCGAAAATACTTATTATGGAAGGCAGAAACAATATCAAGGAAATGAAAAATATCCCTGCCCGGGCAAGAGCATAAATCCCGGTGTAAACCCCGTTATGAAGGATAGGACTTTATAACGGGGCAGATACTGCATTATAATCACCGCCACCCATGCCCGCCCTGCTCCCGCTCCTTTGGACGCTGTAACTCTTAAAATCTCTTTCTCTCGATAATAAAGGTTGAAAAAAAACAAATCTTACTATACAGTTTTATACCATGAAGAAGACAATATTATTTTTGTTGCTTGCCGC
>JAJYJX010000034.1 GCA_021789095.1 bacterium
CCTTTGCAGCTTGTTCTGTTGGCGGCTTCAATGCCGCACCGGCAAAGATGGTAAGGTCTCCTCCAGCATATACTCCTGTGCTGAATATTGTCATTGCGATACCTGCGACAATAAAAAGCAACAAGATCTTTGCAAAATTCTTCATCCGGTTCATATTTTTACCTCTACTTTAAGCGTTATATTTACATGACTACAACGGTAGAAAAGATTTTGTCAAGGAATATCTTTTGAGCATTGAGAAAGGCTGATATAATGAGAAAGCGCCTGAGGGGATTTGAACCCCTGACCTGCGGAGCCGGAGTCCGCCGCTCTATCCACTGGGCTACAGGCGCACATACGTTCAATAGCAAATTTTGCTTATTCGTTCAACCTCCAGTTTTTAATGATCTCGGCGCCGGTTGTAACAATGGACATCCTTGTCATGACCTTTAAGGTAAACTCGTGCATCTCTCTGTCCATTGATGACACGCAGTCGCTTGCAATGACAGGATAAAACCCCCTGTTCGATGCGTCCCGTGCACTTGATGCAACGCCGAATTCAGTAGCAATGCCTGTAAAGATCAGGGTCTCTATACCCCTGTTCCTCAGCATGTACTCGATATGGGTGCCGATAAACAGGCTTGCCGTATGCTTGTTCAGGACAACATCCTCCACAGACGGCTCTATTTCGGCTGTTATATCGGCATCCGTGGTCCCGGGCTTCATGAACTGGGGAAGCTTCGAAGGGTCATCAACTTTGTATCTCTTCATCATGGAATATATATTCCATGATGAATTGTAATGCACCGGCAGCGGCGTGATCTTTGAGTAAATCACGGAAACACCTTTTTCCCTTGCCTTGTTTAACAGTTTTTTCAGGTTGCCCAGGAATTCTTCCCTGTTGAATATATTGTTGACCAGCGCATTCTGGACGTCCCACACAACCAGGCCGGTATGTTCCGGCTCAATGATTTCGCCCAGAGTTTCATAGATAATTTTATTGTGAAATGTCTTCATGACAGCAACCTCCTTTTGTTTTCATAGTAATCATAACGGATAACTATTTCAACCCAACCCGCAGCACTGTTCCGAATGCTGGAGTAACCCTCGGTAGATACCTACGGGCAAGCCCGTGGAACTCTGCTTCATCAGTAAACACATCTTAACAATATTGACATAACCTCCCATTGTGCAGTAGATATCATTTCATCAGGTATATTTATGGCCAATTCTTTTGATGCTGTAATTATAGGTTCAGGCTTTGGCGGTGCAATACCTGCTTTAAGGCTCGCCCAGGCAAACAAAAAGGTACTCGTGCTCGAACAGGGCAGGGTCTACACCGAAAACGACTTCAAGCAGACATGGGACCTCAAATACCTGTCTAATATGATGAGCATCACAACATCCGACGATTATGCGGTGTTTTTCAGATCAGGCATGGTGCTCGGCGGAGGATCCGTAGTTTTTTCGGGTCTTATGAACAGGTCTCCTTCGGAGGTGTTCCAGTTTGTAGATTACAACGGTTACAGGGTATGGCCTGATGCTGTCAACAGACAGGCACTCGACCCGTATTACGACATGGTTGAAAGCATGATGCAGGTGAGGCAGGTAACTTGGCAGGAAGTATCCAAAACTGGCGGCATGTTCGCAAAGATGCTTGACAATGCAGGCCTGACCTGTGACAGAGCTCGGTTCCCGTATGTCAATTGCAGGGAATGCGGGTTCTGCGAGGCAGGCTGTATATACGGTGCAAAACAGTCACTGATGCACAACTATATACCGCAGGCGCAGGCAGCAGGTGTGGAATTCAGGACAGAATGCAGGGCAATGCTGATCCAGCCGGTCTCTACAGGCTATACTGTGCAGTACACAGGCCCGGACGACAGCATGTCCTCGGTGCAGGGCACCATTGTAATACTTGCAGCAGGCGCTATATATTCACCGGAACTGCTTCTGCGGTCAAAACAATACCTTCCCCAGCTTTCTGATCAGGTCGGAAAGAACTTTAACAACAACGGCGGCTTGAGGTTTGGGCTTGAACTGCCTGAAGGTCTGCCGTCCATAGAGTGTTATAAAGGAAGGGACAGCGCAGCGGTAATGACCTATGCATTCTGGAAGGATTACGGGATTACCATTGAAGCAGGCACAAATCCGGCCTCTATCTTTTCATTAAATGTCCACAGGCCGGGTTCATACGGCTGGGGGCTTGATTTCAAGCACTGGGCAAAATCGGTATATCCGTCGCGGTTCATAATAGCCAATATAATGGGACCTGTTACAGGCGAGGGTTATGTACACCTGAAAAATGATCTGCCCGCTGTTAATTTCCCTATGACAAAGAACCTCTCAGATTACATAAACAGGGTAATTGCCCCTATCGGTGCGTTTGCAAAAATAAACAATGCGATCCTGCTCCAGACAATGCCTTCAGGCTATATGTACTCCATAGACCACATGCTTGGTACATGCAGGATCGGCGATGACCCTGCTTATTCACCTGCAGACCCGAGCGGGCAGCTGCGGGGTTACCCGGGGCTGTTTGTTTCGGACTCAAGCTCGATACCGTGCGGCACCGGTGTTAACCCGTCCACCACTATCGCAGCAAATGCGGAAAGGATAGCGGCCTCCATCGTAAATAACTGGTAATATTTTATGGACATTTCAAAACTTTTTGAAGACATTATTAAAAAGGACATAGACAGAAGGCAGTTTTTCAAATGGATCGGCAGGATCTCCGTGCTTGCGGCAATGTTTGAACTGGTGGATCAGGTGAGCTGCGGATCTGTTCCTCAGACCGCGCAGCCGGCATCAACATGCACGCAACCGCAGACAGAGGATGAAAAGATAATCTATGCTATGTGCGATACAATCCTGCCCGGCATGTCCTCTGACCCAACCGGTGCACCGGGTGCTGTTGACGCATGCACTATGGATGTTGTTTACGATAAATTCTACGGGATTATCCAGGTCATCTCTCCGGTCCTCTTGATCATCAATGCAGAAGCTAAAAACAATGAGGGCAGGAATTTTTATGAACTGAATCTTGATCAGCGGACAACGGTGCTGAAGAGCGTAGAATCAATGCTCGGCATAATCGATCAGGTTTACATGTTCATGAAGGGACCGTTTTATATCGGAATTATAAGCAGGCTCGGTCTTGATTATATGGGAGACCCGGGCCCGAACCTTGGCTATAGGGACCAGGACTTCAGCTTCTACAAACCCATGTCACAGGAGATGACATCGGATGGGAACCTGCCGTAAACCCATGGACACAGAAATTGTGATACCCCCCAAAAGCTCTTTTGGAAAGGAGCGAGGTTTGTGAGGTGAGTGAAAAACCTGCGTCAAATATAGGTATTCTTCGAATATCGACAAAAATGATAAGACAAGATGCCTGCATATAAACTTACAGAGGACTTAAAGATGGGTAATATAAAAAAGTTTAAGTATCTTAATCGGATCGCAGGGTTGAACGAACGAGCGAACCTCGCTCTTGGACTTTTTCAGATAAGAAAGTTTGCCCGCTCTTTTATAAACCCCGATAATGTATTCTTCTGGTTTATCCTGCCTTTCCTGCTTGTAACCGGCTGCCAGACACAGAAGACCGTCCAATCAAATGCTGTAAGCTGCTATGACTGCCATGACACGTACCAGATCACAGAGGCGCGGTCGAATGAATCATCCGGAATCAAAGAATGGATGCAGGCAGGCGGTACAGGTCTGGTAATGATACCTGCATATAACCCCCCGCCTCTTTTTATGTATGAACTTGAATGGCCGGCAAGAGGCAGGCATATATTTGATCTGAACACAGGCGACTGCGCACAATGCCATCCCCTCTACAACAATGTGGAGAACCACAGCAACAGCGAGTATCCTCCGCAGGCAAAAAGCCTGCTCTACATGAACGGCGTAAACTGTGCATCAACCTGTCATACATGGCTTGAAAACGATATCATCAGCGCAGGGTTTTCATCCAGTACGGGTGATACACCGACATATACAGGTACGCTTGATCCGTACACGCTGCTTACCTCTGTACAGACAGCCCACACAAAAATCTTTCTGTACGGCTTCAGGATCTCACAGGATGATCCGGCACTGAACATAAGGGCATTAAACCCGGGATGCGGGAGCTGTCATAACTGGGACGGTCCAAGGCACGGTCATATTGCACAATGCACGGACTGCCATAACTTTGATCCGTCAAACAGCTCGAGTCTTCACCAGAGCCACATAGCTGTCATAAGTGCTGCACAATCACAGATCGATCCTTCAGATTCAGGCCTGCCTGCCTGTGCATACTGCCATGGTTTTTCAGACACAACAACCAGCCATACACTGTCGAACCCGGTGTGCTATAATTGCCATCTCAGTGGACACCAGCCGGTTGGCGCTGACGGCATGCCCCAGTTCTGGGATACAAAAAAGTAAAACACCTCACCACTGCTGCACAAAATAGCTTGATTCCCTGCACGCCTGATCGAAGTTGATCTTCATGGAATAAACCTTGTCAAATCCGAATATCCCTGTTCTGTCCCATTTCAGAACATACAAAGCATAGCGACATTCAGGTGAGATGTTATCGGGCTTCCCGAGTATTGCAAGTACACCCTGCTTGGACAGGCCGTCGAATGTTTTGTTATGAACAATGTCCTTGTAAAACATATACCGCTTGATCATCTGGGTTTCACGCCATGCATCGGATGAAAATGATGCATTGGGCCAATCCTTTATCGATGGGGTGCCGAGCGGTATGATCGCATAGGCATACACGCTCATCACAACAATTGCCGCGACAAGTGTTGCTGCAGCCGCTATTGCGGCCTTCTTGTATGCCCTGTGCTCAAAAGTCCTCTTCCATAATTGCAGGGACAAATCAGACACTCTGCCAGAAACCCATGCAGCAATTACGATCAGGATTATAAAGTATATAACTGCCAGGATCTTATACCGTAAAGGAAATCCGAACATTACAAAAGGTGATACCAGGGTCACAAACCGGTACGGCAGACCTATAAAAGCAGCCCAGAAATAATACAATGCAACACCAAGCCGGGGCTTAAAAAAATCGTACCGTGTCCTGAGCATGCTGCTGAAAAAGCTGAACATGATAAACCCCGAAAAATACGGCACTGCCGACACTATAAGATCGTCTTTTATCCTCATATGGAAGAATATGAATGAGTAGTTTTTCATTATCAGGTTTTCTATCTCATCCATGGATAGATGTCTGTTTAAATAGGCCAGGAGATACAGCTTGGAGTATATAGGTAGAAGACAGTAATAAATGAAAAAATACAACACAAAAGCCGTTAACACTGAACCCGCCAAAAACTTCATAGAGTCCTTTTTGTAATCCATACGCTTCCCCCTTCAGCACATTCTTTGATCACAGGTATAACAAATCAGTCAATAGTGCATGTGAACCTTCTTATCATGCCTACAGGATTTTGTAACGCTATTCGTGATGAAGGATTTTAAATATTAAATATTGGATTTTGATATTGCTTAGGAATGAGAACTTCGGATTAAGGATTTAATTGCCTACTATCCTTTTTTAAAAGGTCTATGCCAGTACGTATGCGTCTTTTAGTGTCTTTATGCGGTCCCTGATCTGTGCGGCTTTCTCAAAATCAAGGGCTTTGGCCGCCCTGCGCATTTCTTTTTCAAGATCCTTGAGCATACCGGGTATCTTGTCTGGATTGATATACTCTTGTCCGCCCTCCGCGGTTGTTACCGGCACAGTATAATAATCCTGCTCATAGATCGATGTGCGTATCTCGCGGATGTTCTTCCTGATTGTCTCGGGCTTGATACCGTGCTCTTCATTGTACATTAACTGCTTAGCACGCCGCCTGTTTGTCTCATCCACTGCCTGCTGAATTGCACCGGTAATGGTATCTGCAAATATGATTACAGTCCCGTTCACGTTCCTGGAAGCCCTGCCGATCGTCTGTATAAGCGAACGGGCTGATCTCAGGAATCCCTCCTTATCGCCGTCAAGTATCGCTACAAGCGACACCTCCGGCAGGTCGAGCCCTTCCCGAAGCAAGTTTATACCTATAAGTACATCGAACTTGCCCAGTCTGAGGTCCCTTATGATATCAACACGCTCGAGTGTCTCTATGTCGGAGTGCATATATTTTACCTTTATTCCGAGCCCTGCGTAGTATTCCGTAAGCTCCTCCGACATGCGCTTTGTGAGCGTAGTAACAAGGACCCTTTCGTTATTTTCTATACGCTTTCTGATCTCCTCAAGCAGCGTATCAATCTGGTTTGTTGCCTGTTTCAAAACGATTTCCGGATCAACAAGCCCCGTCGGCCTTATGATCTGTTCCACAACCCCGCCGTGTGATTTACCTATCTCATAATCGGCAGGCGTTGCCGATACATAGATAACCCTGTTTACCCTATGCTCAAACTCATCAAACTTCAACGGCCTGTTATCAAGTGCAGAAGGCAGCCTGAAGCCGTACTCAACGAGTGTCTGTTTCCTGCTTCGGTCGCCTTCATACATGCCTCCTATCTGCGGTACGGTTATGTGGCTCTCATCGATAAACAGAAGGAAGTTTGAAGGGAAATAATCCAGCAGTGTAGGCGGCGGTTCGCCCGGAGCCCTTCCGCTTAAATGCCGCGAGTAGTTTTCTATGCCCGTGCAGTAACCCATTTCCTCCAGCATCTCAAGGTCGTACAGCGTCCGCCTCTGAAGCCTTTCCACCTCGAGCAGCTTACCTGCCTGTCCGAGCTCCTTCAATCTTTCCGCAAGTTCCTGCTTTATGGCTTCCACAGCACGGTTCAGCGCATGCTCCTCTGTAACATAATGGCTCGCAGGATAGATGACCACTCTTTTCAGCAGATCCTTTTTAACACCCCTGACGGGATCAAACGTGTAAATCGTATCAACAACATCACCAAAGAACTCCACATGTATCGCAATATCATTTTCATAAGCAGGGAATACCTCCACAGTGTCACCAAGCACCCTGAACACGCCCCTGTAAAAGTCATAATTGTTCCTGTTGTACTGGATCTTTACGAGTTTTCTTATGAACTCGTCCCTGTTCAGCTGCCTTCCCGTTTCCGCATAGGCAAGCATGCCCTTATAAGCTTCGGGAGAGCCCAGGCCGTATATACATGACACGCTTGCAACAATAATAACGTCTTCCCTTTCAAGCAGAGAATGTGTTGCAGAATGCCTGAGCTTGTCTATCTCGTCGTTTATGTCTGCGTCCTTTTCAATGTATGTGTCTGTCTCGGGCTTGTATGCCTCGGGCTGATAATAATCATAATAGCTTACAAAGTACTCAACCGCATTGTCAGGAAACAGCTCGCGCATCTCTGTATAGAGCTGTGCCGCAAGCGTTTTATTTGGTGCTATAATGAGCGTTGGCAGCTGGATCTGTTCTATCACATTCGCCATGGTAAAGGTCTTGCCTGAACCGGTAACACCGAGCAGCGTCTGGTGCTTATAATCTTTTCTCAGTCCGTCCACAAGCCTGACTATGGCCTCCGGCTGATCCCCGCTTGGTTTATAATCGGAAACTAACTTGAATGGACCCATGGTACTATCAAAATAATACCCTGCGGCAGGTAAAGTCAATCTTGAACAAGCCACAGCTTTTAGATTAACTTAGAAACCCGCCATTTTTGAATACGGTTGTGCACATTTGCCTACGCCATTTTTCTGTTATTCCCACGAAAGTGGAAATCCAGAAATCTTTTTTTATAAAAATAATCAAGAACTGGATTCCCGTTTACACGGGAATGACACTTTTCTGCTTTCAGTCGAAAATGAAGCCACGGCCTTGTCGGGCAACCCCAAACAAACAAACCTTGTCCATGACAATTTTGGACCTATATATCTATAGTTCTTGGTTCTGTAAGAAGTTTAACCCCGTCTATTATTTGGTCTATTTTTGCAATCGGCAGAGTGCCTGCCTTCTCAACAAGGAAAGCCTTATCGACCGTTATTATCTGGGATATATTTACCACACTGTCTTTGGGCAATCCCCCTTCACCTTTCTGTAAAAAGACATTGCCGGGAGCATTTGCAAGGTTTAGATTGGATGTTACGGTACAGACAACCACGGTGCTGATCCTGCTTTTGTTGAAAACATTGTTTTGTATGATGACAAAGGGGCGTCTGTACCCGGGCTCCGAGCCTTCAGGAGCGTCTAAATCAATCCAGAAGATGTCCCCCTGCTTTATGTCCACTTAATATCGCTCTTTCTTTAACACATGGACGGCAAGGTGTTTAAGACTTTTCTTTCTTGTCGCAGCGTCCCGGTCTGTTTCGGTGTCTGCATAGGCTTTGTTGAGCGCATCAAGAAGCTCTCCGGAGGCCTTCTTTTCGAGGAGTTCTTTGACCGCTCTGACAAACACCTCACTGCGCGAGTAATGGTGCTGTTTTGCAAATGCATCCACTTCCTTGAATATGCTTTCCGGTACCGATATGGCTGTTTTCATACCATAAATATAACCTATAGTAATACCTATGTCAATACCTATTGTAGTCAAAACCCACCCAATACTATTTTATATTCTTTTTTTATATTTCCTCCTTTAATTTTTTTAATTATCATTGCGTCAATTAGTGTTCCTTCTATCTGCATTTTTCTATTTTACATATCATAGTGACAGCAGTATGCCAGTCGGTTTTTAAGAAAAATAGCGATAAGAATATATTTTACACCCTTTTCACTGAGTTCCCTGCAAACAGCTACCAGGTCGTCTACTGTCGGTGGTCTGGATACTTACCCATGAGCATCCTGTGATGCCATGTATCCGCCTCTTCAAATGTCTTAAATCTGAAAACGCCCCTTGGCAGGAACACCTTTTTTTTCCTGAATTCTGCGGCTAACTGGAAGAATTTGTTTGATTCGTCTGTAAATCCTTTTCTGAATTTTTATTGTCCTTCCAACGGTCTTCATCTTTTATCCGCCTGTTTTTATAACATGGAAACTAATAAAAAATTACTTCAAATGCATTCGTATGTCAACACTGATAAAATATGTCATTCATGCTTCTACAAAAATTAGAATTTCTGGTGTAACGGGGCTTACCCCGTTAGAAGCACCCCCCTATGAAGAGCCGTTTTGCCCTGTTAAAAAGTTATCTATAAAATATACTATGCTTCTAACGGGGTTTACTCTTCCGCGATGTCCCAGACCGTGCCTGCGGGTGTGTCCATGATGGCAATGCCCTGCTTTAAAAGCCCTGACCGTATCTTATCCGCATCTTTAAATTTTTTTTCTTTTCTCAGAAGCGCCCTCTGCGCTATTTTTTGCTCTATCTCACCTGCTGCCAGGCCGAGCCACGCAAGCCTTTTTTCGCGCCTTGATGAAAGGAACAACTGCGGATCGTTGTCGAACACGCCGAGTATTTCTACTGCAGACTTCACAAATGTATTGAGCTTTTTTACAGCCTCTGTATCCGGCTTTGAGGTTGCGTCTTTGAAATGCGTGTTTATAAGCCGCATTAAATCAAAAAAACCCGACAAAGCGCCTGCGGTATTGAAATCATCGTCCATTGCATTGTAAAAGCAGGCCTCATATTCTGAGAGTTTTTGCATAAAAGCGCCGAGATTTTCAGAGGACAATGCGGGCTTGCCCTGCACGGGAAGGGACTGCACAAACCTCAGGCTTGCATACCCCCTGTAAAGTGCTTTTTCGGCCTCTTTTAACGACTGGTCGGAGAAATCAATAGGGCTCCTGTAATGGTGCATAAGGATAAACAGCCGCAAGGCCTGCGGTTCATACCTGTCCAGTATCTCCCTTATCGTGAAGAAGTTTCCAAGGGACTTTGACATCTTTTCCTTGTTTATCTGGACAAAACCGTTGTGCAGCCAATAACTGACAAAGGGTTTATGTGTAAAAGCCTCCGTCTGCGCTATCTCGTTTTCATGGTGCGGAAAGATCAGGTCCATGCCGCCGCCGTGTATGTCAAAGTGCTGTCCCAGGTACGATGTACTCATTGCAGAGCATTCTATATGCCATCCGGGCCTGCCCTTGCCCCAGGGACTGTCCCATGAAGGCTCCCCGGGTTTGCTGGCTTTCCACAATGCGAAATCAAGCGGGTCGTCCTTTGCCTCGCCCGGCTCAACCCTTGCACCAGACTCAAGGTCATCGATGTTCTTTCCGGAGAGTTTACCATAACCGTCAAACTTTCTTACCGAGAAATATATATCGCCGTTGGATTCATAAGCATAGCCGTCCTCTATAAGCCCTTTTATAAAATCGATTATTCCCTGGACGTGCATCGTTGCCCTTGGTTCATGCGTGGGTTTTTTAAGGCCAAGCCTGTCCATGTCCCTGTAGTATTCTTCAATATACTTTTCAGAAACCTGTGCGGTTGTTAAGCCTTCCTTGTTTGCCCGGTTTATGATCTTGTCGTCTATGTCCGTGAAATTTTTTACAAAGGTAACATCGTACCCTTTTGCCTGAAGGTACCTGTAGATCGTGTCAAATACGATCGCAGAACGGGCATGACCTATGTGGCAAAGGTCGTAAACCGTCACCCCGCATACATACATGCCGACATGGTTGTCATGAAGAGGTTTAAATTCCTGCTTGCTCTGCGTTAATGTGTTATAGACCCTCAGCACAGCCTATTTCTCCATCATAACAACCGCATATGCAGCTATTGCTTCCCCCCTGCCCGTTGAATCAAGTCCTTCATTGGTTTTTGCCTTGACGCTTACGGCAGACTCCGGAATGCCTGCGAGTTGAGAAACTGAACTGACAATGGCCCTGTAGTATCCTGAAAGCCTGGGCTTCTCCGCAATTACAACACTGTCTATATTCACAAGGCGAAAGCCTTCCCGGCCTGCAATCTCCAGTGCCTTTTTAAGTATCAAAGAACTGTCCATGTCTCTGTACCTGTCATCATCCGGCGGGGAATATGTGCCTATGTCGCCCTTTGATACTGCGCCCAGCACTGCATCGCTTATAGCATGCAAAAGTACATCAGCGTCCGAGTGCCCTGAGAGCCCCTTACCGTACGGGATGTTTACACCGCCTATGATAAGGGGCCTGCCTTCAACCAGCCTGTGGATGTCATAGCCGATGCCTGTTCTGTTCACCGGATCCCCGCTATCAATTTTGCAAGTATAAGGTCGGATTCCGTTGTAATCTTGATGTTGAATATGCTGCCTTGTACGATCTTTACCTTTGTACCTTGAAGCTCCATTATTCCTGATTCGTCCGTTGCCTCAACAGGGTTTCTATCATACATCCTGTAGGCCTCAGAAAGCAGATCGTAACTGAACACCTGGGGTGTCTGTGCCAGCCACAGGCCGTTACGTTCGATGTTTTTTACGATTATATTGTCCTTATCAGCGAACTTTACCGTATCTGTAACAGGGACCGCGCTTATTGCTGCGCCGTAAGATATGCCTGCATGTATAACGTCTACTACCGCACTTTCCGTTATAAACGGTCTTACCGCATCATGTATGAGCACATAATCTGCCGAACTTATACGGTTAAATGCATTTCTGACGGATTGTGTACGCTCTTTCCCGCCTTCGACAACGTCTGTAACCTTTTTTATACAGAAATCCTTTATCATTTTCCTTATAATCTCTGTTTCGGATTGTGACGCTGAGACAATGATAGCGCTGATGAGTTCCACATTATCAAGCACGCCAAGGCAGTGCACAAGAACCGGTCTGCCTTCTAATTCTATAAATTGTTTCGGGACTGTTGCCCCAAGTCTGGTACCTCTGCCCGCAGCAGGCACTATGGCCGTTATGCGCATGCTATTGATGCTGGCCGCCCCCATTTTCCTCTTTGGGCCTTGCAAAGATCATTCTTCCGGCTGTTGTCTGGAGGACGCTTGTTACTACCGTATCAACTGTCTTACCTATAAGCCTTTTGCCGTTGTCCACAACAACCATTGTGCCGTCATCAAGATATGCAACACCCTGGTTCGATTCAGAGCCCTCCTTTATTACCTTGAGCCTCATAAATTCCCCTGGTATTACAACAGGTTTCAGGGCATTTGACAGCTGGTTCAGATTAAGCACTGTTACACCCTGCAGTTCCGCCACCTTGTTCAGGTTGAAATCGTTTGTTATAACCTTTGCGTTGAGTTTTTTTCCAAGGGCTACAAGCTTTGCATCAACACTTTTGATCTTCGGGAAATCCTGGTCGCTTATTCTTACCTCAAGATCCGTCATTTTCTGCATGCGCTTCAGTATATCAAGACCCCTTCTTCCCCTTGTCCTCTTAAGAGGATCGGCAGAATCAGCAATGTACTGAAGTTCCTGAAGCACAAACTGCGGTATAAGGAATACACCCTCTATAAAACCTGTTTCGCACACATCTGCTATCCTTCCGTCTATGATCACGGATGTATCGAGTAATTTATAGCTCGCTGCTGTGTTTGCAGGTGCTGCTCCTGCTTTCAGCTCGGTGATATCAAATTCCGAGCCCTTTCTTGCGCCAATGACAAGCCCGATATAGCCGAGCAGGAAGTTAGTTACTATGTAAATGGAAAGACTTACTGACGGTTCATCGAGCAGATCTCTCAGAACCCCGTACGTAAAAAGGTTACCAGCAACGAGCCCGGCAATGAGGCCAAGTGTGCCGCCTATAACCGCCTTGATATGCTGTTTTCTTATTGCCTTTTCAAATAGTATTGCCAGCAGTGCAAGGGCAACACCGAGTCCTGCCCCTGCCAGGGCAGCCCCCTGATACTGGAGCAGTTTCAGAAAGATAACATAACCGCCTAATCCTGAAAAAATCAGGATTACCAGCCTTAATAAAATAAGACCCATTATTAACCATCCTTTCCATCATATAAGATAGATCCTTAATTAAAATAATACAAAATTACTTGCCGAAAATACTATTTATTTCCTTTTCCAGTACTTCCTCATCCTTGCCGGTAACAATGACCAACTCCTTTAAGAGAAGATTCCTTGCAGTGTCAAGCAATTTTCTTTCCCCGAAAGACAGTTCTTTCTGTGTCTTGAGCAGAAAAAGATCCTTCAGAACCTCCGCTATCTCAAAAACCGAGCCTGTCTTTATCTTCTCCGTATATTCCCTGAACCTTCTGTTCCACGTCTGGCTGTCAACGGTAATCCTCTTTTCCCTGAATATTTCAAATATCTTTGGCACCATATCGTTTGATATAACCCTTCTTAACCCGACTGCATTGGCATTGTTGGTTGGCACCATAACCCTCATGTTGTTTTCAAGTATGTTCATTACATAGAATGTATACTTGTCACCACCGACCTCTTTCATCTCTATAGCAACTATTTTCCCTACTCCGTGAGCAGGATAAACAGCGATATCACCGACTTTAAACATTACTGGCCTCCTTGAAAAACGTGCTTAGTATACACAAAATCAATAAAAAAGTCAACAACGCTTTTTTACTGCACGTTAAACTGCAGGATCACAATACTTATAGGTTATTCTATAAATATTTGTCTTGCAATTATGCTTTAAATATAATACATTTATCCTATCTTATCAAGGGTTAAGGAAGGTATTGTAAATATGAAAAGATTACTAACTTTTGTGTTCCTTTTTGTGCTGACAATGCTGCCGGCCAGCAGCATTTACGCTATGGGCGTATTTCAGGGTGATATGGGCTACATACCCACACCTGCAACCAACATAGGTTTTACAATAATTGATACAATCGGTGTAAGGACATATGTTGAACACGGAAGCATCGACGGCAAAGCTTACATATCCGGATACAGCGGGCTGATCCTGAACGTAATACCACTCGACAATATTGCATCGGTGTCTTTTACAAAAACAACAGGTGCCCCTGCCCAGCTCATGGACAAACTGGACAACAGTCCCCTGCTCGCGGTCATTCATTTAAAGGATAATAAGGTACTGAATATTATAGTTGATGGATCCCTGCTGTGCTACGGCCGCACCCCATACGGGTTCATAAGGGTAAAGCTGTCCTCGCTTGAGGGTATAGACGACATCAAAATATTCAAGAAACAAAATCCCCGCCAGCAGTAAACACCTGCATAACGTCCGATCATAAACTTCTTGCAATAAGGTTGCAAAACCATGATTATTAGCTTAAATTTTAGACTGAAAGAGGCCACAAATGACAGAAGATACAAATGGCAAACAACAGGAAACAGGTACCGCTCATTCCACTCCAGTACCCAGGCGCAGCAAAATAATATGGTATGTTGCAGCTGCGGTGCTGCTGTGCATCATCATACCTGTGGGCGGTTATTTTTATATAACCTACGATATACCAAAAATAAACACTATAACAGACTATAAGCCGTCTGTTATAACGAAAGTTTACGGTGATGATGGATCTGCTGTAGGGGAATTGTTTCTCCAGCGCCGCATACCTATCTCCATGGATCAGATGGCGAAATATGTACCCGAAGCATTCATAGCGGCGGAAGACGCAACATTCTACCAGCACGGAGGAGTTGATTATGAGGCCATTATCCGGGCGGCCATAAAGGACCTTCTGGCAGGTCAGATCGTACAGGGGGGCAGTACCATAACACAGCAGCTTGTCAAAACACTGCTTTTAACGCCCCAGAAGACCATTACAAGGAAGATCCGGGAATTCATTCTCGCAACGCAGCTGGAAAGGCATCTCACAAAAAATGAGATATTGGACATATATCTGAACCAGATCTATCTGGGCGACGGCTGTTACGGCGTGGAGGCCGCGAGTGAGCAGTATTTCGGTAAAAAGGCAAAAGACCTTTCTCTTGCCGAGGCTGCCATACTTGGGGGCCTGCCGAGATCCCCGAATACATACTCTCCGGTGAATTCTCCCTCTAGGGCCAAGCTGCGCCAGAAGTATGTCCTGCATAGAATGATGGAACAGGGGTATATAACAAAAGTGCAGGAAGCGCTCGCGTACAACCAGCCTGTCAAGATTTACTTTAACAACGCATATTCGGTCAAAAACATTTCTCCCTATTTCTTGGATATGCTGAGACAGCAGGTGTACACAAAATACAGCGAAGACGCAGTGCTTGAACAGGGATTAAAGATCTATACAACCATTGATCCGATGATGCAGAAAGCAGCCAACACGGCGGTTAAAGAAGGTCTTGAACAAATAACCATGAAGCAGGGATATACCGGCCCTGAAGAGCACCTTGCAAACGATAAAGACATAAAGGACTATGAAAACAGTATAAGGGAAAACGAACTTGCAGTGAATCCCGATTACTACGTACTGACACCTTCTATGGCTGACAACGGCACCTTACCTGTTCAGTATATTGTAATGCCTGGCAAATCGTACCATGCAGTTGTAACAGGATTTTTACTGTCGGATAAAGGCGTTGAAATCAATGTGGGCGGTGAAAAGGGCATAATCTATACTTCGACGATGAGATGGGCGCATCCATTTGATCCTGATAAATGGTATCCGCCTGTTACCGACCCGCACAGGGTATTAAAGACCGGGGATGTGATACTGGTAAATTTTGTTAAAAAGGACAAAAATATAATGGAATTTACGCTTCAACCCGAGCCTGAAATCCAGGGCGCGCTTGTGGCACTTGATGTCTCAACCGGCGGCATAAGGGCAATGGTCGGAGGATACAGCTTCCTCCGGTCGCAGTACAACCACGCTGTCCAGGCACAGCGGCAGCCGGGGTCTGCTTTTAAGCCGATCTACTACGCGGCCGCACTGGAAAAGGGCTACACGCCTGCATCAATAATACTCGATACACCCGTGGTTTACCAATACACGGCGACAACAACGGGTACAACCGAGACCGGGACAACGCCAACAGCACCGACCGTGTGGAAGCCGCGAAATTATGATAAAACATTTACAGGGCCAATAACGCTGCAGAACGCCATAACACACTCAAAGAATAATCCGTCTATAAGGCTGCTCAATGCCATTGGTGTCGAATATGCCATAAATTTCGCGAGGAAGTTCGGCATAACAGCCCCCCTTACCAATGATTTAACGCTTGCTCTGGGCTCATCTTCCTTAAGCCTTATGGACCTGGTTACTGCTTACAACGTATTTCCGAACTACGGCACCCTTATCCATCCGTACTATATAAAAAAGATTATAGACAGGGACGGGACCGTGCTTGAAGACAATGAGGTTGCGCCCCATACCGTTAACCTTAATTATATTTCAACCACGGCATTTGCTTCGCAATCCGTCTCCCAAACTACCGCACAACCCGTTACCTTAACCTCGGCACAAAAAACTACAGGGACATCATTAACTCCGTCTGTAAGCTATGCTTTCGATCCTGCAGCTGCTTATGTCATGATAAGCATGCTGAGAAATGTTGTGCAACACGGAACAGGCTGGAGGGCCAATGCACTTGGCAGACCCGCTGCAGGCAAAACAGGTACAACAGAGGACAACAGGGATGCATGGTTCATTGGTTTTACGCCAAACGTTATAGCGGGCGTCTGGGTCGGGTTCGATGATAACAGAAGTCTGGGCACAGCTGAAACAGGCGGCAATACCGCAGCACCGATCTGGCTGGATTTTATGAAGGAGGCAGTTACTGCATACCCTGACAGTGATTTTCCCATACCGTCGGGTGTAGTGTTTGCAAGGATAGACGCAAAAACAGGTTATCTTGCAACAGCGGATGATCCGGATGCCAGATTTGAGGCATTTGTTTCAGGCACACAGCCTACACAAACAGCTGCACAGGTGACTGCCCAGCACGGCAATGAGTTTTTCAGGTTCGGACAGTAACCGGGTTAAAGGATCAAGCGTTT
>JAJYJX010000035.1 GCA_021789095.1 bacterium
ATCTGCGTATTTGTTAAGAGCAGGCTCCTATGGATAATAATTGCGGCATTTACGGCGTTCATTGCTGTTGTCGGTCTGTATCATCATAAAACGTCAGGGCACGACGTATGCGCAGACGAGATCATTTCTTATGCCGGCGGAAGGAAGGTTTTTATTTCAGGATGGATAGTAGAACCTGTGATCGGGTATGCAGACAGGGATAAAATAGTATTAAAAATTGATACAATAGATAATGATATGAATGCCGTAAGCGGCTGTCGAATCCAGATCACGATCTTTTATAAGGATGGTGGTTTCATGCGATTTGTCAGAGGGGATTATATCACTATACATGTATTGCCAAGGGAACCAAAAAATTATAAAAACCCCGGTTCATTTGATTACATCAATGCGCTCAGGAGAAAAAATGTAGGACTGATTGCCTACATAAATAATAAAGACGATTTGTCTGTTCGTTCAGACAAGGCTAAAAGGGGCGTACTGCGTACAATAGATGGGGTAAGGCTGCAATTAAAAGATATTATAAGAAATCATGTAACCGACCGGACTGCATTGGGCATCGTTACTGCTCTCGTAATAGGGGATCAGGGGTATATCGGACAGGATGTCAGAAAAATGTTTGCATCTACAGGCATTGTTCATATCCTTGTCGTAGCAGGACTGCACCTTGCGATCATAACCCACCTTTTTTACCTGCTCATCAAGTTTTTGCTGTCACGCTCAAAGTACCTGTGCCTTCATACCAGTATTCCGAAACTTTCACTGCTTCTATCAATGGTGCCAATGACTGCCTACATTTTTATCAGCGGGGCCAACCCTCCCGTTATAAGGAGCGGCATAATGATTGCTGTATACGGCATTATGTTTCTTATGAACAGAACGCAGGCAAGATGGGCAGGAATCCTTGTCTCTGCATTTTTTATACTGATGCTGGATCCAACGGCACTGTACAGTATTTCATTCCAGCTTTCATTCATAGCGGTAGGATCAATTATTGCGTTTGCTCCGGCAATAACCCGCATTCTATCCGCGTTAAACATAGGGAAGGGCAATCATATCGGCAGGATTGTAAAGTATATAACAGGCATGTTTCTTGTAAGCTTTTTTGTAACTATAGGGCTCGGCGGTGTAACTGCATTTTATTTCAATACGCTGCCCTTATTCGGCATATTGCTAAATGTTATAGTAATACCTGTTTTCTGCTATCTGATTTTGCCGCTTTCACTCATATCTTCTGCAGCAGGTTTTGTTATGCCTGTTATAAGCCATTATATTTTTGTTATTGTAGTACTGTTCATACACATCATTGTTAACGTAATACACGCTATATCGGGTTTATCCGCAGCATCCGTAAAAGTTCCTGCGCCTTCGTTGTTTGAGCTTTTTCTGTATTATTCAGCTATTATAGTTATGCTGAATGCAAAAAGGATCGGACCGAAGACGGCGTTAACAGCACTATCGATGCTTTCACTGCTGATACTGTCCGATGCGGGTTACTATGCATATAGGACGCGCTGGAACAGGGATATGTCCGTAACATTTATTGACGTCGGACAGGGTGACAGTGCATTTATAGAGCTCCCTTATGGTAAAACATTACTCATTGATGCAGGCGGAGGAGCTTATCGCAGCTATGACACGGGCGAATCTGTTGTTGCACGGTACATCTGGTCGTTGAAAAGGACGCATGTCGATTACGTAATTGCCTCGCATCCCCAGATTGATCACATAGGAGGGCTGGGGTTTATTATCATGAACATGAATGTAAGAGAGGTTTATAAAAATGACTGTTCTCCGGATACGGATGTTTACACGAAGTTTATAAATGCAGCGAACAGATCCAGGACAGCGGTTTATACCATTACAGGTCAGACGGTATTAAAGGATATAAACGGTGCAAAGGTAGAGTTGTTTTCTGTACCGCATGAAGTCTGCGATTCATCATCGAACAAGGATATAAATAACACTGTACTGCTCTCCAAGATAACATACGGGGATGTCAGCGTGCTGTTTACAGGAGATATAGAGAAAGATGCGGAACAGGTACTCTCCTATACCTATCAGTCCAGATTAAAAGCAGATATTATGAAAGCTGCGCATCACGGCAGCAGAACATCAAATTCAGAACAGTTCCTCAGTACAGTCAAACCGGAGATTGTTGTTGTCCCTGCTGGAGAGGGCAATCCGTTTCATCTGCCGTCAAAGGTCGTTTTAAAACGGTTTTTTGAAAAAGACATACAGGTCTTGAGAACCGACAGGAGCGGTGCAATAAGGATAACAACAGACGGGAAACATATAAAGATAAAAAGATATAGAGAACCATGATTAACGGGTTGTTTCTGCTGTTACGGCAAAATTCCTGGAGAAGACTTTTGATACTTCCAGTTCGTCTTTCGTCAGCGGCTCATCAGTATATTCTATGTTAAGGGAAAGCCTGAGTCCTTCAAGCAGTGCATTGATAAGTCTGTCCACCGGGACATGATGATCTTTCATTATCGATCCCTGCTGAAGCAGTATGCCCTTTGCCCTTTTCTGCGCACTTCCAACCAGTTTCTTTCCCTGTAGGGATAGTTCATATATCCATGCCTTGTTAAAGCATACCGGCTCATTCTGGTGCTGATCACTGCTGCCGTACTGTACATCGACACCGCACAATTTAAATCCATGTTTAAGACCGCCTGTGATCATCCTGTAACTGTTCATCAGGGCGCTGTTTGGACCAAGATAACTCTCGGGCAGGACAAGGGCGTAGCATAGATCCCGGTCATGCATTACAGCACCGCCCCCTGTAGGCCTTTTTACAATCTCTAACCCGGCGTTCAGGAACTCTTCGGGCAGTTTATCCGTCCTCTGATTCTTGCCTATCGAGATACATCTTCTGTTAAAGGTAAAAAATCTTAATGATGCAGTTTTGTTGTTTTCCAATGCCCTTTTGAAGAGCATCTCATCGACTGACATGTTTACTGACGGATCAAAATTTGAAAAACCGAGGTATCTGATCTGATTCATGCTAAACAAACTTGTCTATAAACCTGGTTGATATGTTGCCGAGCAGGAATTCCTTGCTTGATAGTATCTTTTTATGAAGCGGTATGTTGGTTTTTATGCCATCTATAATGAATTCATCGAGGGCCCTGAGCATTCTTCTGATAGCGCTGTCCCGATCCTCTGCCCATACTATAAGCTTTGCGATGAGTGAATCATAATAGGGAGAAACCTCATACCCGGAGTAAGCAAAACCATCAACCCTGACCCATGGGCCTCCGGGGGGGACATACGCACGTATTGTTCCTGTAGACGGAACAAGTGTTTCCGGGTCCTCTGCATTTATTCTGCATTCTATTGCATGCCCCCTGAGTTTTATATCCTTCTGTGACAGGGACATTCTCTGTCCGCCGGCTATATTTATCTGTTCTGCCACTATGTCAATGCCTGTTACAAACTCCGTTACGGGGTGCTCTACCTGAAGGCGGGTGTTCATCTCCATGAAATAGAATCTTCCTTTTTCATCGAGAAGGAACTCAACAGTGCCAACCCCCCTGTAATTTATGTGCCTTGTTATCTTTACGGCTGCATCGTTTATCCTGTTCCTGAGTTTATCGTCAACCGCTATTGATGGAGATTCCTCTATAAACTTCTGATGCCTTCTCTGGATGGAACATTCTCTCTCTCCCAGGGCAATGACGTTCCCGTTGCCGTCACCTATGATCTGGATCTCTATATGGCGTACTTTTTCAAAGTACTTTTCAATGTAGAGCGATGCACTTCCGAATGCCATTTTGGCCTCAGCCCTTGCAATCTTGATTATGTTTGGTATCTGGTCTTCGGCATAGATGATCTTAATCCCTCTGCCGCCTCCGCCTTCTGCAGCCTTGATAACGAGTGGAAGGCCTATGTCTTTTGCAATTCTTATAGCGTGCTGTTCGTCCTCTATTTCCTGAAATGTACCCGGCAATACCTGTATGCCGATCTTATCCACATATTCCCTTGCCTTTAGCTTGTTGCCCATGAGTTCTATGTCCTCGGGCTTCGGCCCTATGAACTTGATGCCTGCTTCCTCGCAGACTTCCGCAAACCCAGGATCTTCCGAGAGAAATCCATAACCCGGATGTATGGCGTCAGCTCCCTTTATCTGTGCGGCGCTTATGATGGCAGGGGCATTGAGATAGCTGTTCTTGCTCTGGGCAGAGCCTATGCATATTTTTTCATCAGCCAGCTGGGTGTGAAGGGCATTTTTATCTGCAGTGGAGTAAACCGCGACCGATTTTATTCCAAGCTCTTTCAGAGCCCGGATAATCCTTATTGCAATCTCGCCCCTGTTTGCAACGAGCACTTTTGAGAACATGCATCAGCCTTCCGGATCAATGATAAATAAAGGTTCACCGAATTCTACAGGTTCGCCGTCCTTTTTGAGGATCTGTTTGACGGAACCGTCGGCATCGGCTTCTATCGCATTCATAAGTTTCATGGCTTCAACTATACCTATGGTCTGTCCCTTTTTGACCCTGCTTCCTATCTCTACAAAAGGCTTTTCACTCGGTGACGGCGCGCAGTAGAATGTTCCGACGAACGGAGAATTTACGCTGACAAGCAATTTTTCGGCAGTTGTATCGACCTCGGCTTCGGGCTGAACCTCAGCGGGTCTTGCCTGTTGCACTTCCTGTGCCTTTTTTACTCTGCCGGAAGATGATCTGACGATCCTTATTTTTTTATCGCCATGACTGTACTCTATTTCTATGATATCTTTGCCCTCTATAAGCTCAAGGAGTTCTTTTACATCATTAACATCCATTATGCCTCCAGGTTTATAACAGGATTGTTCCTTCTTGTCAGGACTTCTTTGCCCCGGTCCGACAGGTATAGCATACTCTCTATCCTTATACCACCCCAGTCGGGGATATAAACACCGGGTTCAATCGTAAAGACCATGCCGTTTTTTAAAATATCCTTGGATCTGTGGTTAATCGAAGGGGATTCATGAACGTCCAGCCCTACGCCGTGACCGAGAGCATGACCGAAATATTTGCCGTAACCCTTTTTATCGAGGAATTCCCTTGCGACACTGTCAAGCTTTGATGCACGCATGCCTGCTTTTGCGGCGTCTATTGCCCTGGTGTGAGCTTCGAGCACCGCATTGTACAGCTTTCTGGCATCATCACTCCAACTGCCTGCAAAAAATGTATGTGTTTCATCGGTATGGTAACCTTTATATACAGCGCCAAAATCGCACAGCATCAATCTTTTACCTCTCAGTTTTATGGCGTTCGATGGTATTGCATGCGCATAAGCCGCCCTCTCGTCAAAAGCGACTATAGTGTCAAATGAAATATCATCAGCGCCTGCATTTATGAGCTCAAGGTTCAGCATTGCTGCCACCTGTTTTTCTGTCATATCAGGGGTAATCGTGTTTATCAAGAGATTGAGCGCCTTACCCGAAGCCCTTGCGGCGGTTTTAATGTAACCCACTTCTTCCGCACTTTTGACAGCTCGTATCTTAAACAGTTCCTGTTCTATAAAACGGAACTTCTGCCTGTCCAGCTTTGATGTAATGAGCATAAAATCCCTGTGCAAAAGCGCCGAGCCGTCAATACCTATGGTATGGTATCGCTTCAGCGATCTGTTCAATTCAACCACCGGCTGCCTTGCTTCAATGACCTCAGCAGCCTTTACCCGCTGCTGTGCATAGATGCTGAACCTCGGATCAACGAACAGTTTTAATCCTGCAGTATCTATTAACAGGAAGCCCTCATCGTATTCGTATCCGGAGAAATAAAGTTTATTGGCCCTTGAAATAATAACAACTGCATCAAGCCTCAATCTGGACAGGAGTCTGAGCAAGCTTTTTAATGACGGTTTCATTGAGTATAAAGTACCGCCGCGGTATAGTTACAATTCCCGGGAAAGATTTAAAATATTTTTTCTGAGCAAAAACCTCGCCTTGCCTATATTGCCGCTCCTGTTCATGGCAAGGATCACGAAGTAATCTTTATTGATGCTGCGTACAATAAGGGTCATGCCCTGGTATTCCACGACAAGCTGATCGGGCTCTTCAAATCCGAGTGTATGTGAAGTATCAGAAATGCTTTTCATCAGGGTGGTGTATTCGACGCCGATGTTCTGGAAATCAATTGACTCATTCTCCCTGACATATTGCTCTATGACTATCCCGTCTATACCTATTACAATCCCGCCTGTGCAGCCAGGATTGTCATCGACTATTTTCTGTAAGATTTCTAAGAACGACATTTACCCTCCCTTTTTTATTTTCTCCAGCCATGCATTCAACCTCTTCATGTTTTCCTTGATTGCATCTGATTGTTCCGGTCTTGATGGTTTTGGTTCCTGTTCTTTCAATGCCTCGAGTTTGCTTTTATCAAGCTCGTCCTGTTGTTTTGATTCAATAAGTTTTTTAACCTTTACAAGCTTTGCACGTATAATGGAATTATCAGAGTTTTTCAGCAGTATTTTTTTATAAATCTGATAAGCTTTGTCAAGATGTCCCTGTTTGACATAAAGGTCTGCCATTGTAACCGTCTGTATTTCTTCACCCTGGCCTTCAAGAGGCTGTTGTTCATCCTGTTCTGCTGGCTGCTGTACCGGTTCGGATATGAGTTCCAGGGGTGCAGGTTCAGGCTCTTCAGGATGCATACGCGAAGGCGCTGGTCCCATCTCTGAACGTATTGGTTCTGTCATGACATGCTCTTGCGCCGCAAGCCCCTGTTCCTGAGGAGTTTCAGCCTTTCCCGAGAGTTCTTCAAAAACAGCCTCGAGTTCTTCTGTTTTTACCTCCTCCTTCGCCCCGCTCATTACGTGTGCCTCCGCAGTTTCTGCTGTCTGTGTAGCCTGAAAAGGCTCTTCTGCCGGCTGCTGAGTTTTAATCTCTTCAATTTTTGCTTCAGGCATCGGCTGGCTTAGCTCTGTTTCAAGCTCGCCTTCAACAGACACGGCCGCAGATGCAGTACCTGCAGCAGGTGCTTCTTCCTGCTTCCATTCTTCTGGTTCAGCCTGTGGCACAGGTTCTTCCGGCTGCTTCACCGGCCCAGGTATCTCAGCGCTTGTTTCTCCTTTTTGGCCCTGCAACTCTGCAGTAGTTTGTCCCTCTTTTTCAGCCGGTTTTTCCGGTTCCTTTTTTAAGGCGCCTGTTACAGTTTCCTGCGGTACTGGTTCTGCTTCTTTAATAGCCTGTTTTGGGATTTCTTGCACAGCAGGTTCATGTTTTATGGGCTCCTGTTTGGCAGGTTCCGCTGCCTCTTGTTTTCCCTCCTGTCCGGGCACAGGTTTTGAGAGGCTTCCCATAAGTGTTTTTGCTTCTTTATCGTCGGGTGAAAGGAACAGTGTTGTTTTTAATTCCTGTAGAGCGGCGGGTACATTCGATTGTTTTATATAGATGTCTGCTATAAGTTTATGGGAGATAATGTTGTCAGGAGTTGTCTTTATGACCTTTTTAAGCTCTTCAACGGCCTTGTCAAATTCTCCTTTATCGTAATATGCCCTGCCGAGCGCCACCCTTCCGCTTATATAATTTGGGTTATACTTAAGGCCGTCGATGGCTGTTGTTATTGCTTCATCCAGCAGGCTACCTTTCCTGTAAGCTTCACTTAATGCTGCGAAAACCGGCGATTTCGGATCCTTGCGCAGGATCTGCATATACCTTTCTATTTCAGGGGAGATAACAAATTTATTATCTTTTTTGTCTTCTTTCTTGTCGGGCTGTGGCTGCCGTTTCTCATCCATAGTATATTAAAACCACAAGCAGGGGATAGTGTCAAGAATACGGAAGTCAGATGTAGCATCCTTGACATTCTGCTTTTTATAAAATAATAATACAAATTCCACGAACAGGAGCATAAATGTTTGAGTTTCTTGAGGAAAAGATTACAAAACTTTTCGATAAACTGTCTAAAAGGGGCATGCTTTCAGAAAAGGATGTCGATGATGCCCTCAGGGATATAAGGATTGCTCTGCTCGAAGCGGATGTTCATTACTTGGTTGTAAAGCAACTGCTCGACAATATAAGGCAGAAGGCCATGGGAGAAGAATTGTCCCGCAGTATTGATCCGTCAAAGTATCTCCTCAGACTGCTCAAGCAGGAATTGATAAATATAATGGGACCCGCTGTGCAGATGAAAACAGACGGTGTCATTGTGCTTATAGGCCTGCAGGGTACGGGTAAGACGACAACTGCGGTCAAACTCGCAAAATACATGAAAGAAAAAAAAGGACTCAATCCATATCTTGTATCCGTTGATTTTAACAGGCCTGCTGCGCAGGAACAGCTTATAACACTCGCAAAAGCGAACGGGTTCCCTGTTCATGGGGATATCCGGGCCAAAGGATACGACGGGCTTAAGGATCTGCGGCTTTCCTCTGCGCGCGCAGGATGCGATTTCATCATTGTGGACACAGCGGGCAGGCTGCATATTGATACTGAACTCATGGATGAGTTAAAACAGGTAAAGGATGCCTTGAAGCCGACCCAGACAGTACTTGTAATTGATTCAATGATGGGGCATGATGTGCTCAGGATGGCGCAGGGATTTATGAACAGCGTGGGTTATGACGGAGCAATATTTACAAAATTTGAGGGTGACACAAGGGGCGGAGCTGTAATCTCTTTTAAAAAGATCATTGATAAGCCTATATTTTACACAGGGATTGGGGAATCTGTTTCTGCTCTTGAACCCTTTGTCCCGGACAAGCTTGTGTCAAGGATGATCGGCAGCGGGGATATAGAAGGACTGGTGGAAAAGGTATCGGAGGTTGTAACAGATACCGATGTCGAACATGCGAAGGGGATTGCAAAGGGTAAATTCACCTTCCATGATTTTATAAAACAGCTTAAAATGGTAAAAAGGCTCGGTTCGATCGAATCGCTGTTTGATATGGTGCCGGGTTTTGGCAAATTGAAAGGCAGCGTCAAAGCGGACACCGTGAAAAAAGATATGAAGGTATACGAAGCCATAATAAATTCAATGACAACCAAGGAGCGGGATAATCCCGATATACTGAACGGTAAAAGAAAACAGCGAATAGCAAACGGCAGCGGAACAAAGGTAGAAGATGTTAACAGGCTTATAAAGCGTTTTTATGAATCACAGCGGATGATGGACATTATTCAAAAAGGTGGTATAAAAGGCATACAAAGATTTCTACACTAAGCATGGAGGAAAAAAGATGGTAGCAATAAGACTTAAAAAGTTTGGCAGAAAACATATCCAGAAGTACAGGATAGTTGTTGAGGATTCCCGTTATACATCCGGTGGAAGGGTGATAGAGGTTCTGGGCAACTACAGTCCTGAAACACAACCTTATACATTAAAAATTGAAACAGATAAGATAAAAGAATGGATTAATAAGGGAGCTCAGGTCTCACCACGGGTAAGAACTTTACTGAAGGCTCAAAAGATCTTATAAAGGCTCAAATAATAGAGGTGGGTGATGAAGGATCTGGTAGAGAGTATAGCAAAACAGCTTGTGGATAAACCGGAGATGGTGGAGGTTAAAGTGATTGAAAGCGAGCATACATCAGTTATCGAACTCAAGGTAGACAAGGAGGACATGGGCAAGGTCATCGGCAGAGAAGGCAAGACGGCAAAGGCTATAAGAACAATTCTTGGTGCTGCGGGGAACAAGCTTAAAAAGAGATACGTGCTGGAAATAGTTAACGATTAATAGATCTGCCTGATTTTTTTAACTTAACTAAGTTTCATTTTATTTTATGCTTACATTTAAGATCCTTAGTATTTTTCCAAAATATTTTGTATCGCCTTTTATGGATGGCCTGCTGAAACAGGCCATAGAAAAGGGCAGTATAGTAATCGATGTTATAGATATAAGGGATTTTTCCAATGACAAGCACAGGACTGTCGATGATACGCCTTACGGCGGGGGTGCGGGTATGGTCATGAAGCCCGAACCCATTGTGTCCGCTATTCAGCATGCAAAGGCGGATGAGAAGGATTATGCAGTGATTGTTTTTTCACCAAAAGGCAGGAAATTTGATCAGGGTACCGCAAAAAGGTATTCAAAGCATACCAGGTTCATACTTGTTTGCGGCAGGTATGAAGGTATGGATGAAAGGGTACCGGAATTCTACGCGGATGAGGAATTATCAATAGGTGACTATGTACTTTCAGGCGGGGAAGCAGCTGCTCTTGTTTTTATAGAGAGTATAGCAAGGTTGATGCCCGGCTATATGGGCAATAAAGAATCGGTTGTTGATGAATCATATGAGAACAACCTGCTTGAGTATCCCCAGTATACAAAGCCAAGGGTGTTTGAAGGCCACGAAGTGCCGGGGGTATTATTGTCAGGGAATCATAAGGAGATACAGCGCTGGCGGCTGGAACAATCGGTAAAGATTACCGCCATGAGGCGGCCCGATCTTTTGACAGCGGCTAAGAAGGATAAGCATGTTTTAAGCATTATCGAAGCGATAGACAAAGGAAATGAGGAGGGAAAATGAACAATCTTACATTTTTGGAAAAAGACTTGACCGGTTCTGAAAAAAAACAGATAGATTTCAGGGCCGGTGACACTGTCAAGGCGTACACAAAATACAAGGAAGGTGATAAAACCAGGATACAGCAATTCGAAGGTGTTGTGATCGGCATAAGCGGAGAAGGTATTAATAAAAACTTCACCATAAGGAAGGTATCTTACGGGGTCGGAGTTGAAAGGATATTTCCTCTTTATTCACCATTCATAGACAAGATAGAGGTGGTTCAGCGGATGAAGGTAAAAAGGGCTAAGCTGTACTATCTCAGGGGCCTAAGCTCCAAGTCAAGCAGGTTGAAAAGGGTAAAGGAAATGCAGTCTTCCGGACAGGAAACAGAACAAACGCCTTCCGGCAATAATACATAATACAAACAGGCATGGTAATAAAAGAATTCATCCTTCAGGGCATCAGGAAATTTAAAGAGCCTGTAAGATTCCAGCTTGACGATGGTTTGAATGTCCTCTGCGGAGGTAATGAAAAAGGAAAGACAACCATATCCGATGCACTTTTTTTTCTTCTGTCGCTTGCCGGAGATAAAGATTACAGGGAAAGCCTTAAAAATGAGGGCGCAAAAGATATAAGACTCGGCGTAACATTCAAAGAGGGTCCGGATACATTCAGGCTCCTTATGGATGTGACTTCAGAGGCCGTACTTCTTTCCAAATATAACCCCGAGTCAAAAAAGTTTGCCACTGTTTCCAAGGATGCCGGTGAAATACGGGGTTTTTTTAAAAGGGATCTGCTTTTTAAGCCGCTTGATAGGTACAGGGACTTGTACATGATTAATTCATACAATCTTGTGAATCCATACAGTTACGAAACAAAAACGACACAAGCAGAACCGGTACCTTTTACCATGGGAAGCGATCAAAACGATTACCAGAATGATTACATGGACCAGATGGATGAATTTGAACCGACATCCTTTACAGGCAGGGATGATCTGCAGCAGGATGACATGACAAAAGAGGAGATACAGTCCAGGATAGAAGAGCTTGAAAACGATCTCAAGGTATCCTCAAACGCGGCTGCCCATCAGGATAAGATAGACCAGATGGAATCCAGCCTTGCCGATATACAGGGCAGAATAAACGCAATAGATAACAATGCTCAAGAGCTTAAAGAAACAGAGAAGCAGGTTAACGAACTGAACAGGTTTTCGGATCTGCCGGATGATATAGAGAAAAGAATAGACGAGTACGTTCAGTTTGAAGCAAGGATGAAAACGGAAATAGATACTATAGAAAGACAGAAATCACAGTATGCATCTGTCAGTACAAGCACCCCGCCGTTTTACAAAGACAGGATATTTATTGCAGGTGGAGGTGTTGTGCTGTTATTTATAGTGGCCCCCGTGCTGCTTACTTTTTTTGCGGGTTCGTGGGGCATGTATCTTTCAGCAGGCGTTTTTGCAGGGCTGAGCATGATGGGTTATGCATTGTGGAATGATGCAAGCAAAAGGGGTGAAATTAGAAAGAGGCAGGATGCCGTTTCGGCACTCGAAAAACAGATAAAAGAACAGAAGAAAAAATATGATATAGAAGGTTCTGTTATAACAAGCCTTGTAAGTTCAATGAAGCTTGAATCTCCTTCTGCGCTGAAGGAAGGAATAAAAAAATACAAAGAGGTTCTTGATCAATTTGCGAATTCAAAGAAAAAATACAATGCAGTTGCCTCTGAAGGCAACGCAGAGCTTCTGAAGAAACAGGAAGCCCAGATAAAATCGGACATAGAGAATCTTCAGGAACAATTAAGATCAATGACAGGTTCAACAATGGATCCATATTCAATATCCCGGCAGATAGAAGCACTGAAGAAAAGATTAAACACCACAGAAGACAGGCCGGTACGGAAGAGAAGGGAACCGGTTGTCCGTAAACAGGAAATACAAGCCGGAAAACCAGAGATCGTTCCAGTACCTGTATTCCTCAGCACCATGAACACTCTATCGGAGTTGACCGGCGACAGCAGGGACCGCATCATGTCTCTTACTGCTTCCAGGGCCAGTACCCATTTCAGCACATTAACCAATGGTGCATTTCAGGAACTTTCGTTTATCGGTGATAGGATTGTTCCGATCAGGAATTCAGGCAAAGAACTCGGGTTCAGCGCGTTGTCCGGTTCTCTGAAGGAAAAGGGCATATTTTCAATATTCTTATCAATGCTGGAGATTTCCGTGGAAAAATGGCCATGGCCGGTTGTTATGGACGAACCGTTTGTAACACTTGATGAAGCTAACAGGGCAGCAGTGTACGGCATGATTAAAAACCTTTCAAAAGAAACTCAGGTGATATATTTGACAAGGGATGCCTCTATAAAACCGCTTGCAAATGTATTTATACCCCTGTAATGCTCTAAAATTTTAGCTGTTACTGCAAAAATTCATTGCCCCGGCAGTTAAAGTTCTGCAATCATGAAATCAATGTCTGTTGCTTTACACGTATCAAGTGGTATGATAATGAAATCATAATATAATTGTAGAGGAGAACATCAGCATAAATGAGCCTAATAGGTAGCCTTGAAGATCTGGCACTGGGGGATATACTACAGATCCTTAGCTTAAGCAGGCGATCGGGTATCCTCTATCTTACCAGGAAAGGCGAAGAAGGTAAAATTGTCTTTATCGAAGGCCAGATTATTTCTGCATCAAGCACCCTGCACCCGAACAACATACTGGAATTACTCAGGGGGGGAGACATACTACAGGATAAACAGCTTGCCGAGATAACAAACAGGCTGAAAACAGGCAATAAAACCGATGCAAAGGCATTCCTGATTGAATCAAGCATGGTAAAAGCCGATGTTATTGAAGACATCGTACAAAACTATATTACCAACACCATTTTCGATTTTTTTACATGGGAAGAAGGCAATTTCAATTTTGAGATAACAGAAAATCTGAAGAAAGTTTATAAGCCCGGTCTTGACAGCTACCTTGCAGCGCCACTGAACCCGCAGTATGTGGCAATGGAGGGCACAAGGAAGATCGATGAAAAGAGGAGGGATGTGGGCATTGAGGAGCACCGTAAGGACGAATTTACATCCCAGATAAGAGAAATGGAGGAACTGATCATTGTCGATCAAAGTGCAGATTCTCAGACTTTCCTAAAAGACAGCTTCGAATCAAGGGGATTCAGAACATCTTCCATGGCGGATTTAAATGCCCTTTATGAATATCTTGAGACAATAAAGGATTCTCCAAGATTTCCTATGATCGTCGTGGATCTTACCATTCCCAAAACAAGCGGAGAAGGGATGCTGGGAGGGGTGGAACTGCTCAGATGGGCATCGGATAAAAAGTTAAAGATACCTGTTGTCCTGTTAAGCAATATAAACAATGAAGAAGTCGTAAAAGAGGCCCAGATGCTCGGCGTGTATGCCTATCTAAAAAAACCAAAAAAGTTTTCAAGAGCATCACCCGACATTGATGCGTACATGGAAATACTTGAGAAGATTACGTCCCTTTACAGGCAGTATCAGGAGGCAGGTTTTACGTTCAAGCCCGGCATAAAGGAGGTCAAAGCTGCAGCCGAGGAAACGCACGAAGGGGATGATACGGGGTCCAGGTTTGTCCAGGACATCACGGAAGAACTTACCAGGGAATTTCAGGACGAAGTAGAACTACTGCCGGAAACCACAGGACAGAAGGTAGATACAAGCCCGGGCCTGCTTACACTCAAATCTATGATAGATGAACTTATGAGCCCCAACTTTACCGGAGAAATAACCCTGTTGATTATGAGGTTCGCAAGCGAATTGCTGAACAGGGGTGTACTTTTCCTTGTTGCCAAGAACAAACTCAGGGGGCTCGGTCAGTTCGGTCTTGAAGCATTCTTTGATAACCCGAATGTAGTGGTTAAAAAGATGGAAATAGAAATAGAGGAGCATTCCCTGATAGGCAAGGTTCTTAAGTACAAAACACCCGTTAAAGAATCTCCCGAGCAAACCGAAGGGAATAAGAAACTCCTGAGCCAGATAGGCGGGGACTGGCCGGCAGAGTCCTATGCCGTACCACTGTTAACTGCAAACCGGGTTGCAGCCATATTTTATGGCGATAATGTGCCTTTTAAGAAAAGGGTGTCGGATATGACAACATTTGAAATATTCATGAGCCAGGCAAGTGTTGTTATGGAAAAGGCTTATCTGGAGAGAATACTAAGGGAACGGAAGGATGAGCAATGAACAATAATATACTGATTGTAGAAGATTCACAGACAATGAGGTCATTTATATCATCTGCAATAGAAGGTTGCGAGAGTTGCGAGGTGTACGAAAGCGCAACCGGCTTTGAAGCGCTTAAACTTCTGCCCCAGATAAATTTCAAACTTATAATAACTGACATAAACATGCCGGATATAAACGGTCTTGAACTTATAAGCTTTGTGCGGAAGAACCAGCAGTATAAGAATATTCCGCTGGTTATCATATCGACAGAGGGAACAGAGATGGACAGGCAGAAGGGCATGGCGCTGGGTGCCAATGAGTACCTTGTTAAGCCTTTCAAACCCGAAGAACTTCAGAAAATTGTCAAGAAGTACATTGGATAATATATGGAACAAAACAAGGCCACAAAAGAATTTATCGCTGAATCAGAAGAATTAATAGATAAAATATTCAAGGATATTAATGAAATAGACACTGCGAGAAAAACAGGCAAGCCAAATCCGGATACCATAAACGATCTGTTCAGATCAGCACATTCGTTAAAGGGTATATCAAGCATGTTCGGTTTTAGGGAGATCACGGAGACCAGTCATAAGATGGAGGACCTGCTGGACAAGGTGAGATTGAGCAAGATACCCATTTCAGACATCCTTATAAAAGCCCTGTATGCTTCAGGTGATACGCTCAGGACAATGATATCTTCTGAAGCGTTCGGGAAGGGTATGGATATAGAACCGCTGCTCACGCAGTTGAAGGAAGCTGAACTGGCAAAGCAGGAAGACAAGAAGGAGTCTCTGTTTTCGGAGCTCACGCTGAACAAGGATATTCTGTCCGTACTAACAGAGTACGAAGAGTCAAGGTTAAAAGAGAACATAAAGGACAGCAATAACCTCTTCAAAGTGGACGTGTCATTCAGCCTGATGAGCTTTGACAAAGAGCTCGCGGACCTGACAGCACAGCTCAAAGATTTCGGTGAGATCATTACAACCCTCCCGAGTACGACTGAAGCAAAGGAAGGAGAAATAAAATTTGATATCCTCCTGGGCACAAAGGAGTCCGAGGATAAGATAGTATCCGGCATTGATTTTAAAGACATAAAGATACAGAACATCAGGAAAGGTGCGGCTGTGCTGCCGGACAAAAAGCCGCCGGTCGAGGAAGCGGTCACAACGAAGGGCGTTATGGATGAATCTGCATCCATTAAAGGAATCGCACAGACTGTCAGGGTGGACATATCAAGGCTTGATTACATTATGAATATTGTCGGTGAACTTGTGCTCGCAAAAACAAACCTTGTAAGGATATCGGAGAGTGTAAGACAAGAAATAGGATTCAAAAGTACAGCGGTAGATCTTGCCAAAACAATAAAAGAACTGGAGAGGAAACTGAAGGAGCTCCAGCTTGGTGTGCTTGAAATAAGGATGATACCTTTGAGCCAGCTTTTTGACAAGCTTACGAGAACAGCGACGAGAATAGCAAAAGGACTGAACAAGGAAATAGAGCTTGAATTCTACGGCGCCGATACAGAGCTCGATAAGCTCATCATAGAAGAATTGACCGATCCCATGATGCACATAATCCGCAACTCCATCGACCATGGCATAGAATCATCCGAAGAAAGGCTTGTTGCAGGCAAGCCGCAAAAAGGTAAAATTGTGATACGCGCCTATCAGAAGGGCAATCATGTGCTCATAGAGATAGAGGATGACGGCAGGGGTATTTCGCTGTCAGAGGTGAGAAAAACTGCCATAGGAAAGGGATTTCTTTCTCCGTCTGCAAAACCCGCAAAAGAAGAGCTTTTTAACATGATTTTTATGCCGGGATTCTCCACGAAGACCGACGTAAGCGAGGTTTCAGGCAGGGGCGTGGGTCTCGATGTTGTAAAAACG
>JAJYJX010000036.1 GCA_021789095.1 bacterium
TGCTCGTTGTTTTCTCTTTTATAGGGGTTAATTTTATATTCCAGGGTTATCATAATTTTTAAGCCATGAAGCTTCTTGTTGTAGGTTTGAACCATAAAACAGCACCTGTAGAGTTGAGGGAAAAACTCAGCTTTACAGAGGAACAGCTTCCTCCCATCCTTAAAAAATTGGTGCTCTTTGACGGGATAACAGAGGCCATTGTTCTTTCGACCTGCAACCGCATAGAGTTTTACGTTGTTTGCGAGGATGCGGATAAAGCCATTGATACAATAAAGACGGTCATGAGCGATGCAGGCAAGGTTCATTCAAGATCCATTTCTTTCCATCTGTACATCCATACAGAGAGGGACGCCGTAACTCATATATTCAGGGTCGCAAGCAGCCTTGATTCCATGGTCATAGGCGAGGCCCAGATACTCGGACAGACCAAGGATGCTTATAGGATTGCATCGAATAACTCTGTAACCGGGCCCATATTGAACAGACTTATGCACAGAGCGTTCAGCGTTGCCAAAAAGGTAAGGTCGTCCACAAACATCGGCATGTACACCGTTTCTGTAAGCTCTGTTGCCGTGGAACTTTCGGAAAAGATCTTCGGCAGACTGGAGGGTAAGAGTGTGATGCTTATGGGCGCAGGTGAAATGGCCGAGGACGCTGCAAAGTATCTAAGGGATGCAGGCGCATCAAGACTAATCATCCTCAGCAGGACGTTTTCACACGCTTCTCAGCTTGCAGAAAGGCTGAACGGCACTGCAGTCGAATTCGACGAGCTGTACGACGAGCTCATGGATGTTGATATTACCATATGTTCAACATCAGCGGATCATTATCTCATAACCAATGACAGGATGGAGAAGGTCGTCAAGGCGCGCCAACACAAGCCTTTATTCTTTATTGATATATCCGTACCAAGGAACATAGAGCCGTCCATATCGGAACTGGAAGGCGTGTTCCTGTTCGATATAGATGATTTAAAGGGTGTCACAAATCAGAACCTGAAAGAGCGGGAGAAGTCCGCGCATGAAGCGGAAAAATTTATCAGGGAAGAGGTCGATAAATTCCTGAACTGGCTCGGAGAGCTTTCACTGGTGCCTACGATTGTTTCGCTGAAGGAAAAATTCGAAGCTGTAAGGCAGCAGGAATTAAAAGAAGCAATATCAAAGCTGTCAAACCCGACCCCCAAAGAGGTGGACGTCCTCGACGCCATGTCAAAAGGCATAATTAATAAACTTCTTCATGAACCGATAACAGAGATAAAGAATGACCATGCCAGGGGCGAAGTCCTTAAAGACATAGCACTGCTGAAAAGGATATTTAAGATATGAAGATACTGATAGGCACAAGGGGAAGCAAGCTTGCCCTGTGGCAGGCAAATTATATAAAATCACTTATTGAAAGTGCTGACAGGAAAATTACAACGGAACTTGTTGTAATCAAGACTTCCGGTGACGCAATACAGGACACATCATTAACGCAGATAGGCGGTAAGGGTTTATTTGTAAAGGAGATAGAAAAGGCCCTTTTATCGGGAGAGATCGATATTGCTGTTCACAGCATGAAAGACATGCCGGCAGAAATACCCGAAGGGCTCTCTATAGCAGCGACTCCGCCCGCCGAGAAGCCATGGGACGCTGCAATTTTCAACAGACAGACGACACTGTCGGCACTGAAGCACAATGCGGTCATTGGTACTACAAGCTTGAGGAGGATGGTACAGCTAAAAAGGATAAAACCGGGGCTCAGATTTGACATGCTCAGGGGTAATGTGGATACGAGGATAAGAAAATTGGAATCCGGGTCCTTCGATGCCATTGTTATTGCGTTTGCAGGCATCAACAGGCTTGGGATAAAGCCGGAATTTATGGAAAGGCTCGATATAATTCCAGCTGCGGGCCAGGGCATCATAGCAATAGAGGCACGCATGGATGACGGACACATAAAACCAGTTTTAGAAGGGATAAACCACCCGCTCACCTTCATAAGGGCCCAGGCGGAGAGAGGATTCGTCACACGTCTCGGCGGTAACTGTCAGGTCCCTGCGGGTGCTTATGCGGAAATAGTCAACAATGAAGTCGAGATAAAAGGTTTTGTGGCAGATCCTGAAGGCGAATCTTTTTATCAGTCGGGCATAACGGACAAAAGAGATCGGGCTTACCGTGCTGGCGTAAAACTTGCGGAAGCATTGCTCGATCTCGGAGCGGCGAAAATATTGAATCTATAAACATGAATAAAGGCAAAGTCTACATTGCAGGAGCAGGTCCCGGTGACCCCGAGCTTTTAACTCTTAAGGTCATGAACCGCATAAAGACCGCGGATGTGATCGTGTATGATCACCTGATCAACAGGGACGTCCTGAAGTACGCGAAACCTTCGGCAGAGCTTATATATGCGGGCAAGATGCCGGGTGAGCACCTGAAATCACAGGATGAAATCAACGGCATATTGGTAGAAAAGGCCAGGGCAGGATTAAATGTACTCAGACTTAAAGGCGGCGACCCGTTCCTTTTTGGAAGGGGTGCAGAGGAGGCAGTAGCACTTGCTGATGAAGGTATAGACTTTGAGATTATACCCGGCGTATCCTCCATAAATGCCGTTCCGCTGTACGCGGGAATACCCCTGACCCACAGGGGCTTATCATCGTCCGTAGTTGTAATAACAGGGCACAAGCATACCTCTGAGGGCATTGATGAACAGAGCTGGGATGCCATTGCAAAACTTGATACGATTGTTGTGCTTATGGGTGTTGCACAGATAAAACAGATAGCCCGGAAACTCGTTGACCATGGAAGAGACGCAAATGATCCAATCTGCGTTATAAGGTGGGGCACAACACCTGTTCAGTCCGCGCACACGTATACATTGAAAGATATCTTGGAAGAGCGGCACAGGCCTTTTATGCCACCAGCACTCATAATCATTGGAAGTGTTGTAAACCTCAGGAATAAACTGAACTGGTTTGAACATCTGCCGCTGTTCGGGAAAAAGGTGCTCATCACAAGGGTTGAAAAGGACAATGCATTCCTGAAGCAGTCGCTTGAGGAGCTCGGTGCGTTTGTCATTGAACAACCCACTATACAGTTCGTCGATCCCGATGACCGCGGTCCGCTGGACACGGCGCTCAAAAACCTGAAAACATACGATACCGTAATTTTTACCAGTGCCAATGCGGTAAGACGCTTTATTGATAGATTGTGGATGCTCGGCAAGGATATACGGGACATTGGCGGTACAGCAGTTTTTGCAATAGGACCAAAGACTGCAAGGGCAATAGAGGAGTTGAGGATAAGGGTAGACGAAATACCGGAAGAATTTAAGGCGGAAGGCCTGGTTGCCATGTTGGGAAACAGGGTAAAGGGCAGGAAGATACTTATACCAAGGGCGCAGGAGGCAAGGACGGTACTGGTTGATGAACTTAAGAAGATGGGTGCAGAGGTCGATGTTGTGCCTGTCTATAAAACAGTCAATGCAGGGGTAAGGGACGATGTGCTTCCCTATCTTAAGGAAGGCGTGGATCTGGCTATTTTCACCAGTTCTTCAACAGTGAAGAATTTTTTCGATATGTTTGGTGAAAATGCGCTGAACATGCTTAAAGATGCTGACATTGCCTGCATAGGGCCCATAACAGCCAAAACGGTCAATGAAATGGGGCTTGAAGTAACAATCCAGCCTTCATCGTATACCATAGAGGCGCTGCTGAAAGCGGTCGTCCTAAATTATACAAAAGAGTTTTGAATGTTAACTCAAAAAATGCATTTAAAAATAAGGAGCAAACTTTCTTATTGCATTTTTTGAGTTAGCCAATCTGGTTGATCATTCTATGAAAAAAAACTAAAGTTATTTTATGCACGTGATATTGTATACAGGCAAAGGGGGAGTCGGTAAGACCACGGTATCAGCAGCCACTGCACTCAGGGCTGCTGAACTGGGGTATAAGACGATCGTGTTAAGCACCGACCCGGCCCACAGTCTTTCAGATGCATTTGCCGTGCAGATAGGCGGCGAAGCGCAGAAACTGAGAAATGATCTCTACGGCCAGGAGATCGATGTGCGCAAGGAGATAACCGAGAACTGGGGCAAAATAGAATCCTACGTAAAAGTACTGCTTGAAAGCCAGGGGCTTGATGAGCTTATGGCAGAGGAACTTGCAACGCTCCCCGGCATGGACGAACTGTTCAGTCTGCTTAAACTGCTTGAGTTTAAGAAGACCAATAATTATGATGTCGTTGTCATAGATTGTGCCCCAACAGCCAGTACGATAAGACTTCTGAGCTTTCCCGAGATATTCCAGTGGTACATGGATAAGTTTTTCAACATTGGCAGGAAGATAGCAAAGATTGTAAGGCCTGCTGCTGAAAAACTTACCAGGATACCTTTCCCGAAGGACGAGGTTTACGGCTCAATCGAACAACTCTATACGAGGATGATCAAGATCAAGGAATTGCTCATGGACAACAATGTTACGACCATACGGCTTGTTATCAACCCGGAAAAGATGGTTATCAGTGAGTCCCAGCGTGCATACACCTACCTGAACATGTTCGGTTTTACCGTAGATGCTCTTATAGTGAACAAGGTCTATCCGCAGGAAATAGACAATTCATACCTTTCCAACTGGCTTGAAATACAGGACAAGCATATGAAGCATATAGCAAGGGTCTTCCATGGTACGCCTATTTTCAAGTCAATCCTGTATGACAGGGAGATGGTCGGCATGCCTGCCCTGTCAAAGTTTGCGGAGGCACTGTTCGGAAAAGATGATCCTGCAAAATGTTTCAGTCAGGAGTCACCGGTCAGAATAAACAAGAAGGGCGATAATTTTACCCTTATGATAAAACTGCCGGGCGTGAAAAAAGAGGAGATCGGATTGCTTACCAGCGGCGACGAACTTATAATAAAGGTACAGAACTTTCAGAGAAACCTTACGCTGCCAAGGGCGCTGCAGACGCGTAAGATAAAAGAGGCAACAACAGAAGGTAGCTGGCTGAAGGTAATTTTTGTATGAGGACCAAAAAGACCGGGGGCACGTTAAATCCCGAAGCGGTAAAATCCCTGAAATTGGCCAAACAGCATTTTTTGACAGCCAACAGGGAGGATATCCTTGCCCTGAACGACATTATAGAATTTATAAAACATGTGGTTGAAGGGTATAACGACGTGCCGGCTGCTGCATCGCTGGTATCGCTGCTTACGATGATGCAGTTGATATTGAATGTAATAATCAAGAAGATTATCGATCCTTTGCGTATGGGGGAAATGCCTGCCGACGCAGGGGAGATAGTATATATGATTAACGGCATGGTGGATGATGAACTGTCTAAACTGGAGAAAGGCGATCCTTCTGACCCTCGCATTCAGGTGCTCTGGGGAATAAAAGAGATCCTTTCCGGCAAAAAAAGATATAAATCGGGCAAGAAAGTAAAAAGAATTAAGGTTGAATAGATTTAAGAGCTGTGCTTATTAATATACAATATGCTTACCAAGGGTAGATTAAAAGACATGCCATTTTTGAGACTTCTTATGAATTTCTATAACAGTAGGGTAACAGGTATACTCAGACTGACGAATGATTCCGAAGTGAAGATTATATACCTGTCCAAGGGCAAACCTATATTTGCAGCGTCCAATTCGCCGGCAGACAGAATGGGGACAATGGTATTGAGACTGAACCTCGTTACGGAGGAACAACTCGAATCAGCACTGCAGGAAGTCATGAAAACGGGAAACAGGCTTGGCACTGTGCTTGTTGACAACGGTATTATAACTGCCGAACAATTGTTTGATCTTGTTTTAAAACAGGTTTCTGAGATTATTTATTCGGTATTTGAACTCGAAGACGCCGAGTATAATTTCATTGATGAAGTACACTTCAGCAATGAAGTTATCACGCTCGACCTCAGTATGTGGACACTCATGATGGAAGGCGTAAAAAGAAAGTTCAGCCCTGACAAGTTAAAGGAACTTATCGGCTCGCCCGGCACCATTTTGCAGAAACCTGCACAGGTCTCCGATGATTTAAGTATCATAAACGGTACCGAGGGAGAAAAGGTGTACAGCATGATCGACAATAACAAGACGTTAAATTCGGTTATATCGGGCACGGGCATGGGTGAATTAAAGACCATACAGGTACTCGGCCTGCTCAGGCTGCTCGGTTTTATATACCCGGGTTCAGAGAAGAAAGAGCCTGCTCCTACGGGGGAACTCGGTATGGACATGGAAGAGAAACTTGAGCAGTTCCATGCAATGAACCTCTTTGAAAAACTCGGTCTTGATAAAGACGCCAACAAAGAACAAATCCTGTCAGCATTTACACTGTTATCCAAAAAGTACCATCCGGACAGGTTTGCCGACCAGCAGTATAAGGATGTAAGGCCGCTGGCACTCCAGATCTACAACCAGATACTCGAGGCCTTCACGGTCCTTTACAAGGATTCTACGAGGGGAAAATACCTCAGGGAGATAAGCGAAGATAAGAGCACGTTGTTCCAGGAAACAGACCCTATGCTTGCAAGGCAGAACTTCGAAAAAGGAAAATCATTTGTAAATGAAAAAAAATATTCCGATGCATATAAGATGTTCAGCACGGCTATAAATAATGATCCGAATATTTCTGAATATTACACCGCCATAGCTATCCTTGAGACCATGAATTTCCCGAACCATCCAGTAAACGTTGATGCTGCAGAAAAGGCGTTCTCAAGGGCTGTAGAGCTTAACCCGGATGAAGCGCGCAACTATTATTATCTGGGCGTTCTTTACAAGAACAAACAGGATTATAAAGCAGCAAGGGGATATTTTTTAAAAGCTCTTGTCCATAATCCAAACCACAGAGAATCGAAAAAACAGCTGGAACTGCTTGATAAGGTCTGATAATGCCGGTTTACAAAATATATACCTATCCTGAAAGCATTCTGAAGCACAAGGCAAAACCGGTACACGATATAAATGATGAAATCCAGAAGCTTGTAGACGGTATGTATGAAACAATGCATTTTGCGTCCGGTGTAGGGCTTGCTGCCACACAGGTAGGGAATGAGAATGCAGTGTTTGTGGTGGATGTTCCGGCTGAAAACGAGCAAAGGTATATGTTTACCGTGATAAACCCTGTTCTGGTAGAATCAAGTGGTGAGTCTTCCAGGGAAGAAGGGTGCCTCAGCCTGCCCGGGTTCCGTGTGGACGTAAAAAGGGCAGAGAGGATTGTAATAAAGGGTTTTGACCGGAACGGTAAGGACCTGGTTATAGAGGCGCAAGGACTGCTCGCTGTTGCCATACAACACGAGATGGATCATCTGAACGGTATTACGCTTATTGACAAGGCCTCCCTCCTGAAAAGGGAAGCGTATATCAAGTCGCTTAAAAAAGGATCCAGAGAATAAAGCAAGACGCAGTGACGGATATCAATGTATCTTAGGTGGATCGCACGACCCATGCCCCGCATGGGTACCCCGAGCGAATGAACAAACTTTCCTATTGCATTTTGGGGGTTAATGGAGGAACGCGTTCTTATGTTCCCTGACTCTCTTCGCCTGCACTGACATCGTTTCGAGCAGCCTGCGCTGGTTTGCAGATATGCTCGGTCCCTCGCAGTCTATTGCGGTATACGGCACCTCGAACTTGTTGGCCAATGATCTCAGGATAGCCTGGGAATTCATTGCAGGCTGGCAGTTGAATGAACCTACGTTTATCATGCCGTCATACACGTTTGTTTTCAATGAGGTAACGAATCTTCCGACCGTGACAGGCGTTTCGTTGAACCCGCTTATGCTTACGTACTTATGCCCCTCGCATAGAATGTCAAGAAACGGTATATGCCTGTCGAACACAAGCCCGGACCCTTCGGCTATCTTCCTTATATTTCTCTGTATGCGGTCGATTATGGTCATGTGCATCCTCATCCTCAGGGTAGTGTAGGCCTCTTTAAGGTTGTTCTTCGGACTGAAAAAAGACCTCAGGATGGAAGAAGTTTTAAATTGTTCTTTGGGATCAGTAATGCCCCTCTTTACCCCGTATCTGATCAAGTCTTCCGATTCAAGAAACAGCACACCTTCGGCAAAATCTACAATCTTTGGTATAATACCCTCCCCGATAAAATATTCCGATATGGGATAGTGAACAAACATAACATTCAGACCGCCGAAAAGCAGCACCCTGGGTGTCTTTCTTATGTCCGCCTTTAATGAAATTTTCTTAAGATTTACCGCCCATTTTCTGAGGCAGGATTTTACCGCGGATCGACCATTCCTTGCAGCATCCACCACCCTGTCTGTCTCATTTTTGAATATCTCCATTGCATGCTCTTTATCCTTCGCAAGGCACAACAGAGAAGCCTCGGCCTCATCCATTATATCCCCGGTTATGACTGCGGTCATGAGCTCCATGGCGATTGAATCACCCTTGCTTATGTAATTATTTCTGATGCCGGGATTTGCCAGAAAAACTATATTTTCTTTTTTAAGCCTGCGGGCAAATGTGTCCCATACAATCGGCCATGCACCGTTCTGGCACGGTCCTTCCTGATCAAGGTTATAATAGAGCGAGATCTCATTGTTACCCCTGTTCTCGACAATATCGCGGTATGTTGCCCCTATCATTGAAACACACGGCAGGCACTCCCTGCCTGAGCACAGGTTTTTTGCATACTGCAGAACCTCCTGTGTCGTTCTGCCTGTAATCCTGGTCTTCCATCCCAGCTTGTGAAAAACATTTGTCATAAGCCTGCTGGTGTACGGGCTCGTATCTATTGCCCATACGTGGACCACACTGGGATCATCGAGACTTACCTTACGCCCGTTGCTGTCAACGATGTATTTATAGTCTTCGGAAAACCTGGCTACCCTGAACCCGGTGTCTGTCACAGCACTGCCGTCCTTTTTCCCTGTTTGGGATTTGAAATATCTGTACCTCTCCTGTGTCTTTCTTCTATTATGTCAAGGAATGCGCCGACGCGCGTATCGAAGCCTGCGTGAGCGGTGTGTGAGTCTATCTCGAGATAACAAAAGATGTGTCCTGCAAGCTCCTCACGAATCAGGTGATAGATGCTCGCATCGGGCCCGCATGAAAAGCACGATACAAGGCAAATATACATGTTTGGATATTTCTTCACGTAAGAGACCGCATTGAGGATCTGCTGGGTAAAGTGCCATACATTCCTTTTATGGGGGCTTTTCCCGGTGACAGGCAGCATGTCTGCAGGCACTGCATGATACCCTCTGCTGGAGATCTTTCTGGGAAGGGCGAGGTTCGTCTCTGAATAGCATGTTACGTAAGGCCGTCCGGCGATAATGACTGTAGGTTCACGCGAGGTTTTTCTTATAACCTCCATGCCGTACTCATGGTACCTCTTCCTGAAAGCAGTATAATAGGCAAATGCTTTACCGGCAGCCCTCTCGGCATCGATCCTTTTTATGTTGAGCTTCCCGGCTAAATTGCCTATTTCCTTTACGGTGACATCGACAAGATGATCAGAAAATCCTATGTGGGGAGAAAGCAATCTTCCGGCAGTATGCTCAAAGGTATTTTTAATTATGCCCGGCATTATGACCGTGGTGGGGCACAGGTAACCGTGTGCGCTGCCGCTGCCGATCTCTCCTTCGATCATGTACGGCAGGAGTATAAAGTCGGTATTCCTGAAGCTTAAATCGTAAACCGCTCCGTGTGCAATCTCGCACGGATAACACATGGCAGCCTTTGTCATTTCATTGCCTTTTCTGGAGAACTCCGACAGCACCGCGTTGTAGCCGAGTTCGTTTATCAGTTTTGCATAAAACGGGAAATACTCGAATGTTGTAAGCGCCATAGGCAGGCCGATCGTGCCGAGGGGGGCTTTAATCTTTTCCGGAGAGAATTCATCGAACATTATCCTTGTTCTTTCAGCAACGTAATCCGTGCCCTCTTGAACGGATTTTCCCCTGTGCCTCCTTATTTCATATTTCGAGCAAAGCCCTCCGAACGGATACTTCCTGTCCCTGACGGATATTATCTGGACCTCGCATTTACTGTCGCACGCCGGGCATCTGAATGTATTCCTGACTTCGATGCCGCCTTTTACAAGTTCATCGAGCCTGTAGTCCTTTTCTTCGGCATGACCGTTTTTGAGCAGATCCATGGTCATGAGTACAGTACCGACACATCCCATAAGCTCAGGGCGGGGAGGCACAATGACCTTCCTTCCTGTCCTTGCTGCCATGGCGAGCGCCACAAGGTTGTTTAATGCCACACCCCCCTGGAAAAGGATGTGGTTGCCGATTGTGCGCACGCCTACGATGCGGGATATGTAATTATCGGCAATGGAATAGACCAGGCCCGCTATCACATCATTCTGTCCTGCTCCCTGCTGCAGGGCATTGCGCAGGTCCGTATTGATGAACGCAGCGCACCTTTCTCCAAAGGCGATCGGGGATTCGCTTTCTCCGGCCCTCCGGCTTATCTCGTAAACAGGAATGCCCATGTCAACGGAAACGGACTCTTCGAGGAAGCTTCCTGTACCTGCGGAGCAGCCCTCGTTCATGGCATAATCTATCGGTACGCCTTTCAGGAACGATATAAATTTGGAGTCCTGACCGCCGATCTCGAATACTGTGTCGACCTCGGGCACTTCCTCAGCGGCAGCCCTTGCGTGAGCAAGTATCTCATTAAAGCTGAGGCAGCTTCCGAGATATACCGAAACCATCTCCCTGCCCGAACCTGTCACAGCGGCCTGTAGTATCCGTATATAGGTATTGTCCACCTGCTTTATAATCTCCCTCAGGCATCTTTGAGTTGCGGCCACGGGGTTGCCGTGGGTGCGCAGGTAACAGCTTGCACCTATTGAACCGTCGGATATGTTGTAAAGCACTGCCTTTGTTGTTGTCGAACCAGCATCAACACCCAGTATATATGAGGCTCCTGCCGAAGGTTTCCTTACCTCATCCGTCCTTGCCCTGTAATCAAGGAGATCTGCAGACTCTTTCAAAGGCTTGAGTCTGTCAAAGGATACGTCCGATGATTTTTTTATGGTGCTGCCGGGAATGTTCATAGCGGTATCGTGCGGTACATCCCCAGCAAGAAGAGAAGCTCCGAAAGCCTCAAGGTACCGGCTTTCCTCGATAATCCTTATATCCGAATCAGGAAGTTCTTTTTTCAGGTTTTCGATGAAAGGCTTGTTAAGGACAACACCGCCGGAGATTAAGATCGTACGCTTTGACCACTGTGACAGCTCTATCATCTTGCAAACCTTTTTTGCCAGGTCTGCAATAAGCGTTTTGGATATATCACCCGGTGTGCATTCTCCCTTGTTCAGCCTGTGCGTTGCGTCAGACTTGCAATGGACAGAGCATCTGGTTGCTAAAGGTACTATTTTACCGCTGTAGCTTGCTTTAATGCCTTCTTCCAGGTTAAATCCCATCCTTTGAAGCTGCTGAACGATAAACTCTCCTGTACCTGCAGCGCATTTTGACGAAGATATGATGTTGCTTATCCTCCCGTCCTTGATCGTATAAACAATGAAGGTTTCTCCTCCCAGCGACAGTATTATATCAGGTTTAAGGCGGTAATGTGCCAGTACCTTTTCAAGGCACTCTGTCTCCGAACGGTATGGCAGATCAAGAAGAGCCCTTGCCGCCTGCCCGGTAACAACAATGTTAGAACCTTTACCATCGGCGTGTTTTTCCAGAATTTCCAGAACCTTTTTCCGTGGGTTGCCCTCGTGGCGGACGACCTCTGCAACCTGATGCCCGCTAACGGTCCTTCTGACCCACTTTACAGAAACGGCACCGATTTCCAGTCCTTCTAATAACTCTGTTTTGTCCATTTTATCTGCTCTTAATTTTTATACAAAAAAGTCTATTTGAAAAGGAGGGAACAAGCAACCCTCGCTATTAAACTTTTTTTGTTTATATCTTTCTGAATGCATCATATGCGTGTCTGATTGTCCTGTCTATGTCACTGGGAGTGTGCGCCATCGAAACAAAATGTGCTTCAAACTGTGACGGAGGCAGGTATATACCCTTTTCAAACATCAGCCGGAAAAACTGTGCATACTGCTTTGTGTCGGATGTCATGGCCGATTGCAGGTCTTTTACGGGTCTGTTCGTAAAGAAGGGCGTGAACATGGATGCAATGGAGTTTATGGTCACCCTTTTGCCTGCAAGCCTTGCAGCATCCTTTAGTCCGTCTACCAGGTGTCCCGTTTTCTTTTCCATCTCACTGTAAAATCCAGGTCTTGACTTTATCTCTTTTATGGTTGCTATGCCTGCTGCCATTGCAACAGGGTTGCCGGAAAGTGTGCCTGCCTGGTAAACGGGTCCGTCCGGAGATATAAGCTTCATGATGTCCTTTTTGCCGCCGTAAGCTCCTACAGGCATTCCTCCTCCTATGATCTTGCCGATCGTTGTCATATCAGGCACCGCATTGAATACACCCTGTGCTCCTGAGAAAGAGATCCTGAATCCCGTGATTACCTCGTCGAATACCAGGACCGTACCGTACTTTGAAGCGAGTTCCCTGAGTGTTTCAAGGAACCCGGGCTCGGGCAGCACTACACCCATATTACCTGCGACAGGTTCTACGATGACAGACGCTATGTCATGACCATGCTCACCCATGAGTTTCGCTAATGCCCCGATGTTGTTGTAAGGAAGTGTTAAGGTATTTTCCGCAAATGCTCTTGGTATGCCCGGACTGGACGGTGTGCCCAGCGTTGTAAGCCCCGAGCCTGCCTTGATGAGAAATTGGTCTGAATGACCGTGGTACCCGCCCTCAAATTTTACAATCTTGTCCCTTTTTGTATATGCCCTTGCAACGCGCACAGCGCTCATGGTAGCCTCGGTGCCCGAACTTACCATCCTTACGAGTTCTATGGACGGGTATGCCTCTTGAACGAGCTCTGCCAGCCTTATCTCATTCGGGCAGAGTGTGCCGAAGCTTGTCCCGTTCCTTATCGCCCTCCTTATGGCGTTCAGCACCTTTATATTGCCATGACCCAGGATCATCGGCCCCCAGGACATACAGTAGTCGATATACCTGTTGCCGTCTGCATCGTAAAGCCTGTCCCCTTTCGCCCTTGTCACAACGATCGGATCGTCGCCGACCGCATGAAATGCCCTTACAGGGCTATTTACGCCGCCTGGCATAAGCGTATTAGCTTTTATAAAGTAATTATTTGAATGCGGCCGTTTCATAGGATATTGCTCCTTTGGAATTTCCATAACTTTAACATAAACGCATAATGATTTGTCAAGGGAGAAAATGGAGCGAATAACTTGGAAGCTATTGTTTCCTGAATGTAAATTGAAGCTCAGTTATCTGATCTCCATAGCACTGGCATTTTGTGATTTTGGATTCTACGTCGGTATAGTTGCATGTTAGCAGGAATTGCTCCAGCCATCCCTGTACGCTTTTAACATGCGCTATGTCGATATCCGGGAAATCCGTTATTGTAAAGAGAGCCTCTGTATCGGAAGGTATGCTTACCTCGGCATGCCCGCTGTCGAAATAACTGTTCCACGCGCTCATGGCTCTTGTAATCCAAATCTTGGGCCCGGCAAAAGTCAGAAAGATCCTGTATATTGTAGAAAGATCATGTTTTGCGGACAATCTGCCCTGCTGTATGCAGTAAGATAGATCACCGTTGCCGACGATTTTATCCAGGGTCTTCAGCAGGTCGGTATACAGCTTGTATGGATACCATGCTGTAAGGGCAATGTGTTTGTCCATGTAATCCCTTGTATCAGGAGGAAGTGAGTCTAATACCTTTGGGAGTACATCTTTCATGTCCTTTTTTATAAACTTTATTAATCCCAGGATTGGGACACCCTTTACCTGTGCCATGATTCCTTTTAAAAACATATTATACATAAGTCAACAAGTGGAGGCAATCACCATGGATGTTTATTTCATGGGTAAGCTCGTTAATTCTACATAGGTGGTGACGTGTACCCATTGTACAGGGATTGGTTTGCTTGAAAAATATCCTTTATCGGGTATGTTCATATCAAAGGATATAAATTATTGAAAAAATGGGGCCTATTTTTAATTGTTGCTGTACATGCTCTGGTATTCTGGATATTCTTTCATAAGATATTTCTATTATACACTAATTTGGATGAAGGCATCCTGCTGGATGGTGCAAAAAGGATTTTATCCGGTCAGGTCCCGCTGAAGGATTTTTTCTATTTTCATATTCCCGGAGACATCTATCTCTTTGCTCTTTTTTTCAAGGCATTCGGAGAAAGCTATGTTACCGCAAAATTCGTGATGCTGTTCTTTACTTTGATGAGCGATCTGTGCATTCTCTCTCTTGTGCATTCCTTTTCCAAGGAATGGATACTTCCGGGCATATCTTCCCTGTTTTACCTTACGATTGTATTTCCGCTGATGAGCATATCACACGACTGGCTGAGTGTGTTTTTCGTGTTCCTTACAACCTGGTTGTTGTTTGAGTCTGTAGAAAAACAGGATAACCCATTCCTATTTAAACCATTGCTGTTCATGGCCGGCATGTTTTGTGGATTTACAGGCCTTATCCATGAATCAAGGGGTATATACCTGCTGCCGTTATCCTCTTTTTACATATTAGCGGGTGTGCATCAAACCGGAGACCACCATTTCCAACTTAAAAAGAGATTGCGAGCTGTATTGATCTTTCTGGCAGGAACCGGGATTGTTCTTATCACGTTTTTTTATTTCTCTGTGTATACCGGTTCATTCCCGTATTATATGAATACGATAAAATGGCTGCTTACGAATTATAAAGCATTTAACCGCTATCCTTTTCTGTACACACAGTTTGCACTTATCAAACGGAGCTTTTCGGTCTTAGACATTAAAGATATATGGCATGGTATAAATGTAGTTATTATCATTATAGCAATAATCTTTATCCCTTTGATTGTGGTGACAGGTACGATACTCAGGTATATGTACAGGATGTACAAACGGAAGGCTACACAGCAGGACAGGATCTTATTATTGCTAGCGATCTCCTATCTTGTCCTTTTCCTTTCAACCTTGTACAAACCTGAAGCATGGAGGATACATGATTTTACAACGCCCGCTTTTTTAATCCTGCTGTTTTGTCTTATTTGGCTTTTGACAGCGGAAATTCTGAAGAGCATCCAATACAAAAAAATAATACCGCCTGTGTATGTTATCATTATAACATTCACAATCTTTCTATCTTTGTATAACCTGAAAAGTTTTGCAGATATTGCGACACGAGCGGAGTGTAATATACAGACGGGAGACAATAAGGTTAAAATGATTTCTGATGCCTATTGCAAAGATATAAACGAGTTGTACGGCGTTATCTCTCAGGCACCAAGTGGTCCTATGTTTGTTTACCATTGGACACCTATCCTTTATTTTTTGTTTGACAGAAACAATGCGACATCCTTTGACTCTTATATGCCTTTGTATAATACGCCGGAACAGATGGACCAGATAATAAAAGAGCTGCAGGCAAACAGGCCTCTTTATATTGTAATGGACAGTTATGATATTAATCTCTTGGATCCTTCTACGGGACTCTATTGGTTGTTTCCTTTATTGGATAGAAGATGGTTGTTTCATGACCCTGTGCATAAGTACATCTATGGTCATTACAGGGTTGATAGGTATCTTAGAGTATTTACACTCTTAAAGAGGATGGAATAACACTTCGTTACGCATTTCTACTGCTGTAATTCGTTCAATCTTTTCCGCGATTATGGATTTCCCGTTACATTGATCACCGATTCCCAGATTATTGTATCGTTTTGCGTAAGCTTCATGTCGTAAAGTCCTGGTTTCAGTTTTGTAGTAGAGGGATTGAAGAATTCTGTAAATAATGTAGCTTCCCCTGGAAGTAAAAAGGGATCGGTATACAATGATGGAGTAAATTGCAATTTTACCTTTTTTACAAGTACACCATTATAATAATCGAATATATTCAAGAGCAAATTATTATTGTATAGAAATACTGCTGGTTTATCACCTGTATTTTGAAGGACTGCGACTATTGTTTGTAAGCCTGTAGCAGTTAACATCTTTTCAAAATAGATTCTAAAACTGTAGTCTTTGAGATACGTGTGCTGCGGATTAAATCCCTTCTTAGTGTCAAGTATCTCATACACAGATGTTGTAGGCGAATTATATACCTGCTTAATCTTTTTATCATTGTATAAGAAGTATTCAAGCTGTGAATGTATTTCATTATTTACATATTCATCTTTATGAACAACGACGTATTTTATACCAATTGTTTTAAATAGCGTTATCAGTTTTTCGGCAGAGTATTTTAAAGAACTAAGATAAAGGGTAGAGAAATTTCCACTGTAGCCGTTAAATAGCTGTTTTCGGTTATATAAGCTGTAATATTCCCTCTCATTTTCCTTTAATCCTGAAAAGATAAACCCGAGGGATAATGGCTGTCTGAATAAGCATGTATAGTCATGTTTCTTGTAAAGAGACTCCC
>JAJYJX010000037.1 GCA_021789095.1 bacterium
CTTGCCTGTAGACTGGCTCAGGATAATTTCTATGGTCCTGAGCGCACTCGCAAATCCATAGTGAGCGGTAGAAATATATCCGTGCTTCGCGTACGGACTGACAACAATGATAAACGAGCGCTCCTGGTCTATATGGTCGAACCCGGGCTGCGGGTCGTCCTCATCGATAAATATCGCGGTAGTGCCCCAGTATTTACTGTTTGAAATTGCCTGCACAACCGCTGCTGTTGCAGCATCGTTTTCTGTGTAAGCCGCTATGGGGGTATCCAACGGTTCGTATCCGTCGTCTCCTAATGACATAAATACAAAGTCTGGCAAGGTGTTGGTTTGAACGATATTCTTAATAAAGTAATCTGCCTTTGTTACATCACTATAATATTGCCCCCCATAGTACAGATCAAATTCCGGCGATGAGTTTAAAGGATTGTTGCTTCCATTGTTGCTTACAAAGGCGCCATTGTAAAGAGAGTTCACATTTTCTCCAAAAGCAGAGAATGTTATGCCCGCATTCTTCAGTGCATCAAAGATCGTTCCGCTCGGGACGGACGCTATCGGCTCACCAGAATCTCCTGCCCTATAATTACCTCCGTACCCTGTATTGATTGACCAGATCCTCTGAAGATAGTCGCTGATCATGCCCTGAAATGACATTGGATGGCCTGCTATTGAGGGTACAATGTCAAGATAAAAATTCGTATTCAGAGCAAATTGCCGTGCCATTGCATGGGTATTGGGAGTTGTAAACCCGATACCGGCGCCGTTGACGTTCGGGTTGCTGCAGCCATATGATGCAGGTAATAAACTGAAAGCATATATGCTGCCCGCAGATAAGAACGGGCATGGAACGGGAGCGACATTTGCCTGAGTTCCCAGATCCCCGAATTCCATATCGGTAGTCTTGTTTTCTCTGAGAATATAAACAACATGTTGTATGTGTGACCATGCACTCATAATATTTGCCGGAACAGCCGGGTGCGCTGGTTTAACAAAATCATTGGCAAGCACTTGATTGGTGTATGCTGCAAGCTGAGAGATTGACGGTTGAGGTATGTCCGATACAGAACCATAACAAAACCATGCATAATTTGAAAAATTATAAACTTGGCTTGCACTTGCAGGTATAAACGGACCGTGTCCTACGCCGTACATATTCGCAACGAATATATGATTGTTTAAAAGATCAAAGGCAACTGCGGATGGATATGAGGCAGTTGGAATCCTTCCTATAACCTTATCTGTAGCAGTATCAATAACAGCAATGGCATTATCTGCACCCATTGAAACATACAGGTACTTGCCATCACCTGAAAGTGCGAGGTTATTGGGTAATCCACCCATAGACGGCTCGCTGCCGGACATTGCGAGGGATATGGTGTCGGTCACTGTGTTGGCTGCTGTATCAATAACGCTGACCGTGTCGCTGAGCGTATTCGCAACGTACATCTTGCTGCCGTCCGGTGAAGATATAATCGCTGCTGAGCCAACCTGATTAAGGCCTATAGTTGTTACTGTGCTTGGAATCCCTGTTAATGAAAATACGGTAACAGTTCCAAGACCTGTATCCGATTGGCGATTACATACATAAGCCTCTTTACCGTCCGGTGTTATTGCTACTGCCCACGGATAAAATCCGCCTGTTGTTAAGGTGAATGTTTGCGTACCTGTTGAAAGGTCTATAATTGAGACTGTTTCACCGGGATACTGTTTGCCGCTTATTATATCATAAGCAACATTGTTCGCGGTTATTAAAGTGGTGCCATTTACGGCTATACCTGCCGGTGTCGGCATAAGTATCATGGTTGAACCAAAAGTAGAGGATGCGTACGGTTGAAGCGGTATTGCCTGTTTGAAGCTGAGATTACTGCTTGCATCTATCCCTGCATCAAGCACATATCCCTGCTTACTTTTTATGCCCGGAACATACACATCCGTACCCGACGTACCCGAACTAGTGACAGCCATGCCGTCAAAACTCTCATATCCAAATGATGTAGTAAGAGAAATAGAAGATACGATCTTATCCGTTGCTGTGTCTATTGCTGTTATCATATGGCTTTTATTTGCATAAGCAACCCATCCTGTGCTTAAAACCAATGCTGTTTTTCCATCCGGCGTTACGGCGATTTCACTCGGCTGGGGTATAGCTTTACGATCAGACGCATCAAAAGACGAATTCCCGATTTGTATACCCGCCGGACTCAGTTTGTACCCGTTTGCACCCCAGTATTGAGATGCTGTAACAGAACTTGTCTCATTACCGCAGCCAATGATGCTTGCCAAGCCGATAAAAAACATAAACGACATAAATAAAAATAAATGTTTTTTATGCATGTTACCTCCTCTTTTTAAGGAATATACGTATGTCTGGCTACGACTGTTCTTCCTTTTCTTTTGCCTTATTTTCCATGAGTGTCTTTTTCTTCAGTCTTGCCCTTTTCTTCTTTCTTCTCTGCTTTCTGTTTAGCTCTCGATCTTTTTCTCTCATGATTTCCCCTCTTATACGGCTTTCTGAATTTTACCGGATTTTATGCATGTCGAACATACATAAACCCTCTTAACACTGCCGTTTAATAGTATTCTTATCCTCTGCAGGTTGGGCTCCCACCTTCTTTTTGTTTTATTGTTGGCATGACTGACCTTATGTCCGTACTGCGAGCCTTTACCGCATATCTTGCAAACCTTTGCCATTTTTTTCCTCCATTCTATTTAAATAATACAACCAATTTAGTTTAACTCAAAAAAAATCAGGAGTGAGGTTTGCTTGTTCGTTCAACCCTGCGATTCACCTAAGATACTTTAACTTTTTTATATTGCTCATCTTCAAGCCCTCTGTAAGTTTATATGCAGGCTTCTTGTCTTATCATGTTTGCCGATATTCGAAGAAGACCTTTATTTGACGCAGGCTTTTCACTCATCCTCACAAACCTCACTCCTTTTTAAACGAACTTTTTTGGGTTTATTAAATCTGCCATCTTCAAAATCTGTTCTACAACTCAATCCTTTACGATCTTCCTGGTAGTTACCTTTGGTTTAACGCTCTTAATCTGCTCTACAGCAGTTTCCAATTTATCCACGGAGGGTCCCCCTGCCTGTGCGAAATCCTTCCTGCCTCCGCCGCTCCCATCCACGAGAGCAGCAAGCTGCTTTATAATTTCAGATGCATCGTATTCATCGGTGAGGTCTTTTGTGACAAACACGACAATATTCGCCTTTTGATTCGCATTACTGCCCAGGGCCCCGATACCCGATTGCATCTTTTGCCTCAATATGTCCGACAGGGTACGCATATCTTCGGCCTGCATATCCTCCAGCACTGTGCTTACGATCTTTATACCATTCAAGTTCCGTGCCTTCGCCACGATATCGTCCGACAGCTCTGCCAGCGGCTTTTTATTGTTCGATTGTCTTGCTTCAAGTTCTTTTATCCTCTGTTTCAGTTTGTTCACGGCAACCTGCATATCAGTCTCGGAAGAGCCCAGCACTGCTGAAAGATCCTTAAGGTATGAAAACTTCTCCCTGATAAGGTTATAAGCCGCCTGTCCTGTAACAGCCTCTATCCTTCTGACCCCTGCTGACACGGACATTTCCTTGTATATGATAAAAAGACCGATATCACCGGTGCGTTTTATATGCGTGCCTCCGCAGAGTTCTTTGCTTATTTTGTTGATGGTAATGACCCTTACCACGTCCTTGTACTTCTCATCGAAAAGCGCCATTGCACCTTCTTTTACGGCATCTTCAAGCGATGAAAAGTTGATGGCCACTTCATGGTTTTCCCGTATCCATTGGTTTACAAGCGATTCTATCTGTACCAGCTCGTCCTGGGTAAGTGCGCGGTTGAGCGTAAAGTCAAACCTTAATCTCAATGGACCAACATATGAGCCGGCCTGCGCTATGTGCGTTCCCATTGTTTTTCTTAAAGCGGCCTGCAGCAGGTGTGTTGCAGTATGGTGAAGCGCGGTTGCCTGGCGATTTTCCTTGTTTACGGCAAGTTCCACATTCTGTCCCTTCACAAGATGTCCGTGTTCCAGCTTCCCTACATGTGCTATAAGGCCTTCAACCGGTTTAACCGTGTCTGATACTGAGAATTTATTGTAGCCTGTTGATATCATCCCGTTGTCGCCCACCTGCCCGCCTGACTCTGCATAGAATGGCGTCTCCTTGAATATGAGGATCCCTTCCTCTCCTTCTTGAAGTTCGTCTGCGGGCTGATCGTTTTTGACGATGAACTGTACAGGTGTTTTTAACGACAATCTCCGGTATCCGACAAATTCTGTCGGTCCTGTCGTCTGCAGTATCTCATTGTATAACGATGTATCCTTTATGTCCATGGCCTTACCGAACTTGCTTGCCTCCCTTGCCTTTCTTTTCTGCCCGTCCATGAGCCGGTTAAACACGGAGAAATCAATACCCACTCCGTTTTCCTTTGCAATATCAGATAATATATCGATTGGGAAGCCATACGTGTCATAGAGCCTGAAGGCGAACTCGCCGTCTATCACTTTCGAACCGGATGCTTTCAACGTCTGCAGCTGTCCGTCTATAAAAGACAACCCGCGTTCAAGCGTCGTCAGGAAACGCGCCTCTTCATCTTTTAATGTGGACCTGATTACATCCTCATGTCTGCCCAAGTCGGTGTACGTATCATCGTAAAGCTTTATAACGGACCCGACCGCGGTGTAGAGCATGGGTTCCCTCATGCCGGTCATGAATGCGTACCTCAACGCACGCCTTATGATCCTCCTCAGCACATATCCGCGCTGTTCATTTGAAGGGAACACTCCGTCACCGATAAGAAAGACCGCAGCCCTGAGATGATCGGCAATAACCCGCAACGCCGCTCCTGCAAATGTTTCTCTGTCGTACCCGGTATGGAGGATGTCCGAAAGTGTGTTTATTATGCTCCTGAAGATATCTATATCGTAATTGCTCGTCACCCCCGACAGCACTGCGCTCAGCCTTTCAAGTCCCATACCTGTATCTATACTGGGCCTGGGCAGGGGTTCGAGACTGCCGTCCTGCAGTTTGTTGTACTGCATAAAAACAAGGTTCCATATTTCGAGATACCTGTCGCAATCGCATCCTACGCCGCAGTCGGGGTTGCTGCATTTTACGGCTTCTCCCTGGTCAAATATGATCTCCGAGCACGGGCCGCACGGACCTGTGTCCCCCATTGACCAGAAATTGTCCTTTTCATCCATTCTGACAATGCGTGACGACGGGACCTTTATCTCGTCCTTCCATATCTTGTATGCCTCATCATCGTCCCTGAAGACCGTTATCCAGATCCTGTCCGTCTTCAGCATTAACTCTTTCGTTAAAAGTTCCCATGCAAAATGAATGGCATCCTTTTTGAAGTAATCTCCGAAAGAAAAATTGCCGAGCATCTCAAAAAATGTATGATGCCTTGCCGTGTACCCGACATTTTCGAGGTCGTTGTGCTTGCCTCCGGCCCTTACGCATTTCTGCGACGTGCATGCCCGGGCATAATCCGCCTTTTCTTCACCCGTGAAAAGCTTTTTGAACTGTACCATGCCTGCATTGGTAAAAAGCAGGGTCGGATCGTTCTGGGGGATAAGCGTGGAACTCGGTACAAGTTTATGTCCCCTGGAGGCAAAGTATCTAAGGAAGGTCTCTCGAATTTCTCTTGTATTCACAAATCAGAACTTTTCTATCTTAAAATCCTCATCCTTGCCCGCCCCGGATTTCTTGTCAAAGTCGTCCCATGTTGCGTCAGAGGTCGATGTGATGCCTTTTACCCTTAAAGCGAAATCATCCGGGTTGGTCGACTGCCGGAGCGCCTCTTCATACGTTATAAGATTTTGTCTGAAGAGCTGCAGCAGTGACTGGTCAAACGTCTGCATCCCGTATGTTGTAAATCCCTTTGCTATGGTGTCTGTTATTTCAGGGGACCTCTCTTCGTCAGCAATGAGTTCCTTTATCCTTGCAGTCGCTATCATGACCTCTATTGCAGGCACCCTCCCCTTATTATCAGATCGTGGCACAAGCCTCTGTGATATAACGGCCTTTAATATCGAAGAAAGCTGCAGCCTTACAGCCTTCTGCTGATAAGGAGGGAAAATGGAAATGATCCTGTTGATCGTTTCCTTTGCATCAAGCGTGTGGAGCGTACTGAATACCAGGTGGCCTGTTTCAGCGGCGGTTATAGCTGTTTCTATCGTTTCAAAATCCCTCATCTCGCCTACGAGTATGACATCCGGATCCTCTCTGAGGGCGCTTCTGAGGGCTGTTGCAAAGCTCTGCGTATCAACTCCGAGTTCCCTCTGGTTCACGATACTCTTTTTGTCCCGCAGTAAGTATTCAATGGGGTCCTCTATCGTAATGATATGGCATGTCCTGACGCCGTTGATGTAATCGATCATGGATGCAAGCGAGGTTGATTTACCGCTGCCGGTGGTGCCTGTTACAAGGACAAGCCCCCTCTGCTCCATTGCTATCTTCTCGATAATCTTCGGCAGGTTGAGCTGATCAAAAGAAGGTACTCCGAACGGGATGACCCTGAACACACCTCCTATTGTACCCCTTTGCTGGAACACATTAACCCTGAACCTGCCGAGCCCCGGCACACCGTAAGCCATGTCCAGTTCATAGGTCGTTTTAAACTTCTCTCTCTGGATAGGCGTCATTATGCCGAATGTCATCCTTCCCAGGTCTTCAGGCGTCATTCTTGGTGCCTCCTTGTAAGGTACCAGTGAACCGTTTATCCTGAATATGGGCGGCAGTCCCGCCTTCAGATGTATGTCCGATGCACCCGCCTTGATTGCAACTTTGAGGATGTCGTTTAATTCCATCTACGCTTTCTCCTGTTCTTTTTTTTGTCCCTTTTCACCTTTTATAAGACCGAAATGATGTTTTATCTTTTGTTCCATCTTATCGCAGATCTCTGCATGCTCCTTTAAAAACAGCCGTGTGTTGTCCCTGCCCTGGCCTATGCGTTCATTGTTGAATGTATACCATGCACCGCTCTTATCTATTGTCTTTATCTCTGTGCCGATGTCAATGATCTCGCCGATCTTCGATATGCCTTCACCATAGTATATATCAAATTCGCTCTCCCTGAAAGGGGGTGCCACCTTGTTTTTTACTATCTTGACCCTTGTCCTCGTCCCTATCACCGAATCACCTTCTTTGATATTGTTAACACGCCGTATGTCTATCCTTACGGATGCGTAGAACTTTAATGCGTTGCCGCCTGTCGTTGTTTCAGGATTGCCGAAAAATACGCCGATCTTCATCCGTATCTGGTTTGTAAATACAACCGTTGTCTGGGTCTTGCTTATATTTGCCGTGAGCTTGCGCAGTGCCTGCGACATAAGCCTTGCCTGCGCACCCATCTGTGCATCACCCATCTCTCCCTCAAGCTCCGCCTTCGGAACAAGTGCAGCGACAGAGTCTATCACAATGATGTCCACCGCGCCGCTTCGCACAAGTGTATCCGTTATCTCAAGCGCTTGTTCGCCTGAATCAGGCTGTGACACGAGCAGTTCGTCTATATCGACCCCCAACTTTTTCGCATAGTTGATATCAAGTGCGTGCTCCGCATCGATAAAAGCTGCAACACCTCCCGCCTTCTGTGCCTCTGCAATAATGTGCAGCGTAAGTGTTGTTTTGCCGGAAGCCTCGGGGCCGAACACCTCCACAATCCTGCCTCTGGGTATGCCGCCTACTCCGAGAGCTATGTCAAGGCCTAAAGAGCCTGTGGGTATAACAGGCGTATCAACAATGGCACCTGTCGTACCGAGCTTCATGATACTGCCCTTGCCGAACTGCTTTTCAATATTGACAAGGGCCATATCAAGCGCCTTCTTCTTGCTCTGAGTATCAATAACGGTCATAATGCCTCCTTTTTAAGATTTACCTCGTACAATACCCTGTAAACAGACCCCTTGGGGCTCAGCATGCTTTGGAACAGGGTTACCCTCTCAGCAATTGATCTGCATATAATTTTATCATTCCACAAGTTCCTTACTTTTTCAAGCCCGCGGCTGTCAAACTTATCTTTGACCCTTCCAATGGTTATATGCGCTGAAAACGGCCTGTCCTCCCTGTTAATATCGCTTATGGATTCCTCTATCCTGTCAAACAATGCTTTCGCTTCTTCCTTCTGCTTTATGCCTATCCATATGACCCTTGGCCTTGTCACAGACGGGAATGCACCAATACCATACAGATCCATAGTAAATATATCAATTGTTTTTAATGCATCCATTGCGTTTTTTACGCGCTGGATCTGGTCTTCATTAATATTACCGAGAAACTTGAGCGTAAGGTGCAGGTTGTCCTTATCCACCCACTTCACAGCGTGCCCTGCGCCGCGTTGCAATTCGTCCACGATCTTCATAATTGCTGATTGGGCAGCATCTTCAAAAGGTATTGCGATAAACGCCCTGATCATAGCCTACTCAAAAAAACTCAATTGCAAGGTTTGCTTGTTTGCTCTTCTTCAGATGAGCTCCCTTGGGTTTACAATATCTCATAAAAAAAAATTAATACATGCGCAGCGACGTTTGCAAATACTCCTGCCACAATATCATCCAGCATAACGCCCATGCCGCCGCGGACTTTGGTATCAATAGAGGAGATCGGGTACGGCTTCAGTATGTCAAACGCCCTGAAACAGAGAAACCCTGTTAAAAGATTTGTAACGCTTGCCGGTATGAACAACATCGTAACATACATGCCTGCGATCTCATCAATAACAATCTTTTTGCTGTCATGCTCATGGAGTATCTTTTCTGCTCTGCCTGCTGCAAACAAGCCTGTTAAAAAGATGCCGAGCAAAACTATGAATGATTGGTAAAGGGATATGCGGCCCCACAGGAAGTAATAAAGCCCGGCACCTATCATGCTGCCGAACGTGCCGGGTGCAAAAGGGATATAGCCTGCGAACATGCCCGTGGCAATAAATAAAATCCCTGTATTGTAGAGTTTTTTCATAGCATATAAATCTTTAGAATTTTATACGAACATAACATATATTAAGAACCTGCGCAATCGTTATAATAAAGGGTTACTTATGCACGATCAGTACGGAGATCATTTTAACAATCATCAAGCCCAGGGTTATGAGAGACAACACTAGCCCGATATAAAACATGTCAGGTGAATAAACAATCCTGACAATATAATTTCCTTCGGGAATCTTTATGCCCTGGAACAGGTAATTCACATGGTACATCTGCACCTCTTTGCTGTCCACGTAAGCATGCCAGCCGGGATAATACGGTTCGTTGATAACAAGAAACCCATTACTGACTGCATCAATCTTTACAACATGCTCCCCTGCTCTGTCTTTTATCCTTGTCAGTCTGATCTTTGCATTGTCGAAACTGCCCGATTCATCAACGCCGGCAACGACAGGGGTAGTCAGAAGCTTTGGGTCATGGCTTGACAATATATCAAGCGCCTCTTCATTATACGTTACCGGCTGGACTGCTCCGGCAAGATAGATGATGGGTTTTGCATCGGGGTTTTCCCATAAAGAGAGGTCTTCGTACGAGCCCATGAATCTGTAATAAGCATTGTTCAGATGGGTTGTTGACTCGAATACAAGATACCGTATGCCTGCAATGCTTGCAATCACGGGATCAGGAGGCGTGTACGGCCGTGATCTTATATCACCGCCGTTATTCCCAAGTAAAGGTTCGGTTCCCGGAAACAAAGCAAAAAGGAAATGCTGGTACAGCATGGAGATTGTTATGTCATAGCCCCTGAAGTCCCTTATCCCGTAGAACATATTCAGGTTCGGCTGGATCAGATGATCGGCCGCGTAGAACGTATAATCTTTTGTATCGAATTCCATCAATTTTTGTATAATGGGCGTTATTGGTTTGAGATCAGTCGCGGATGGATCAGGATTGTAGTTTATCCCGAAGGTAAACAGATCGGTTATGGCAAAAATAATAAGGCATATACTTACAACAACAGGTCTTGTCTTGCGTTTTATCAGCAGGAAGATCGTGCCTGCTATAAACAATAAAGCAGTAAGGAACTGGACTAGGAAAAACGCTTTTACGTTCGGATCAGGGCCGGGCCATAGAACACTGCACATTGATGAGTTAAAAAAGCACGCAAATCTGGCAAGCATACTGCTGACAACTGATTTTATACCTTGAACATGATCTATTAAAGAAGCGATCCATTGAACATCAAACCTTATAACAAGGTACAGGAAGGTGAGGAACAGCGAAATGCCTGCTGTCACGGCTATTAATAGCACTGATCTGCGTTTGTCCTGTACTTTTGTATTTAAAATATGCTGTACACCAAAGCCTGCGAGCACGGACAGGCTCAGCTCTGCAAGAGGGAAATGCCATACATACCATCCTGCCTGGAACAAAGGCAGGCTTACGAGCAGGGAAAACGGCGGGATGCCTGCAATAAGGCATATTGTTACCAGTGCAACCCCTATGAACGCTATGCTGTCCCTGCCGATCTTTCGGACATTCAATAGTGCATACATGCTCAAGAGAAGTGGAGCTATGCCGATGTACGCGTATGCGAAAGCCCCGTACGGAAGTGCGCCCGAGCCCCTGTTGAAATAATAGTTATAAAGGTAAGGATATGAAGGATTGGAATCAATGTTCGGCACAATCCAGAGAATCATGTCGTAGATATGGAAGAATATATCTTTATAATACGTTCTGTAAAGCAAAGGCTCGCTGTTTGCCAGTATCTGGACCAATGGAAACAACTGGATTGATGCAACAAGGATACCGATAATAATCCCGCTTATTGTATAAATAAATCCTTTAACAAAATATGCCCTTGTAAGCGCAAGTCTTATAATAGCGTATATAAGAAGCCCCAGGATCCCTGCTGCTGTTGTTTCCGCATGACCTGCAAGAAAAGACAGACCTGCGGCCATTGCAATACCGAACATATTGAAACTATTGAATTTGGACTGCCTGCCCATTGATCTGACAAGCCTTTCAAAAAAGTAAAAGAACCACGGGATAAAACTGCCTGCCGCTGTTGCAGGATGATACAGATAGATAATCATATAGGCAGAAAACGTCCATGCTATGCTTCCGAAAAGGCAAGCATAGATGCCCAGGCCGAACAAATCGAGCAGCAGGTATGCGCCTATGCCTGTTACCATGAGTTTCAGAATGGCAATGATAAGGAAGCCTTTGTTAAAAGGAAATAGCAGGCTCGCAAGATTATACAGTGAGAGCACAGAGCTCTGATCATTGGCAAAGAACGGTGCGCCGCCGTAGATATAAGGATTCCACAGCGGGAAGTGATGCTGATGCATCTGGTTATAATAGAATTCCCTGAAAGGCACAAACATAAGCTCTGCATCACCCTGAAGGAAGTTTTGCGGTATTATGCTTTTATAATCGCGCCATGGCTTGCTCATGGAGATCATGTCCACAGGCGCATAGATGGAATTTGACTTTAACAGGGGCGGCAGAAAGAACAAAAGGATCAGAATGATCAGTATGCCTATGCCATATAAACGCTTCATACTGCATGTATAGCAATATTTTTCATGCAGAACAACAGTATACTACGGGTCATTCCCCTCTTGGAGGTTGTCCGATAATTTACCAGCCCCTAACGTTGTCATTCTGAATGGAGCGAAGCGGAATGAAGAATCTCATAAATTCAGTAACCCGAAAAATGCGATAATCTTCACAATAGATTTATAAAAGGCATGGTTCTTTTTGCCACATCATAGAGCTTTTTATCCGCAGTCCATAATGGTGTATTTAAAAATTTCGCCAGTGCTATATAGAAACAATCATACAAGGTGGCGGATTTTAATGCGGCGCCTATATCCCATGCAATGTCCAGAATATCTTCCGGGTACAGGAACGAGATGTCCATGCTCTTTAATTCTCTGATAATGTTTCGTGCACTTGTTTCATCGATGATTCCCCTGTAAACCTTATTTCTTAAAACAGATGAGACCTCAAAAATAATTAAGGGAGGTGCAGCTATATCTACGGATTCTTTGATCCAAAATTTCCATATGTTTTCCGCTTTAGCGCTTTTTTCTTCAGGAAGGAATAGTTTCAACAGGAAGCTTGCATCAATTACAATCTGAGATTTTTTCAATTCTCTCATCGCGGACCTTTCGAAGTGCAGCAGTGGAATCGCTCATTACTCCTTTCCGGAGCAAGGCTTTACGCGTTTTCCTAATCCGCTCGATTTGTGCAAGCCTCTCTGCTGTCCTCAGTCCGGGGTTTTCAATGGACTCCAAATCCTTCAAACTTACGATGGCTGCTTTCGGCTTGTTTTTTGAAACAAGAATCACCCGCTCGCCTTTTATGGCTACGGTGTTTACAATTTCAGAAAAATGCTCCCGTGCCTTTCTTATATTGACCTTCATTGTAGTCATAGTGTACACATAATTTGCCGGTGTGTCAAGGTCCTTGATATGCGATACCTCTTATGGGCAATCGGAGTTTCACGGCATGGAGACAGTATCATAATCCCCATTTGCCATCCTTGCAGGTTCCTGGAACCCCCGTTTCTTTAAATACGAGTTGAGATTTCATAAGGAATAGACTATACTGGTTTGAAATTGCATATCCCTTTATACAGGAGGTGGAAAAGGTTGTGCTTTACGGCTCATATGCATCCGGCAATGTTCATCTTAACAGTGATATAGATCTTGCTATTGTTTCACCTGATTTTGGGAAAAACCGATATGAGGAAGGGAAGATGTTGTTACAGGTGGCATGGAGGGTTGACCCGAGAATTGAACCAATACAAATTTCTTCTGAATCCTATAACAATGATACATGGCTACCGCTTATCTATGAAATAAGAAAAAAGGGTATTGAACTGAAAGTAGCATAACTTTATGCCGGGATATTAGCATATAGTGTCACCAAACGCAAATATACTTGCAGTTTGATTTATCGCATTTCTATGCGGTTGAGCAGTGCCTGCGCCTGGGGGAGGTCGGGATCAAGCCGCAGGGCTTCCTTTAAACGCTCTATGGCGGGTTCTTTCAGGCCGGAAACATAATAATAATACCCCATGACCAAATTCACGAATGCCCTGTCCCGATCAGTTGTACCTTCTCTATGCTTAAGAACAGTGTTTACCCTGTTAAAAATCTTTTTCATCCCGGCAATATCCCCGCTCAAACCGTGTTCAATACCGTACCACAGCAGGACTATTGGATCATATTGCATCATATGTTTTGCCCTGTCGATATGCCTGAGACCATTGTCATAATCTCCGTTGTTATAAATAAGTGCAAGTCCATAAGCAAGATGCGCATATGCACTGTAAGGCACCTCTTTTACGAGTCTTTGCAGGTCGTCAAGAAGTCCTGGTTTTGTAAAATAAGCATCCGGCGAAAATAATGGATTCGGAGAATAAAGAAACGAGTAGGGATCGAAAACATGATACGTATAATCTTTTATTAGCTCATCGTTACCTGTTTCGCTTTTGACATATATCTGAACATAGTCATCGAAGTACACAAGATGCCATTGCGGGGACGGGAACAGCTTCTTATAATTTATTGGTACGGCGTTCTCTATGAGTGAATAGGCAACGCCGTATTTGTTCATAAGGTTTTCACATGCAGCGGGGTTGCGCATGGCTGAATCTACCTCCGAAAGTAAGAACCTTTCGGGATCCAGGCGGGTATCGATAAAATCCTTTATGCGGGGATAGCCGAGAAAGATCACAGCACCACCCAGCTCGGTAGAATTGAAAATATTGCCTTTTATATGGTGCTCAAGGATAAAGTCTATAGCCTTATCAGGATAGAATTGTTTTTGTATGCCGATGCCCTTGTAACCGGTAAAATCAGTCTCATATTGATAAATTTCAGAGCCGAACATCAGAGCAATCATAAGGATACAAATGGATGAAACGACAAAACGTCCCTGCCTGGTTCTCTGTAATACAGAACCATTGAATACGGACAAATACCTGTCAACGGTTATGCCTGCACCCGCTGCTATGCCAATGAGAAGTATGATAATCATACGTCTCATATCAAACGACAGGGGAAGCATAACAAGCCCGAATAAAACATACCTGAGCGGCATTCTCCGCAGCCCTGCTATTACTATGACTGTGAACATGACGAGCCCTGCAAACATAACCGGAGTTTGTGAGAAAGAAGGGGGCATGAATTCGTTAATAAATCCAAGCCCGGTTTTTGCACCAAGTGCCACGACATTTTGGAACAGGAATGCATAAAGACGGTATGTGCTTGGGGTCATGAAGGCTGCGAGACACGAGATAAAGAATACTATTAACCTCGCGTAGATTTCCTTCACTTTTTTATTTTGCTTCAGAACATCCAAGAAACCCTCCAGAGCCCATGCTGCCAAAAAGAACAAACCAAACGCAGCGCCCGGATGCATATTGGCCCATACAAGCATGATAAAAGGTATAGACCACAAAAGCCTTTTATTATCTATATCCGGTATGGATGTAATAAACACGAACAGGGCTATGCCAAGATAGGTAATAAGCTGAGGTCTGTCATAAAAGAAGGAACCCGCTATGATATATATGCCTGTTATGATCATGAAGCTTATATATTTGTTGACCCTGTAATGCTGCATTGAAAGGTATAATAAGGCAGCAGTGAGCCCGCTTATCAGTGCCTTCATGACAATCAGACCAGCTGCACCAAATAAGCTGTAGAGCAAGTACCAGACAACATCGAATAGCCACTCAACACGGTAAAAAGGCGTGTTTGGAAGCGTGTAGGAGAATACGTCATGTTCCGGAATACTATGCGTTGTCAGTATATAACGGCCTATGCCAAGATGCCAGAATGTGTCCGGTTCTCCGATGATGTTGAATGCAAAGATGAAGGCAAACAGGAATATCAGGAACAATACGATATAGTCTGATGTACTGTTTTTTGCCGGGCTATCATTCATTGCATTCTCTATACAGCAATCAGATGATTAATACAATTGAGGGGCCTCCTTTTTGATCATCCTGAAATTCAGGAACAATAAGAGCAGCATGCCGTAAAACTGGAGGGAATAAAATGTCAATGTATCGATAAAGCCCATGGAATTACCGAGCACATGTCTGTTGGTCATGTAAACCGCCTGTTGAAAGTAAATGGAATAAACATCAATGGATATGAGAAATAACGATACCAGAAAGATTATTATTTCAGATCTATTGTTTCTCTTTACAAGCTCTTTTATTAAAATGGCAAATGACAATAAAAGCAGGGTCAGAGAGTGGTCCCAGCAAAGGGGCGATAAGAGCAAAGACAGGATAATGAACAGGGAAAATCCCAAATCATTGTTGTACTCTTTGATATGCAGTGCCGAATACAAAAGAAGCAGTACCACAGCAGCGTAGAAAAGCAGGTCATTAAGAAACGGGCTTACAAAGAGCGTAAAGTAATTACCTATGGTCGGCAGAAACAGCTTTGAGAAAAAGCCGTTTATGGACAGATTCGCGAGGTTAGCCTGCGAATTTTTTATATCCTGCGGCATTATATTTGAAATGAAATGAAAGAGATCATATCTTGTTACAATCAGCGCAAGAAGAAGAATAGCCCCCGCTGTTGTAATTGAAACCAGGAACGCCTTCCATCTTTTGTTGATAAGGAAATATACAATCAAAAGTCCGGGGTAGAATTTCAGCATCGTTGCCAGGGCGATAAATACGCCCGACATTGTTTCATGCCTTTTTTTAGAGAAAAACCATCCTATTGTTACAAACAATGTCACCAGGACAGATATCTGTCCCCACATAAGGTTTGACTGGAACGGCTGCCATGCAAGTGTAAACAGGGCAATGAAAGGGAAATATATCAATGAAATATCCTCGGACTTCAGCAATAAAAAGATTGTAAAAAACATGCATGCTATCGTTATCAGAGTATAGATGACCGCCGCATTCTCAAAACTCAGAAACCCCAGAGGGAACAACAGCATACTGACAAACGGCGGATGGGCATTAACAACAAGGTTAATATCACTTAATCTTGGCGACTCTCGAAAAAGGTCTTTGTAAATCTCCGTGAAATCGGCTGGATAAACGGATTTGCCCGCAAGGAGCTGTCTCGCACCGATGTAATCCTGCGCAAGATCCGCTGGCGCTGCTAATCCTCTATAAAAAGCGAACTCAAATGACTGAACCCTGACAACAAAATATATAAGCAAAACAGCGGCGAGAATAAGATAAATCCCGATCTTTTTCTTTACTATTTTTTCCATTCCGCCTTTTATTGTTCACCCTGCAAACTACCCGTTCCTCACTGCTCGCTACTACTTTACACCGCCTTGCCCGGGTTCATAATGTTGTTCGGGTCTATAAGCCTTTTAATTTCTTTCATAAGATTGTGCGATGCCGGGGAGAGTTCTTTTGTGATGTAATC
>JAJYJX010000189.1 GCA_021789095.1 bacterium
CTTCATAGCGGTCGTACAGCTCATAATTGTGAGACGCTAACCTATTGATAGTAACTTGTTTTACAGTTTCCTTATGATTATCATTCTTCATATATATAATATAGCATATTTGCCCTGTTAGAGAAAACCACGGATTGAGACCGAGGATCTTATCCTCTAAGGCTTTCAGCATGATGTTCTTTAACAGGACACGTTGATTATGTCCTGTATTATATGGTTTTTGCTTAGTTTAAATAAATTACTTGACAATAACTTTTATTAGATTATAATGATTATAAAATAAGATGAAAAAGGACATTAAAAAATACAAGTTACTGAATATAAAACTTACACCCCAAAGGATAGCCATACTTGACTATCTTGAACGGAACAAGACACACCCCTCTGTCAGCGAGATCTTCAAATACGTTAACAGGCGGTTCCCTTCAATGTCCTTTGCAACCGTGTATAATACGCTTAATACACTTGTACAGCATGGCAGGATCAGAGAACTGACAATGGATAATGACAAGAAAAGGTTCGATCCAAACACACTGCCGCACCATCATTTAACATGCATAAAATGCAAACGTATCATCGATGTCGACCTTGATTATCCGCTCTCACTGCCTGAAAACAAATCAAGCGGCTTTAAAGTACTCGGCAATCATATAGAATTTTATGGCATATGTTCTGAATGCAGTTCGTTAAATAAGCAGCAAAAAAAGAAGCTGTCTGAAATAATTTAAAAGGAGGAAAAAATGGATGTATTGAAGATAGGTCAGAAGGTTCCCGAATTTGAATTGGAAACCTATGAACCAGGGGATGGTAAATACGGGAAATTCAAATTAAAGGATGCGATAGGTGACAAGAAATGGACTGTTCTTGTCTTTTATCCTGCTGATTTTACCTTTGTCTGTCCCACGGAATTGGCGGATCTTGCAGAAAAACAGGAAGAACTCAAAAAAATAGGATGCGAAATTGTATCGGTAAGTACTGACACAAAATTTGTGCACCTTGCATGGCAGATGCAGGAAAAGCTGCTTGAAAAGGTAAAATATCACATGGGCGCTGATGCAAACGGTTCACTATCAAAGCTTTTTGGTGTATATGATGAAAACAGCGGGCTTGCTTATCGCGGTACTTTTATTATCAGCCCGGATGGTGATCTTGTGGGTACCGAGGTCAATCTTAACAACGTGGGCAGGAATGCAGATGAGCTTGTAAGGAAAATAAGGGCGTTTATGTATGTACGTGAGCACCCGCAGGAGGTATGTCCTGCAAAATGGCAGCCAGGCGCTAAAACACTTAAACCGGGAGAGGAGCTTGTCGGGAAAGTGTATAAAGTTTACGAAAAAAAATAAAGAATAAAGGAGGAGAAAAACAATGGCATATACCGCAAAAGACTACAGCAAATTGATAGGGATGAAGGGCTTAAGCGAGCAGCTTCTGAAAAATCATTTTACCCTTTATCAGGGTTATGTGACAAACACAAACAAGGAGCTGGACACTCTGGGCTCATTATTAAAGGACGGCAAGGTATCCACAACGGAATTTGCCGAGGTAAAAAGAAGACTTGGATGGGAATTCAACGGAATGAGACTGCATGAGCTTTACTTCGAAAACCTGGGCGGCAAGGCGCCGCTTGCCAAGGACAGCAAATTTGCTAAGAAGCTTGCAGAGGGGTTTGGCAGTGTTGAGAACTGGGAAAAGGAGTTCAGAGCAACAGGCGCAATGAGGGGCATCGGATGGGCAATTCTATATCAGGACAATACCAACGGCAATCTTATCAATTTCTGGATCAATGAACATGATACCGGCCACCCGGCTGGCTGCACACCCATACTGATTATGGATGTATTCGAGCACGCATTCATCACTGATTACGGCTTAAAGAGGGCTGACTACATAGAGGCCTTTTTCAACAATATTGATTGGTCAGCTGTAGAAAACAGGCTTAAAAAATAAGATTCCACAGGGGATGCGGAGCATCCCCTGTTTTATTTTGTCCGAAAGCATGACCTTTTCGAACGGGGTTTTACCTGCTCAGGTTAGATAATATGAATAAGCTGTCAGAAGATATCCGGTCTTTCCCGTAATAAAAAGCTGAAATTTCCTCAGAATTTAATACTATATCCACAAGCACCGGATCAAACCTCTTCCCAGACATATTCTTAATAAAAGACATTGCAGCATCGATAGTACATGCATCACGGTAGGGCATGTCATTTGTCATTGCATCAAATGTTTCTGCAAGAAATAGTATCCTGCCATAGAGGCTTATCCGCTCGCCTTTTAAGCCAAGCGGATACCCTTCACCGTTATAGCATTCGTGATGCTGTGTTACTGCTTTTATAACATCATCCGGCAGCCTCATAAGGTCCAATATCTGCATTCCTATTTGCGGATGCGATTTAATTAATTGATATTCACCTGGCAACAAACCTGCGGGCTTGTCAAGTATGCAATCGTTTATAGCAACAAATCCGATGTCGTGCATGAACCCTGCGAGCCCAAGATATCTTAGTTGTTTTTCCGTCATACCTAAAGAGCTGCCGATAATAGATACATACATGCTGACCCTGATATTATGATAAAACCTCAATTTTGACCTTGTTGCTCCTACCATTTGAACAACTCGCAGGGATGATTTGATTTTTATGAAATCGTCGGTCCAGTTGTTATGCAGCTTAAATTTGATCATTTGACTCTCCTCTTTAAAAAATTCAAGAATATTGTTTTGGTATTTAATACCAAAAGTACAATAGCAAGATTTACTTGTTCGTTGTTATATTCTGATTTCTTATGGTCTTTGTTAATATAGGAAAATAATAGCTGGAGGTTGTATTGCGGAGCGATAAACGGATAAGAGGTGTAAGAATGGTATGCTAACATTTCCGGATACTCCTCGTGCCTATAGAACAATTATAACTGCCCTCATCTATGAATAAGCTTATCCGGGAATATGCCATTCCTCCATACAAGGGTGACGTTACTGTATATGCAGAAGTACGAAAATCTGGGCTATCATCTTCGCCGCCGTCATCACAAACATTATTATTATCATCGTAAGTATTATGAAAGCAAATATGCTCATGATGTTCACCCAATGAGCCATGGCTCCTGTCGATCGACTTTCTAAAACTACTGTATACTGTATGCGGTTACATTTCCTTGATTTCTGCATATTATGACATGCCCTGCTACACCTATGATCAGGGAAAACACTATAAAACATATGCATAAATTAAAAGATGGTTTAATAGTATTACACATAG
>JAJYJX010000190.1 GCA_021789095.1 bacterium
CATCAGGAAGCCGCCGACAAGCAGGTTTTCCTCTACCGTCAATTTTGTGAAGATATGCCTGCCTTCAGGAACCAGCACAATGCCTTTTTTTATAGCATCATGCGTTTCTATGTCCGTTATGTCCCTTTTGTTGAATGTGATCCTGCCTGTTTTTTCCCTTGCAATGCCTACGATACTTGCAAGCGTGGTTGTCTTGCCTGCACCGTTAGCTCCGAGCAGTGCAACCTTTTCCCCTTTTTTTATTTCCATATCTATACCGTGAAGCACTTCTATACCGTTATAGCTGGTATGTAGGTTCTCAATAGTCAGCATGAGATTATATAGGAATGATTGTTGTAATCCGCTTTATTCTGCGAGCCACTCATTCCCCCCGGGTATGAAAAACTACCTTTCCTTGTATCTGTTCGTTATGGGCATCCTTCTGTCCTTGCCCAGAGCCTTTTTGGTTACTTTAATGCCCGGCGGTGCCTGCCTTCTCTTGTACTCGCTTACATCTATAAGATGCTGGACCTGCAGAACGGTCTTCCTTGGATAACCCGCTGAAACCACCTCTTCCACGCTCATATCCTCCTCTATAAGCATTGCAAGTATAGGATCCAGCACAGAATAGGGTGGCAGCGAATCCTCATCTTTCTGGTTGGGCCTTAACTCGGCCGTTGGAGGCTTTGAAAGCACCCTCTGTGGTATAATGTCCCTGCCTGCGGAAGTGTTTTTATACATCGCAAGACCGTAGACGGAATTTTTGAAAACATCTTTTATCACAGCGTAGCCCCCTGCCATATCGCCGTAAAGGGTCGCATAACCCACGCTCATCTCCGATTTGTTGCCTGTTGTAAGCACGAGCCATCCGAATTTATTGGAAAGGGCCATGAGTATATTGCCCCTTATGCGCGCCTGAACGTTTTCTTCCGTTATATCCGTCTTCAAGCCTTTGAAATGCGGTCCTAAGGTTTTTATATAGGCATTATATGCATCGGTTATGGGTATATCTTTTAAATCTATACCAAGGTTCTTTACGAGCGCATATGCATCTTCCCTGCTTTCATTTGAGTTGTACATGGACGGCATGAACACGCCCATAACATTATTTTTACCCAGCGCATCAACCGCAATGCATGCTACAAGCGAAGAATCAACGCCTCCGCTCAGGCCTATCAGCACCTTTTTAAAGCCGTTCTTTATTACATAATCCCTTGTGCCTGTAACCAGTGCCGTGTACAGCTCTTTATCACACCCGGGCAGGTCATGTATTGCGCCCTTTATCCTGCCCTGCTTTGCCTTTATCTCTGTTCCTATTGTATACTCTTCTATCAGCATATCAGCATCAAAAGCCAGCTTGTCTTCTCTTCTCCTTGGATCATGCAGTCTTGTGCGCAGGATGCCTGTCACATCAATATCAACAACCAGCAGTTCTTCTTCAAACAGTCTCGTCCGTGCGATCAGTTCGCCGGATTCCGAAAAAACGACACTGCCGCCGTCGAATACAAGTTCATCCTGGCCCCCTACCATGTTCACATAGGCCACAGTAACGGCATTGTCCTGTGCTCTTGTGGCAAGCATGCGCTCCCTTGTCACCTGCTTGCCTGTATGGTACGGGGATGCGTTGATGTTTAATATGATCTCGGCATCACCTCCCAGTGCCTGATACAGCACAGGACCGTCAGGATACCAGATGTCCTCGCAGATATTCACGCCGATTCTTACGCTGTCCATTATGTATACCGGGAATGTTGTTCCCCTCTGGAAATAGCGGTATTCATCAAACACGCCGTAATTCGGCAGGAATGCTTTTTTTGCAGTACTGACAAGCTTCCCGTTGTTGATGAAAGCTGCCGAATTATACAGATCTGCGCCAAGTTCAACAAACCCTACAACAGCACTTATGCCCTTTGTATAATCAACGATGTCCTTTAGTGCGTTCATACTGGCTTTTATAAATCCGGGCTTTAAAAGCAGGTCTTCGGGCGGATATCCTGTCAGTGCAAGTTCCGGGAAAATGACGATATCTGTATGTTGTTTTTTTGCCGCGTTTATGAATTGTTTTATCTTGTCACCGTTTTTTTCCAGCCCGCCTACGCTGCTGTTCATCTGTGCAAGTGCTATTCTTAAAAGATTCATATAATTGTTTTTTGTAATATAATACCTCTCCATATTGTATACAACAAAAAAAGGCCATTTATCAAGATAAACAGCCGTATCGACGCTCCTATACAGAATATCTTATTCATGGTAAAATTATAACATGAAAATTGGCGTAATAAAAGGCGGAAGGTTTTTTGAGCATGTATCGGATTCATACCATCGGAACAAAATAGGTCCATCGCTGAAGGAAGGGTCGTGTTATGCCTTGAAGGCGGCTATGATCTCAGTATGCCCCGTGGGGCTCTGTTTCACCTGTTTTTGATGCACTGAAAGGCAAAAGATTGATAAAACCTGGAGAGCCTTCAGGAACTGCATCAAAAATAGTTGAGAGTGCAAGAAAAATTCAGCAAAAATACTGGAGCAGTCTATAATTATTTTTGTTTGCCGTACTTCTGGTATATTTCAAGCCTGAGTAATGCTCGTTTTAATGCAGCATCAATGGCTGCGTATTGTGCATCCATAAACGTAATCTTTTTAAGCTGGTCTTCTGCCCGCTGTTTTGCGGCAAGCGCACGCTTGTAATCAATATCATGATCAAATTCCGCCGTCTCGACAAGTATGGTCATCCTGGTCTGGTTTATTTCCGCAAATCCCCAGTCTAATGCAAGATGTTCTTCTTCGCCCTTTGTCCTGTATATGAGCTCTCCAATCTTCAACAAGGAAATAAACCTGGCATGCCCTGGCAGTACTCCGAATTCACCGAGCCAGCCGGGTGCTATAACTTCGTCAACGTCCTTGTCTATGATAACCTTTTCAGGTGTTATTATGGTCAATCTTAAAGACATGGCTATGCTGTCAGTTTCTTTGCTTTCTCCAGTGCCTCTTCTATTGAGCCGACCATGTAGAATGCCTGTTCTGGTATTGCATCGTGTTTGCCTTCTGCAATCTCTTGGAACCCCTTGATTGTATCTGCAAGTTTTACGTACTTACCGGGCGTACCCGTGAACTGTTCTGCCACAAAGAAAGGCTGGGAAAGGAATCTCTGGATCTTCCTTGCCCTTGCGACAACAAGCTTGTCTTCTTCCGAGAGCTCGTCGATACCAAGTATGGCTATGATATCAAGCAGGTCCTTGTATTTCTGGAGTATACGCTGGATCTCCCG
>JAJYJX010000038.1 GCA_021789095.1 bacterium
CATGCCATACCTTTAAACGCTGATTCGTTTTATACCGTTTGAGCGTCGTGTTTATACCGTGCTTCAAATTTTCATTTTCAACGAGTACAGACAGGATCCATGTATAAAATTTCGCCGGTATGAGAGAATCCTCAGAAAATGGATGCACGGTGCTAGAATTCCAGAGATAAACAAGACCATAGATACTATTTTCTCTGAGCATGGGAACAACCATTGTTGCCATTATTTTTAATGCAAAAACGCTTTTTGACGGCGAAAATCTCTCATCCGATAATACATTGTTTGATATAAGCGGTTTCTTCTCAAGCAGCACTGTCTTGATAATTGTTTCACTGAAGCCGGTTAAAAGTTCCATCCCGTCCTTTTCAGCCCCGACCAGGATTGAAGGCTCCCCGTCCTCAAGTAAAAGTACCATGCCCATGTCAGCGCAAGTCTCGGATATCAATCTTTCAAGTATGATTTTTGCTGTATGTCTGAATTCGTCGTCCTTAATCAACGGTTCGATATCAAATGCCTTGTTCGGTTCTGAAGTACCAGAAACATCACTATCAAGAAATACGGCATGATCGTTTCCCGTGTTTATGACGTCACCAAATTCAAGCCGGCAGTGCTTTACAAGCCTGTTATTTACAGAAATACCCTTGCCTTTTATGGTTTCCAGATGAAAACTATCGTCCTTTTTTTCTATATAACACAGCGTATCACCGGCCGTTGTGATGCGTATGTCTGCGTCAGGAGAGGCGCTGATAGAGGTTAATTTCTTTGTAATCGAATAAACGCTTGAACGTTTTCTGAATATTAATGTGGCCATCAGGGTACCTTCCAAAGGAATGCATCAGCAATGCCATAAGATGCAGTTCCTACAAAAAGCCAGAATGCAGCAAGCTGGACAACCTGCATGTTGCCCGCCCATACCGGATTATTGTAACTGCCGTCACTGTTTTCCTTTGATTTTCTGACATAATACGTTGCAATGTTTACAGCCAGTTCGGTTGTCTCGGCAATCAGCAGGATTGTGCCCTTCTTATTGTCGCCCTTTGAAAACTGTCCTATCCCGAACGGAACGATCCTCCACCAGTAATTCCCGTCCTTCTCTTTGACAGGCACCGGAAGTGCGAGAACAGTCTTCTGCTTTATCTTGTTGTAGGCCGATATAACGGTCGGCGGTACGATTACGGGATTGGGCGTAAAGTCCGGGTCTGCAAGGTAGAGTGATTTTAATTCTTTATTCATGGAATCGGTCATACCCTTTGCATAATAATCAAGTGCCAGATAAAGGTGCATAAGTGTCCTCGTTTTTCCCGACGCAGATACCTCGTCCATCTGTTTAAGGGATTTTATGGAGTTATCATAATCGCCGTATTCATACGATTTTATCCCCTGTTCAAGGTTGGTATCTTCCGCCTTTGTAACCGCAGGAAAATCAAACAATGATAGCAGGATCAAAAGCAAACAAAAAAACATTTTAACATCCGTTTTGTGTCTGTAATATCTTATCATAGATTCAAATTTCATCCCGTTAGAAAGCCTCGCAATTTATGGCGGGAACAATATCACAAATTTTGAATTCCTTACAGAAAGGGCGTGATCTAAAAGCACGCCTGCGTGCCAGAACGCAACTTTGAAGTGCAGGCACGTCCTTTCTAACGGGATTTATAGGGTAAATCTAAACTTTTTTGATGCAAATCGCAAGCGATATGAATCGAACCACCGGATATTTGTTGTTGCCTTATTGTTTTTCCCGCATTCGTTCCCTGATAATCATTCTTATTCTTTCCTTTTGCTCTGGTGTAAGGCTCTTCCAGATCTTATACTTTTTCCCGAGCATTTCTTTTTCCCTTGGTGAAAGGGACATGTAGATCGTATAGTTTCTGAGGATCATCTGCCTTCTTGCAGGCGGTAAAGACAGCCATTTCTGATAGTCCTTTATGATCCTTTCCCTTCTTTCCTCTGGCAGGCTCCTGAACCATATATAATTCTGCATGATCTTTTTTTGTTCATCCTCCGGCAGTGATTTGAATGTGATGTAGTTATGGATAATTGCCTCACGTTTATTTTCAGGCATGGACCGCCATTTTTCATACGCCCCCCTTAATGCCTGCCGCTGCTGATCACTGAGCTCCTGCCATTGTTTTTGCTCTGCTGTTGGATTATCTAAAGAGGTTTGTGCAACGATAACAGACGGCATTATGAAAAACATACAGCTAATAATCAAGGCCTTAAGCATCTTCATTTGTCCTCCTGATCGAATACGTTTATATACCTGTAAAGATTGAAGTCTTTGTACACATTTATGTTCCTGAACATGTCAAGGTGTTTTATTATGTCCTGATCTTCCTTTTTATGTTCATACTTGTCTGTTGTTGCCGAAGGTTGTGTCCCCGATGTTGTACCTGTGAAATGTGATGCCATCGGTATGCCGAGGGTTATAATGAGTATTGTGAGATGTATCCTCATTTTGTTCCTTCACTATTTTCAGGAACATTGACTGCCATTATCTCATCCATATGCTCAATGAGTTCCATATGTTCATAAAGTTTTATATGCTGATACATATCCATAGATGCAAGCATGGCTGTCTGTGAATGTACACGGTCACTATGCATATACATAACACTGATTATTGCTGTGATGCATATACCTGCCAGAATTGATGAGGTCATAAAAAGCCGCCTGCCCCATGACCGTGCAGGTTTTAATTCCAGTCCCTCCTCAATAATACTGCTGCCCTGATTGATTATTGTATTATCAATCTTCTGTTTTAATAATCCCGGCACTTCATGTTCAGGCGCTGCCTTAATAAACCTGTCCAGCCTCTGTATATCCCTGCAGTACACCTGCGCTCCAGGGCATTGCTCGATAAACCTTTCTGCTTTTCTTTTGTCCTTCTCTCCAAGCTGGTTGTCCATGTATGCGGATAGAAGTCCTTTTGACAGGAACAATCGTATATTACAGAAAATCTCTCTTATGCTCATTTATTAACCTCCCTCTTGCCCTGTTCAGGAGCGATTTTACAGCCTTCGGGCTGACATGTAATACCCTTGCAATCTCTTCGTAATCCATACCCCCATAGATTCTCAGTAACAATGCTGAGCGCTGGTTTGCTGGAAGAGCATCCATGCTTTTCAGCAATTTTTGTTCCATATCGTTCAGTATTACATGATCCTCTGTTGTGTTCTGTGCATCTTTACTGTTGTATTGCTCTATGTCGTCCTCAAGTTGTATGCCCTTTCGCCTGTTATACTCATTGATGCACAGGTTCGTGGTAATGGTAAAAATCCATGTCGAAAACCTCGCTGTTGGTTCATACTGTTTTGCTGCCCTGTACATTTTCACAAACACCTCCTGGGTAATATCCTCTGCCGTGTGCGTGTTGCCGGTGTAGCGCATTACATAGTTATAAATCTTTTTCGAAAACCTGTTGTATAATTCATCAAAAGCTGCTCTGTCTCCATTCTTGAGCCTGAGCATGATTTTTGTATCATCATCCATTTCATTTCTTGTTATATTAAACCGTTCTATAGCCATAAAGTTCTGCTTTTATCACGTTACAAAGTACGGAGGCTCACCAGCTTATATCAGCCCCGAACAGTACTTGATAGATATTGGTGTTGCTGTATTGGTCGAAATATTTACCAAGTCTGAAATAGTCAAGCTCAAACGGAAAAGAGACATGCCTGTTAAGAGTGTAGGTGAATGTAGAATCTGTTTCAAACCCATAATTATTTCCCGCTACTTCAGGATAGAATATCGCGGGCGTGATGGTAAACTCAACAGGGTTGACAGGGTATACATCGATAATGCCGCCGTAAGCATCAACACCAAGCCCCCTTCTGCCTGCCAGTGATATTGCACCGGTATTAAGGTTCTGGTTTATGCCGCCGTTAAAAAACAACGATGTTTCCGTGTTGTACGGGAACAGCGCTATAAAGCTGTTCAAAGTTCCCTGTCTCAGTACTGCCTGCAGCGGAGTTTTATCCCCTGATGAAATATGCGCAAACAAACCAATGGCTGCTTTATCTTTTATATGATACTTTACTTTTGCATCACCGAGATAACCATACGTTGAAAAATTACGGCTGAACGGCTTATCATCGCTCAAACAATTATTACCGTTTATACTTCCGCTCCCATCTTCAAGTATGCCGGTAAGCTCTGCCTCAAACGGGCCAAAATACCTGTTGCCCGTGATGCCGAACCAGTTAATGCTGCCTGACGAGGTATAAACCGGACCTCCTTTTGCATATTCGTTCTGAAGGCATGCCATAATCCCGGCAGCTTTTACCGTTCCATACCTTGCCACAAGTTCACGGTAAACTGTTTTGTTAAAAAGCGATGTATATATCAGGCTGTTCAGCAGGGGCGCTGTTGTGTTATCGGTATCTTCAAAATTGCTGTAAAAAAGCGTGATGTATTCAAAGATCGAGAAATTGTAGCTTATCTCGGCATCGTAAAACATGCTCGTTCTCGATGGATCAAAAAGCTTGTAAGGCTCCACCTTAACAGCGTTTAACTCAAGAGACAGGGGAACATCAATGGCATTTGTCATGTCATAATTAATGGTTACGGAAGGCTGGTAATTATAAAACACCAGTTTCGATCCTCCTACAATTTCTCTTTGACCTATATATAAAGAAAGTGAGTCTGACGGAGCAATGGATATATACGCCTTCCTGACAAAGTACGTATCATTGAAGTAATCGTTGACGTTTTCAACACCGTAAAGATTCATGCTTTCGGAAGAGAATGTTCTTGCAGACAGCTCGCCTGTGTACAGCTCAAACCTGAACCCAAACCGCCCCCCCTGATCCAGATCAAGCTCAGGCATAAGATAAGCAGCAGCAAATCCTGCATCAGGGTATTTAACGCCCGGGTTCAAAAAGATCAGGTTTTGCCCTGTCTGGTACCTCAAGCTTACAAGACCGGAGCTTGAAACCGTCATTGCAAAAATATTTGTCGCAAGAGCAAGTATAATAAACATGCACACTGCCGTCCATCTATAATGCATTCGGGCATAGTACATGATTTTACCGGCAGATTCAATACGGCAACGAAACCTTTTTGAACCTGCCCTGTTTAATAATCAAAAAGGAGGTTCGTATGGTAAATAAACTTGTAACAATCTTGGCTGTAATCGGTCTGGCTGGTTTTCAACTAACAGGGTGCGGTAAACAGACGACCGGCAACGCGGCGGGTGCCGTAAGTCAGAACTCGGAGGAGTCCATCAGCGGTACTGTAAACGAGTCAATAGGTCTGTCAAACATCGGTTCATCACAGATAGGTGTTTATGATTATGGGATTGAAACATTAAATACTTCGCAATGTAATTCCCCGGTAAAATATGGTCCTTACTCTGGCAACCCTATAACATGGACTGTCGTATGGGATTTTGGCGGCGGGTGCGTACCGAATTTCAGCAGCAGGATTGTATCAGGCATGATCACAATGACTGTTGCAAAATGGGGCGGGTCCTCTCCTACAGCGGTAACCATTGATTCAGATAAGGACATTGCAATAACACGCTGGGACGGTGCATCCCTGTACGCATCAGGTACGACAGACATACTTACAACAGGCAGTCTCAAGGGACAGACTATAACAAGGACAGTTGATGTAACAGAAACAAGAACAGCACTTGGAGCAGCGGGCAGGGAAAAGCTGCATCAGAACATAGCACTTAACTTTACAGCAGAGGATACACTTTCATCATCAACACCGCCTGTAACCGTGACGCAGAGGGTTTTGAACGGATCAGGCACGATCGATCACCTTCTCTTAAAGGTGCTTGCAGCCATAACAGCAACGAACCTCACGTATCAGCAGGGCTATTGTCATCCTCAAAGCGGCTCAATTACACAGGTGCTTACCAGCGATGTGGACGGCAGCACAATTGGTACCTATACACTCGTATTTTTAGGCGGAGATTCGGCAACGCTTAACGGCAATCCTATTACTCTGAACCCTTGTGACTAAAACTTATGAAGGGCAGGTTTGCCACCTGCCCTTCATTTTTATATGTTAAAACTTCACTTCCGGCACTTTCTGGGCTTTTTCTGTTGCTTTAAAGTAAACCTCTTTCGGTGTATACCCGAGGAACCCGGCAACGATATTTGTCGGGAAGCTTTTCACTGCAACATTGTACGCCATGACAGCTTCGTTATACCTGCGCCTCTCAACAGCTATTCTGTTTTCAGTGCCTGCAAGCTCGTCCATTAAACGGTTGAATGATTGATTCGCTTTAAGATTGGGATAATTCTCTACAATCATCAGTAATCTGCTTATGGCGCCATCCAATTCATCATTTGCCGCAAACTTGTCCTTTGGCGTTGTAGCGCCCGCAAGCTTTGCCCTTGCATCAGCAATATGATCAAAGATTGCCTTTTCATGCTTTGCATAACCTTTTACCGTATTGACAAGATTTGGAATCAGATCTGCCCGCCTTTGCATAACATTCTGGACCTGTGCCCAGGAGTTGTTGATATTCTCATTCAGCATTACAAGTCTGTTGTAGCTGCTTGCGATCGTTCCGACTATGATAAGCCCGAATACGATAAATATCCCGAATGCTATAAGCACCGCCATCCATTTTTTATTCATACAACCTCACTCCTTTTCATTGTTTAGTTTTATGCGCGCCGGGCAACAAAATTTATTACCCCTGTGATACCTTCTATGTACATTTCCATCGTCCTGAATATCTCGTCTTTCTTCAGGGTGTCTTTCTTCTCCCTGACTGCAAGAATTTTCAGAAACGGCGAAGGCTCAAACCCCGTCAGCTGTGCAGTCTGGAGTATAACCTCTTTTTTATGCACGGGCACCTCTGCCCCTTCTAAACTCAATACGCCTTTGAATATGGCAGTGAAGCTTGATAAGGAATTGATCATAAGATGAAGCGCTGACTTGTTGGAACTGTTTGTAAACAGCGACTGCCTTATTTTGATAAGTTTCGATTTCAGCTCTGATTCGCATTGAAATTTGAGGTTCTTTTTATCGATAGTGATATCTTTTAACGGATCGCTGCCATAAATAACCGTGTGTTGTCTTACCATATCAAGCATTTCAATCGGGAATACGTCCTTGAAAGAATCGAGTTCTTCTTTTGTAAAGATAAGAGGTGCCGGGTTGCCGTGATAAAAGAACCATTTTAATTCCTTCCCTGCGGCTGCAATATCGCCGGCAGTAACTCCGGAAACAAGCGCCATCGTGTTTATATCCGAATATCCTTTGTGGTATTCACCGCTGTGAGATGAACCATACATTACAAGGCCCAGAAGCCTGGAGCCGAAAACCGACTCTAATGTATGTAAAAGCCTGCCTAAAGTTTCTTCATGCATATTGTAATGCTCCTATCATTTCTCAATACTAAATTCTGATATCTAAATCCTAAACAAAACCAAAATCTTAAATACAAATGTACAAAAGAGAGAAATAAGCCCTTTTGAATTTTTATCATTTGATATTGTTTAGAAATTAGTGTTTTGGATTTAGAATTTGGTTTCATAAAATGTCACCATCCTCCTGAAGCGCCCCCGCCGCCGCTGAGCCCTCCGCCAAACCCGCCAAATCCTCCCCCAAACCCGCCGCCTGATCTGCCGCCGAACCCTCCGCCAAAACCACTGCCGAGAAGGAACAAAGTAATAAAAGGGTGTCTTATTGCAAAGTAAATGAACACAATAAACAACAAAATTCCAAGGATTGTATTGACTGCATTCGGGGTATTTGCACCAGAAGATGCTGCAGCAGAAGCATGGGATGATATATCACCTTGGTTTATTGACTGGGCAAGGGTCTTTATTATTTGCAATGTGCCTGCTGCTATACCATGTGAGAATTGGCCTTCTTTAAATGCAGGAACTATATAATTTCTTATAATAGAACCTGCCTGCTCATCTGTAAATCCAGGCTCAAGACCGTAGCCGACCTCGATCCTTACCTGCTTTTCCTCGGTCGAAACAATAAGCATCACTCCATTGTCCAGACCTTTTACACCAACACCCCATTTCTTGAAAAGTTCATTGGCATATTCGTCAATACCCAAATCGCCCGTGTTTTTAACTGTTACAACCGCTATCTGTATACCGGTCTGATTGTTGAATGAACTTATGGCAGAATCCAATTCCGATACAGTATTGCCATCAATTATGCCTGCAAAATCATTTACATAGCCGGCATATGAAGGGAAATTGTGGGCTCTGGCCTGCATGGTCGATATCACCAATATTGTAGCAATACTGATGAATATAAGAAAATATTTTTTCATAACAAATTATACATTAATCATTCAAATGAATAAGTCAAAAAACTTTTAGTTGATTTTTGCCACCTCAATGTTATGCCATATGATAAGGAGGTCTTATGGATATAAGAGGGACTGCCACGCAGGCATTATCAGAAGGAATAAAACAGGCAATTGGGCTTACCAAGAAGTATTATCTGGCGTTTGCAATACCGGTAGCGCTCGGATTTATATGGGGCATAGTATCACGTGCATATCTGTATGGAGGTGTAATGGCCTTGATGTCATCCGCAATGATGCGCAGTCCTGATACAGGCATGATGATAAACTTTGGGCATATAATAGTGATGCTGATACTCAGTATGCTGATAAGCATTGCGTTATGGATGGTAACATTTACAGGTGCGGGATTGATCCTGAAACACCGCAATGAAGATTTTAAACTCGACTTTAGCGAAGTATTGGCTTATGCAGGAAACAGGCTTGGATCCCTGATTACCGGAGGGTTCCTGTACATCTTTCTTCCGTCCCTGCCTGTACTGATACCGTTTATCGGATTCTTTTATATCATAGGTTTCATTGTATACATCTTTCTTATCGGCAAAAATTACGGAGGCTTTTTCTTCTGGGCTTATCCCGTTCTAGCAGAAGGCAAGTCTGCTACTGAAGGCTTTAACATCGCCAAACAGGCAGTCCTTCCCCAAAAAGGGGCATTCTGGACAGCTCTTGTGCTCGGTTTTATTGTAATGTGGATAGCAGATCTGTTCCTGGCATTCCTGCCTTACATTGGATACCTGCTCATATGGACCATAAATCTTATATTCCTTTTGTTCACAGGCCTTATGTATTATGATTACAGGGGAGATACAGGGCAACAGACAACTATACCCACGCCACGCAATAATCAATCAAATTAAATGGTACGTTAAGACCGGTGAGAAACAGGCGGCATTTCTCATGGGGGGAGTCAGCTATTTATGATGAATGTGCATCACTGAATGCGAGAAACATATGAAAAAAGTAAAAAAACGAGGACAGTCGGGCCAGAAAGGTTCGTTCGATACCAAACATTAAATCTGCTGCAGTAAAAAAACACAGACAAAGATTGTCAAAACGGCCCGGAAAAGAAACAACAAAAACATTCAAAAACCCTGGAGATAAATCACAAAACCAGGTAACCGAATTAATAAAGCAGTGTACTGCATGTGAATGTTGTAACACTTATATAGTTCTGGCTTGTAGGCCCCTCTGCGCACTGGCAGTAAAGCTTCTGGCTGTTGGCTGTTTGCGAGCAATAATCGGAGAGTGCTGTCGGCGACAGCGGATCTGCGGCAGCGATGGACGGCAGATCGGGTAAAGGCACATGCGTATGGAGTGTGTCGTTTATTGTCTGGATAAATATACTTGCAAGCACGACATAGCCTGTATTGGTAAGGTGAAGGTCATCCATGCTGTAAAACCCGCCAAGGTGTTTCATTTTCAGTGTCTGGCTGCCAATGATATACTCCGGAAAACCCTGTGCATCGAATAGAATGCCCTGGCCTGCCAGTGTTACCTTCCCGCTCATGAGATCCGCAAACGGGACAATATGAACATTTGGATATTGGGCAACCACACTTGCAAATTCAGCGTTAAATTGATCTATGATATTGTTTATGGGTACGAGGGTTTCACATGCATTAATCGCACATGTATTGGGAATAAATGCTGCTGCACAGCTATCAGGCGGTCCTGCAGCAAGATCAAGGGAAAGCAAAGGTACATTGCTGAATGTCATGCTGCAGGGTGTAAGCTGCTCCAGGGCGGTTTGCTGGAATGAGGGAAGAGCAATGGCATGGGGAACGTTGGCAAGGAACACCTGTGCACCTGTTGATGCAAGTGCTGAAACAGCCTGGGTGATATAAAGCACAAATTGATCATATGGTGTTACGCGGCCTGTCAAAAGGTCGTTGCCGTACAGGTCTGCGCTGACAATAATAGAAGGGTGCAGTTCTTCTGCCATCACAATTTCGGGCTTGATGTCCCTTGTCTCAAAAAATTTGTTGTCATAAGGCGCAAACAGGAAGTTCGTGAGTGGTATGACAAATCCTGAATTTGCGCTTTTTGATGCTGGTCCACGCACTTCATCCTGTATCATGGCACCGGGCACAGCTATATTGTAAGGCGTTACGGTTGGATCCTCAAAAAATGAAGAAAAGTCAGTTGCTGTAAATAAGTAAACCGCTATATCGCCTAAACCTACGGTAAAATTCCCGTTGGTATCAAGCCCTTCGAACCCTTCTTCAGGCGACAGTCCCGGCATCTTGATCAGCGGTATAGGGAAATATGCACCAGCCATCCTTGCTATCCATGTTGCAGGACCGTTGAGCTGTGCTACCTCGTTATAGCTGTCTGATTGAAATCCGGCTGTGTAGCTTGCTCCCATTGCTACAAATCTTTTGAAAAGACTGCTGACAGGCGGTTCGTACGTATATGCATTCGCAAAATAAGCGCACGCACTGAAACTGTTCGCTACTACCAGAGGATAGGTTCCGGCTGTGGGCGTGCCTGCAGTTGTAAAGCTTATCGACACCTCATTATTGGATTGAGCTGTTACTGTAACACCCCTTGCTTTATTGCCAAGATATACAACAGGTACGGTCCCTGGATCAAAGCCCTCTATTGCAGCGTTTACCTGCTGGTCTCCGAATTGTGTACCTTGTGCAGGCGATATGCTGACCAGCTTTGCAGTTGAGGTAAAGCTTGTACATACGTTAGCGTATAAATTTGTTGAAGAACTGCTGGTCCCGCACCCTGAAACTATTATTGCTGCAAGAGATATTCCAATGATTAAAAGCCTTAAACCTTTCATACCCTGCCCTCCTTATCTGTGTATTTTAATATAGATTCATAAATAAATTGCAAGAGTTATGTCCGGCTTGTTTTCCATTCTAACAATGTCTACTTTTAAATTAATATAGTATAATAGATGTGTTATTATAAAGCCGTTTTAAAAGGAGGAGAATATGCTCGTGCTTCTGAATAAAACCGTATCCAAATCATTACGTATGAAACTTCTGTCCGGTTTTATTGCCGCATTACTGATGATACTAAACCTATCCTGTGCCCAGAGCAAACAAGCCCAGAGCAGGACTCTGCCAAACATAGCCATAGACTGCAATGAATCAGACTGGGACCCTTATGCAGGCACGTTTCATGTAAATATAACCTATCACGGCACAAGCTCGCCTATAGATACATCAACGCTCAATGTGATAGTCAACAATAACAATGTTACTTCCGCACTGACAATAACCGCTGATAGCGCAGCCGGCGTGATAACGGGTTTATCCAATACCTGTGATGGCGTTAATGTGTTCGTAACCATAAAAGACAAGGCAGGCACACTGGCTTCAGCATCATGCAATGTACCTGCACTCGCGATAAATTATCCGGCAAACAATAGTGTGATCGACGATCCTTTGCCTGCTGTTGCCGTAGTTTATGCCACCTATACAACAAATACCGGGTTCAGCGTAAGCATGGATGGTACAGATATTACAGGGATCTGTACAACGGGCAACACATCAGCTACATGCCAGATACCGTTCGGACAATACATAACCCCGCCGGGTATGCATTCCATAAGCACCCACCGGTGCTTTGCAGGCGGCGGTCCGTGCTGCGATAAGAGCTCTGCATTCACGTTCAGTCCGCCCGTACCTTCTGTAAATATCCTGAACCCGTCGTCCGGCTATATCTCGTCCACAACCGCCGATATAAGCGTTTTGTTTTCTGACACAACGAACAAGCTCGGGCTGGATCCAAACACATACAACATTCTGGTAAACGGAAGCAACGTAACAGGCTCATTTACAACAACAGTCTACAGCACGCTATCCGGTTATGGATATCCTTCCACACCGACATCGTTTACAGCAAGAGGGAGTGTTCCTCTCGGGGTTGTTATAAACAACACGATCCAGGCGTCTGTAACAAACCTCTTCTATGGAATAACAGGCACTGCTTCAAAGGACTTTACCGTGGACAGTACACCGCCTTTGCTGACCATAGCGCAGCCTGTGTCAGGCAGTGCATCGGGCCCCAACCTGCCCTACTTTATTTATCAAAATATAAGTCTGCCGTATGAAGCGGACTACTCGGATTCAGGGAGCGGCGTGAATATATCAAGCTTCAAAATAAATGTTAACGGCGCTGCCGGTACCGTGAATGCAACGGATGTAAGCGCAACAGGCGCACTGCCTGTTACCCTGCCGGTAAACAGCGGAAGCAGCGGCACAGGCACGTTTACAATCAATGCACAGGTGTCTGACAATGCAGGAAATATTGCTTCTGCAAATTCCGTCATAACGCTATCGCTTGCGAACATTGGCATAGGAAGTGCGAGCGTGAGTGCAGGGACTTTATTCACAATCCCTGTCAATGTGTTCATAGACCCTGCAAATATTTACGGGCTGGGCAGCTACAGCATATACGTAAGTTTTAATTCAAACATTATCAGTTTCCAGTCAGCCAGCGGGAGTTCTTCATCCCTGGCATCTCAGGGAGTTGCCTATTCGCCGCAATTCGTAAACATGCCGTTTGTAACCGACCTTGCACTTGGAGAAGATAATATTTATTCGTCGACAACGGCAGGGGGCGGATTTCAATCACCGGTCGGGTTGTTTAATATCGCTAACCTGACCTTTTATGCATTTTCATCAGGAACCACGGATTTAACAATTACAGTGATTCTTCTGCAGGACACAACTGGAAGCTCTCTGCCTCAAAGCAATGTCCAATCAGGTACTGTAACGGTACAGTGAGGAGTTTATGACAGTGTACAAAAATCCAGTCCCGACCGTTGATATTATCATTGAGATTGGCGATAAGATTATCCTGATAGAGAGGAAGAACCCTCCATACGGATGGGCAATACCCGGCGGGTTCGTGGATTACGGAGAATCGCTTGAAAACGCAGCAAGAAGAGAGGCCATGGAGGAGACATCCGTTCATGCGGAACTTTATGAGCAATTCTATACCTATTCTAAACCTGAACGCGACCCGCGTCATCACACCATAACGACTGTTTATATTGCAAGGGCTGTTGACGGCAGGCCTGCGGCAAACGATGATGCAAAATCATTAAAATTGTTTACTTCCGATGCATTGCCTGATAACCTTGCTTTCGATCACAGGGATATACTCATGGATTACTTTGAATACAAGAAAACTGGAAAAAGGCCAAAGCCCTGTTAACCCTTAATATGACAAAATTAAATTTTAACGAGCAAAAAGAGCTTTTGACGCTTGCACGCAAAACACTGCAATCATACCTGAAAAACGGCACTGTACCCGAATATAAGACCGGCAACCCTAACCTGCTCAGGAAAGCCGGTGCATTTGTGACGCTCAACAAGCACGAGATGTTAAGAGGATGCATAGGCAACTTCTTTACAAAAGAACCTCTTTACAAGAATGTCCAGACGATGGCAGTTGCAGCAGCTGTTGAAGACCCCAGATTCAGACAGGTTTCGCTGAACGAGTTAAAAGACATAGAGATAGAGATCTCGGTATTGTCAGATCTGATGATTGTAGGTTCTATTGATGGAATATGCGTAGGTGAGCACGGCCTGTATGTTACGAAAGGTTTTTACAGAGGTGTTCTGCTGCCGCAGGTTGCAACCGAGTACGGATGGGACAGGGAAACATTTTTGAGTGAAACCTGCGTTAAGGCCGGGTTAGACCGTGATGAATGGAGAGATGGCAGTGTCAAGATAGAAAAGTTCAGCGCCCAGGTATTTAACGAGGCAGTGGTGGTTGGTTCAGAAAAGTAGTTCTGCTTCATTATTAGATTTTTCGTCGTGGCACCAAGGCAACACTCCTCAGGCAGAGAAGAGCATGTCATTCTGAACGAAGTGAAGAATCTCAGGGGAGCAGATTCTTCGCCGTTGGCTCAGAATGACAGGGATGTGTAGATTCTTCGACTGCGCCTCAGACAATGCCCCCTTAATTTTAATTCTTTGACTTATCCACGAGCTTTTCTTTCTGGAGCCAGGGCATCATCTTCCTGAGGTTCTGGCCTGTTTTCTCGGCAAGATGCGCTTCACCCTTTCTCGTAAGCGCATTGAACACAGGCATATTCGCTTTTTTTTCGAGTATCCATTCCTTGGCAAAACTACCGTCCTGTATCTCTTTGAGTATTGATTTCATCTCGCATTTTACTGCGTCTGATATGACCCTTGGGCCCCTTGTAAGATCCCCGAACTGGGCTGTGTTGCTAACAGAATACCTCATATTTGATATGCCGCCTTCGTATATAAGATCAATAATGAGTTTCATCTCGTGTATGCACTCGAAATATGCCATTTCCGGCGCATAACCTGCATGAACAAGGGTTTCAAAGCCTGCAAGCATAAGTGATGTCACGCCTCCGCACAGCACTGCCTGTTCGCCGAACAGGTCTGTTTCGGTCTCTTCTTTGAATGTTGTTTCTATAATACCTGCCCTGCCCGCGCCTATACCTGCTGCATAAGCCAGGCCTATTTCCTTTGTATCACCGGACGGGTCCTGGTGTATGGCGAGCAATGAAGGCACACCCCTGCCCTTTGTGTACTCACCCCTGACAAGATGCCCGGGACCTTTGGGCGCTACCATGAACACATTAACATCAGACGGTGGAATGATCTGGCCGTAGTGGATGTTAAACCCGTGGGCGAATGCAAGATATGCGCCCTTTTTCAGGTTTGGGCCTATCTCACTTTTATAAACATCGGCCTGCAGCTCATCGGGAAGCAGGACCATAACGATATCGGCCTGTTTTACGGCCTCGGCTGCTGTAAACACCTTAAACCCGGCGGCCTCTGCCTTTTCCCATGCTTTACCACCTTTCATGTCGCTTACGATAACATTTACCTTGCTGTCCCTGAGATTATTTGAATGTCCGAATCCCTGACTGCCGTAACCGAGTATGGCTACTGTCTTTTTTGTCAGTGGTTTTAAATCAATATCCTTCTCGTAGTAAACCTTCATACTGCCTCCTTTTTTTAATCGTTATTCTATATTTTCGGTCTTCTGCTGCTTCCTCTGAATAGTTCTTTGCATGGCAACCTTGCCTGTTCTCACTATATCCTTGACGCCAAGGGGCTTGAGCAGGCTTAAAACCGCGTGTATCTTCTCCTCATCTCCCGTAAGCTCTATAACGAATGTATCGGGACTTACATCGACGATCTTGCCCCTGAATATATCAACAAGCCTCAGCACCTCCGCCCTGTTGTCGCCAGACGCAGAAACCTTTATAAGCACCATCTCTCTTTCCACGTGGTCCGTAACGGTAAGATCCATGACTTTTATCGTGTTTATAAGCTTGTTCAGTTGTTTTATGATCTGTTCTATGATCTTATCATCACCGCTTGTGACTATTGTCATCTTTGACACGGATGGATCAAGCGTCTCTGCAACACTTAAACTTTCTATGTTGTATCCCCTGCCGCTGAACAGTCCCGCCACTCTGGTAAGCACACCGAATTTATTTTCCACTGTGAGCGATATTGTATGTCTCATTGGTCACCCCTATGCCAATAACATCTTCTTAAGTGCCGCACCGGAAGGCACCATCGGATAAACATCTTCTTCTTCTTCCACATGGAAATCTATTAACACGGGAAGTTTACTCTTCAATGCCTCTTTAAATGTACGTATAACATCGCTTTCATTGTCCACAACATATCCTTTTGCTCCGTACGCATCGGCAAGTTTTACAAAATCGGGCTTATGCGACATGTTTGTGTGCGAATACCTCTTACCGTAAAAAAGGCTCTGCCACTGTCTTACCATTCCGAGGTAGTTGTTGTTAAGGATAGCGACA
>JAJYJX010000191.1 GCA_021789095.1 bacterium
GATTTTTTATGGGCTTTGGATTTATGACTTATACCATTTTATGGGGACTTATACCAAAACCCTTGGTTGGAGAAGCGATCCTCGTTGCGTTGGTTGGGTGGACCATTTTTGCACTGGTTTTGCTCATGCTGTATATCAAAACGAAGAGTAAGCTTGGAATAACTATTTATCTGCTTTTAGCCTTATTCCTGCTTTTACTGACTATCGGCGGGTTTACCCAAAATCAGGCAATTACACACATCGGCGGCTTTATAGGGATTATAACATCCTTTGTTATATGGTATGCAGTATATGAATTGGTTTTAGCGGACCTTAAATTGCATGCGGCAAATGGATAAATTAAGAAAATAAAAACAAACGGCACAAAACCTATTTATAAAAATCAGGCAGAAATGTCCAATTGCCCGTCAGCTTGCTGACGGGCAATTTTTTAACAAATTGTTTTTCAGAGGGGATTAATTAATTAATAGGTCTTAGTATTTGTGCTTACCTATAATGCACGGGAAAAGTGGTCAAGCAAGGAGGGACGATATTTACCAATGTATTTGTATTATATCCTGAACAGGAAACCGACGTCAAAAATGATAAGCACCCGGGCAAAGAAATCAACTTTTCCTATTTTCTTCTTATTCATTTTCATGGCAAAAAATATCTTGATCTGATATGACGTCTTAATCAAAGATGGTATGAAGGGATGAAATAGTATAAACCCCAGTGGAAAGGATGTGCCTGCATGGCTTTCGAACGGGGATAAAAGGAGGATATGCAATGGAGTATAAATCCATTCCCGAGATGTACTACAAGCAGGCCGAAAGGAATAAAGGCAAGGTCCTTATAAAGCATAAGAAAGAAGGTAAATGGGTTGATATTACCTGGGATCAAAATAGAGATGCTATGGAATCACTTGCCTGCGGTCTCATAAAGCTTGGGATAAAACCTCAGGAAAAAATATGCATCTTATCCGAAAACCGGAACGAATGGTACGTCAGCGATCTTGCCATACAAAGCGCAGGTGCTGTTACCGTTCCGATTTATGCCACGAATACTCCCGATCAAACGGTGTATATCGTTAATGATTCCGATGCTGTTGCAATAATCATCTCAACGGAAGGACAATACAACAAGATCAAAATGAAGAGGAAGGACATGCCGAACCTGAGGCATGTCATATCCATGGATAAGCTTAATGCTGCGGAAGGAGTGTTGTGGTTTTACGATGTAGTAGCTTCCGGCAAGCAGGCAGATTTGAAACAGGAGATGGACAAAAGGCTGGGGAATATAAATTCAGGAGACCTTGCAACCATTATTTATACCTCCGGCACTACCGCTGACCCCAAGGGTGTTATGCTGACGCAGGCCAACCTTCTATCGATCACCGATGCTGCGTACGATGCATTTAAGGATGAACTTACGCACGAGGTAATGCTCTCATTCCTGCCCCTGAGCCATGGTTACGCCAGGATCGCCGATTTTTACATTCCGCTGTATCATGCAAAGGGTGTCCAGGCAATAGCAGAAAGCATAGATAAAGTGGCCGACAATCTCAAGGAGATAAGGCCGACCATGTTTGTATCCGTCCCGCGTGTGTATGAAAAAGTTTACGGGAAGATCATCTCGCAGGTTGAATCGGACAAACCGATGAAAAGGAAAATTTTCTACTGGGCGGTATCGGTGGGCCGTGCCGCTGCTCCGTACCTGATGGAAAACAAGCCGCTGCCGTTCTTCCTGTGGCTGAAATACAAGCTTGCTGGAATACTGGTATTCAAGAAGATCAAGGAGGCTGTCGGCGGAAGGCTCAAGTTTGCGATATCAGGCGGTGCACCTCTTGCAAAAGAACTGGGGGAATTCTTCTTTGCCCTCGGCATCAAGATTGTGGAAGGATACGGTCTTACGGAGACGTCCGCCATTTTCATGGCGAACCCTCCCTCGAGGGTAAAGTTCGGGACCGTCGGAAAGCCGTTCAAGGGATACGAGTTGAAAATAGCCTCCGATGGTGAGATTTTACTGAGAGGCTCCAACGTGATGATGGGCTATCATAAAAAACCCGAAGCCACAAAAGAAGTACTCGATAAGGATGGATGGCTTTATTCGGGCGATATCGGTTTTGTCGATAAAGAAGGATACCTGCATATTACCGACAGGAAAAAGGACCTTATCGTAACTGCCGGGGGAAAGAACATAGCGCCGCAGCCGATCGAGAACAAACTGAAGATGAATATGTATATAGACGAAGCGGTTATGATCGGCGATAAAAGGCCATACTGTGTGGCATTGATAGTACCGTCATTCGAAGTGCTGAAGGATGTGGCAAAGAAAGAAGGTATTCCTTATAAAAATGACAAGGAACTCATCGAACAGCCAAAAGTAATAGAGCTTATATCAGCCGCATTGGATGAAGTAAACAGCGGGCTTGCAAAGTATGAGAGCATAAAGAAGTTCGCCCTGATCCCGCAATTATTCTCCCAGGAAACGGGGGAGTTGACCCCCACGATAAAGGTCAAGAGGAGCGCGGTCGAGGAAAAATACAAGGCGGTCATAGACGGACTCTACAAGGCTTAGGACTCCGGGGTGTGTAAGAATCCATTATAATGCGGGGCAATCCGGAAACTGTATACGTGGAGTGGGCAGGGCTCTGTTTAGAAATCACGGGTTCCCGACAGCCGGGGCTTTGAAAGAGTTTTTGGAAAAGCGAAATCTTTCCATGGTGCACTTTTCCAAACGTCCGACCTATTGCGAAGCAGTGTTCAGAAAAAAAGCATAACAAGAGAATGGCTAATATTTTCCAACGAAATGGTTCTCTGGCTACGCAGTTTATTTTATATAGAATGCAAAGGTCAATGGTGATATAAGAAAACGGGACAGTATATGGACTTTAAACTCGTTCTTGAAAAACTTTTAACGGCATTTACTGAGCAGGGCATTCGCTACGCCCTGATGGGCGGGTTCGCAATGGGCCTATGGGGAGGTTCACGGTCTACAGTAGATATAGATTTTCTCGTACACCGTGATGATATGACTAAGGTAAATACTATTATGACCGAACTTGGCTATGCGCTTCATCATCACACCGAAAATGTTTCTCAATATACATCGCATTTAAATGTACTTGGCTCTGTAGATTTTATTCATGCCTTCAGAGAGGCGAGCCTTGAAATGCTCAAGAGAGCTCGCGTCAAAGATATTTTTTCAGGTGCTTTACAGATAGATC
>JAJYJX010000039.1 GCA_021789095.1 bacterium
ATATAGTCAAAGAGGTACTCAAGAATGCCCAGCTGAATCCGGGTGATATTAATGAGATCATCCTTGTCGGCGGACAGACAAGAATGCCCTCGCTTGTAGAAAAAGTGAGGAAATTTTTTGGGAAGGCATCGCACAAAGGTGTGAACCCTGATGAGGTTGTTGCTGTTGGCGCTGCCCTGGATGCATCATCTCTCTCTGAGGGTACCAGTGATATGCTGCTGCTTGATGTTACTCCGCTTTCGCTCGGCATTGAAACACACGGCGGTGAATTTGCAAAAATAATAGACAGGAACACTACGATCCCGGTAAAAAAGAGCCACGTGTTTACAACATCGTATGATAATCAGACGGCTGTAAGAATAAGGGTTTTCCAGGGGGAGAACACGGTTGCAGAAGAAAACGAGCTGCTCGGAGAGTTCATACTGTCTGGTATAAGGATGACCAAGAAGGGAGAGCCGAAGATAGAAGTGAGTTTCGATATTGATAACAACGGCATAGTAAATGTAACCGCTGTTGACATGGACACAGGACTTGAAAACAGGATAGAAATAATGTCAAGCAGCAAGCTGACAGAAGATGAAATAAAAACCATGTCTGACGAGGCACACCTGTACGAGATCGATCTGAAAGATGAATAATGAAAAACCCGGAAGATGTTTTTAAAAACGAAGAACTGCTCCATATCTTTGAATCAGGACTTGATACTTTTGCCCAGGGCGACTTTGTAACTGCTCAAAAAATATGGAAAAAGGCACTGGAGATCGATCCGAAAAATGAGCTTGCAATAGATTATATACGCTCATTGGAGGAAGAGATACCTTTTGAAGATAAAAAACACGCTTATAAGGAATTACTGGATGAAGCAATAGGTCTGTTAGGCAAAAATCAGCTTGACCCTGCTTATGAACTGCTGCAGATGATTATTATAAATAATCCGGATAACAGCAAGGCAAATAAATTTCTTGATACCGCAAAGGGATTATTATTGAAAGATTATTTAAATGAGATCGGGGACACAGATGCTGTGATAGAACTGAAGAAAAATATGGATGAAATTATGAAGATAAATTTAACGAAAGAATCGGCGTTTATCGTATCGATGATAGACGGCAACTCAAGCGTCGATGAACTTTTTACTTTGAGCGGCATCGACAGGTTTATTTTTATGAGGAATCTTGTTATGCTGCTGAGAAATGATATTATAAGATTAGCCAACCTAAGGAGGCAGAGGTGAGAGAGGTAAAAAAGGTAGTTGTAGCGTATTCAGGCGGTCTGGATACATCGGTTATCTTGAGCTGGTTGAAAGAGAAGTATAACTGTGAAGTTATTGCATTCATAGCGGACCTCGGACAAGGAGAAGATCTTGAATCAATAAAAGCCAAGGCATTAAAAACGGGCGCAAAAGAGGCATATATAAAAGATGTCAAGGATGTATTTGTATCCGATTACATATTTCCCATGCTCAGGGCAAATGCAATTTATGAGGGTGCATATATGCTCGGGACTTCTATAGCAAGGCCTCTTATAGCAAAGACCCAGATGGAGCTCGTAAAAGAGGTCGGAGCTGACGCCGTTTCTCATGGTGCAACAGGCAAGGGCAATGATCAGGTAAGGTTTGAGCTGACCTATTACACTATTGATCCCAGAATAAATGTTATTACACCGTGGAGGGAATGGGAGTTTAAATCACGCACACAGCTGATAGAATATTCCAAAAAGCACGGCATCCCTGTGAGTGCAACAAAGGACAAGCCCTATTCAAGCGACAGAAATATTTTTCATATCAGTTACGAAGGTGGTATTCTTGAAGACCCGTGGTCAGAACCCCCTGCAGATATGTACACCATGATGACCCCCTCTGAAAAAGCGCCTGACAGACCAATCTACATTGAAATATCCTATGAAAAAGGCAATCCTGTTGCAGTAAACGGCAAGAAGATGAAGCCTCTTGCGTTGCTTCAGGAACTGAACAGGATCGGCGGAGAAAACGGTATAGGAAGGGTTGACCTTGTTGAGAACAGGTATGTAGGTATAAAGTCCAGGGGCGTTTATGAGACACCAGGCGGTACAATACTGCATTATGCCCACAGGGCAGTGGAGTCCATTACGCTGGACAGGGAGGTTTACCACATGAAGGACAGCATGATCACAAAATATGCAGAAATGGTTTACTATGGGTACTGGTTTTCACCTGAAAGAACGGTGCTCCAGAAATTTATTGATGAAACGCAGGGTAATGTTACCGGTGATGTAAGATTGAAACTGTACAAGGGCAATGTGCTTGTCGCAGGCAGAAAATCGCCCTATTCGCTTTACAGCCAGTCCCTTGCGACTTTTGAGGAAGAATATGTGTACAACCAGAAGGATGCGGAAGGTTTTATAAAGATCAGCGCTCTAAGATTAAAACGTTTTCAGGAGAAATAATGGCAGGATTATTTGTAGGTCTGTTTTCAAACGACCTGAGTATCGATCTCGGTACCGCCAATACGCTTGTTTATGTAAAAGGTAAAGGCATTGTAGCCAATGAGCCGTCGGTTGTTGCTATTTACACTGACGGCCGCGGCATAAAGAGGATACTTGCTGTGGGTAATGAAGCCAAAAAGATGCTTGGAAGGACACCCGGCAACATCACTGCAATAAGGCCGCTCAGGGAAGGTGTTATAGCCGATTTCTACGTTACAGAACAGATGCTTAAATACTTCATAAACAAGGCCCAGAATAACCGCTATACGCTCATGAGACCAAGAATTATTGTATGCATACCGCTCGGACTTACACCGGTAGAGAAAAAAGCAGTCAAGGAATCAGCTGAATCAGCCGGTGCTAAAGAAGTCTATCTCATAGAGGAACCTATGGCCGCTGCAATAGGTGCAGGTCTTGACATAACAAAGCCATCCGGGAATATGATTGTAGATATAGGCGGTGGAACAACGGGTGTGGCTGTTATCTCGCTCTCAGGCGTTGTTTACTCACGATCGATAAAAGTCGGCGGTGACAAGATGGATGACGCGATAGTTAATTACATGAAGAAAAAATACAACATGCTGGTAGGAGAATCCACGTCTGAAGAGATAAAGATAGCAATAGGCAGTGCATACCCCTTAAACACGCCGCTGAAGTATGACGTGAGAGGAAGAGATCTTCTGACAGGCATACCGAAAGTGCTTGAAATAACGGACGAGGAAATACGTGAAGCGCTCCAGGAGCCTCTGGAAGCAATTATAGATGTTATAAAAGAGGCGTTGGAACATACACCTCCGGAGCTTGCTGCCGACATTGTCGAAAAGGGCATAGTGCTGTCCGGAGGCGGATCGATGCTGAGAAATCTTGATGTACTTATAAGGGAGCATACGGGCCTGCCTGTTATCCTTGTTGATGATGCACTGACAAGCGTTGTAATGGGTAGCGGAAAGGTATTGGATGAACTGTCAAAGCTCGGCAAAGTGCTTGTAACCTAGACATAACATGTGGGACTGGCTCGTCAAGCATCACAGGCACGTGATAGTATTATTGATTCTCATTGCAGCCTTCCAGCTTGCTTATTCTGATGTCTTTTCAAAGGGTCCGTTTGTTTATCCTTCTAAGATACTATTTCAAAGCGGAGCATATGTAATGACGGGTATAGCCGACGGTGTAAACGGCATGAAGAATGTCTGGCATGACTATGTAGATCTCGTGAATGTAAAAAAAGAGAATACAGCTTTAAAAAGCCGGATCGCGATGCTGCAAATGGAAATACAACAGATGAAGGATGTAGATATAAGATACAATAATATCTTAAAAATTCTTAATCTTCCCCTGCCGCACAGGAATATATCTTACGTGACTGCAATGGTTATAGGAAGGGACGTTAGCAGTATATTTAAATCCATAATGGTAAACAAGGGCCTGCATGACGGCATAAAAGATGGGGCAGGGGTCATATCACCATCCGGAGTGGTTGGAAGGGTTGTTAAAGTCAGCGGACATGCATCGGAGGTACTTCTTCTGACTGATATAAACAGTTACATCGAAAGTATCGATGAGACTACAAGGGTAAGGGGCATCGTGAACGGCATGGGCATGGATCGGTTGAAATTCATGTACATACTTTCGAGTTCAAGGATAAATGAGGGTGATACTTTGCTGACAGGGGGCGAAGATAGAGTGTTTCCCGAGGGTATAGTCATAGGAAAGGTAATGAATATAAGAAGCAATCCTGCCGGCTGGCTGTTCAAGGATATTACCGTTGAGCCCAAAATCGACATAAACAGGCTTAGCTACGTCATGATCATTACCGGAGAAAACAGATGAAGTATGCAGTCTGGATATCATGTGTACTTCTTGGCTCGGTTCTGCAGGCTGTACTTAATAATTACCTGCCTGTGTATCTTTCTCCGAACCTGTTTTTGATGTTTGTAATGTACATGACTTTTTTTTATGGTTATTATACTGCTGTATCGGCAATTATTTTTATATCTTATCTTGCCTCTGTATTCAGTTCAGGTAATGCATGGTTTTATATATTCTCTTATCTTTTTGTTTTTTACCTGCTGAATATTTTCAGAAAGTTTTTCGACAGAACGCAGGCTGTAGCCGTGATAGTTCTGGCTGCTGTTACCACATTGATGTATCCATTTATTGTGCTTCTCCCTTCGATACCGCTTGATAAGACCTCAATGTTCAAAGCAGCCGTTGTCCTGGCGGTAAAACAGCTCCCGATCAACATGGCTGCCGCGTATTGCCTGTTTAAATATCTGCCGTCGCTAAGCTCCAGGTTTAAGAGTGCATTGAACGCCCAGAAGGTATGATTGTATATGGCCGTAAATGATGAATTCAATGTTTATGATCCCGAAGCGCCTGAGATAAACAGACTGTACAGGGTGATCTTTATAATAGTCGGCCTCTGTATTGCTATCCTTGCAATCCGGCTCTGGTACCTGCAGATTTACATGGGTTCGCAGCTTGAATACTACTCCCAGAGCAACCATTTGCGCAGAATAGACATCATTGCACCAAGGGGGGATATATATGACAGGAACGGTGAATTACTGGCAGATAACAATGTCAGCTATTCACTGTATATAACGCCTCCGGAATTTAAAGATACGGAAAAAGAACGGTTATCCGGTATAATCAACATGCCTGTTTCTGATATAAATGACAGGCTTTCATCGTGGGACGGATTCTCCTATGCACCCATGCTTGTTGATCCGTATCTTTCGTGGGAAGAGGTCTCACAGGTACTTGCAAACAAACCCTTTCTGCCCGGTGTGACCGTTCAATGGCAGACTAAAAGGTTCTACAGGAATGAAAAAGATATGTCACATGTGCTTGGCTATGTGAGGGAGATCAGCGGGGAGGAGCTTGGCGCTTACGACAGGTCGAATCCCGGCAAGTATGTCAGCGGTGACTTCATAGGCAAATATGGTATTGAAAAAACATACGAGCAGGAGCTGAGAGGAAGGGACGGTGCAATTGTAAAACTCGTCGATGCGGCAGGCAAAGAAATTAAAACATATACATATATAGATCCTGTCCAGGGCACGCCTATAACATTAACGATAGATGCAAAACTGCAGGACTATACATCCAACCTTATGCAGGGCTATATAGGCTGTGCAATCGCCATGAACCCTTCAACAGGCGCAATACTGGCAATGGTAAGCGAGCCTTCTTATGATATAAACGATTTTTCCTCACATCTGACACCGGTTCAATGGGACAATGTGGTAAATAACCCCTATCATCCGCTTGAAAATAAATGCATACAGGGCACATTTGCCCCGGGCTCGACCTATAAACCGATTATCGCGGTAGCAGGCCTTAGTGAACACACTATCGATCCAGGACATAAAATCTTTGATCCGGGATATTTTACTGTAGGCAACAGGGTATACCATGACTGGAAGAGCGGCGGACACGGTATGGTTGATATGCACAAGGCAATAGTTCAGTCGTGTGATACGTATTTTTACAGGCTTGGAACGCTGCTGGGTGTAGATACGATAGCGAAGTATGCAAGGTTATTCGGATTGGGCAGGCTGACAGGCATAGATCTTCCATCTGAAAAACCAGGGCTTGTACCTACGTCCCAATGGAAGGAAGATACATTCCACGAGCCGTGGTATCCCGGAGATACACCGCCTATTGCAATAGGACAGGGATACGATCTTGTAACACCGCTTCAATTGCTGGTTGCATATTCGGCTATAGCAAACGGCGGGTATGTTGTAAGACCGCACCTGCTGGCTGATAAAGCGATGACTGCGCAAAATTATATTGTTTCAGATACGAACGTGAGCGAAGGGATACTGGATATCGTTAAAAAGGGCTTATGGGGCGTTGTTAATGAACAGGGCGGGACCGCTCCTGGTGCAAGGCTGAAAGATATTCAGGTTGCCGGCAAAACAGGCACAGCGCAGGTTGTAAAAGAAGGTATGTTCAGGAATATGCCCGAGTCAAAGATTCCGGTTATATACAGGGATAATGCGTGGTTTGCAGCTTTTGCACCTTATGAATCACCCGGCATAGCGGTTGTTGTGCTTGTGGAACACGGCGGTCACGGAGCTTTCGCAAGTGCGCCGATAGCAAGGAACATGATAGATTTTTACCTTCACGGAGACAAGCCGCGATGAGCAGAAAGACCTCATTGCTTGATTATAACCTGCTTTTTCCTTTTGTATTATTGGTGATCGTATCAATTGTGAACCTGTACAGTGCAACAAAAGGCATGCACGGAATATCCGATCTGTTTTACCGGCAGTTGATCTGGTTCGGCGCAGGTACTTTTGTGATGTTTTTCTTTGCATTTCTGGATTACAGGATGTTGAAGAAGCTGTCATTCGTGTTATACATAATTACCGTACTGCTCATTGTTGTAACAATCATAAAGGGGCGGTCGGCCATGGGTGCACAGAGGTGGCTGTCTCTCGGGATCTTTTCTTTCCAGCCTTCAGAGATAGCAAAGTTTTCAGTCCTGCTTATACTTGCAAATTACTTTGAAGAGAACTGGCTTGAACGCGGATTTACTTTAAAACCGCTTATCATACCCATGGTGTACATCTTGATACCTTTTGTGTTAATAATTAAACAACCCGACCTCGGCACAGCCATAATAATACTTCTTATCGGCGCATCGGTAATACTGTTTGCCAGGGTAAAACTCAAAACATTTCTTCTTTTCTTTATTGCATTCATCGTAATCATGCCTCTGGGCTGGCACTTTATGAAGGGCTATCAAAGGGCAAGACTTGTTGCTTTCGTGGATCCCTACAAAGACCCCCTCGGTTCAGGTTACCATCTGCTGCAGTCCAGGATAGCTGTAGGATCGGGGAAATTGTTCGGGGTAGGCTATCTAAAGGGCACACAGAGCCACCTTAGCTTCCTGCCCGAGAGTCATACGGATTTTATTTTTTCCGTGCTTGCGGAGGAATGGGGTTTTGCCGGTTCGATTGTTGTTATTGCATTGTTTACCATCATACTTATCGAGGGGTTTAATATCTCACGATACGCAAAAGACAGGTTTGGTGTAATGCTTGCATTTGGTATTACTCTATCCATATTCTTGCAGTTCTTTATAAATATAGGTATGAGTACAGGTATACTGCCCGTTGTCGGCATAACTCTGCCGTTTATGAGTTATGGAGGCACATCGGTGCTTATATTTATGATGGAGATCGGTATACTGCTGAGTATAAATTTAAGGAAATTCAGGTTTGAGGAGGTATAGCATGAAAAATAAACCTATCGTTGAAGAAAAGAGCATTTTCGAGCATGTATCTGATGACGGCAGAATTCATGACAAAATACCTATGGCCGACCTGCCTGCTGCATATGTACGAAACGACATAGAAGGTATGCCTGATCCGGCAGAACCCGAAGTTGTAAGGCACTTTACAAGGCTTTCCTATATGAATTATAGTCTTGACGCTGGTATGTACCCACTGGGCTCATGCACGATGAAGTACAACCCGAAACTCATGGAAAAGGCTGCACAGTACGAGGGTTTTCTTATGCTGCATCCCATGATGGAACAATCAACGACACAGGGCATACTGAAGCTTATTTACGATACAGAACAATACCTGAAAATGATTACGGGTATGGACAGCTTTTCCCTGCAGTTGGCCGCCGGTGCCCATGGAGAACTTGCCGGTATGCTGATCACTGCAAAGTACCACAGGGTAAACAAGACGAACAAGCATACAATACTTATCCCTGATACAGCGCACGGGACCAATCCTGCGAGTGCTTCGATGGCTGGGTTTAAAGTCGTGAACATACCTTCAGGCCCGCACGGCATGATAGAGGCCGGTATGATCAGACCGTACGTCAATGATGATACTGCGGGCATAATGCTTACGATACCCAATACGCTGGGTATTTTTGAGGAACAGATCGCGGACATAGCAAAACTTATACACGATGCAGGTGGACTTGTGTATGTTGACGGTGCAAACTTCAACGCGCTGATCGGAAAGGCCCGGTACAGCGATATGGGTGTTGATATCGTCCATCTTAACCTGCACAAGACCTTTGCAACACCTCACGGCAGCGGTGGTCCCGGGGCAGGGGTTGTCGGTGTATCATCATTTCTCAAGGAATTTCTGCCTGTGCCAGTTGTTGAAAGAAAAGATCGGGAATTTGTGATGAGCTGTGATCTTAAAAATACGATAGGGAGGATGGTCGGTTTCTACGGCAATGTCGGTATTATTGTAAGAGCATACACGTACATGCGCATGCTGGGATTGGATGGGGCTAAAGAGGTTTCAGAGGCTGCAGTGCTGAATGCAAATTACATAAGGGCCGTGCTGAAGAATTATTATAATCTTCCTTATGCAACGCCGACACTGCATGAGGTTGTGTTCGATGATAAATTCCAGAACGGTGATGGTGTTAAAACCATTGATATAGCAAAACGGCTCATTGATTACGGCTTCCATCCCCCCACTGTTTATTTTCCCCTTATTGTTCACGGTGCAATCATGATAGAACCGACTGAAACAGAATCAAAGGATGAACTGGACAGGTTTATCTCAGCCATGAAATCCATTGCAGATGAAATCAAGCATAATCCGGAAGTTGTGATTAATGCCCCCCACACAACGCCTGTTAAACGGGTCGATGAGGTCAGGGCTGCAAGAGAACCAAGGCTGGTGTGGAAAAGATAACTATGTGGTTCCGTGAAACCAGCGCGCCAGTCCCCGTCCGGCCTTACCGATGGGACAGTAAGTAAATGGACAGTAGTGACATCCGTATATGGGCAAGGCGAAAAGAAATATCAAAAACACCCCTACCCACGCCGCGGTTAAACCCACCCCCCCTATGTTCCATGCATAGGGAATGGGTATGATCAGTAAGACCGTGAAAGACACTATGTCCAGCCACAGCCCCAAAGCCAGAGGAGTGCCAGGCCGGTTCTTGAACACAAACGGTACTACCTTGCCCATGATTGTGGAGCAGCTCTGGCCGTAATAAGGGCAGGGAGCGCAGATAAGATAGCGCAGCGGAATGGCGAACAATAAAAACGCAGCGCTCCAGACACCCAGCATAAGGATGCTTGTCTTTGCCAGAATATAAACCGCCATCAAAACGATAAACGGCCAGGGAATAAAAGTGATGATAGCCGATTTTTTTGGCCAGGGAGATTTTTTTGGACAAGAAATCCCATTATGCACGATAATTTCAACATCCGGATTTTTCATATTTTTCTCCGTCTTCATTTTGTCCATCTCATTCTCATTTTTCAGGGGTAATGTCAAAGAAAATCTCCTTTTTTGCCTTGTTTTTCTGGATTCCCATTGGAATTTATCCCGTGTTTTGCGGGTTGAACTATAACCGCAAATTGCCATGTTACTTGACATAATTACAAATCTGATGCATTCTATAATCATGAAAATACACCGGAGAATAGATATACTGTATTTTGTCAGTCTATTGATATTCCTTTTTATATCCATACCCGCTGGTTTAGTCAGAGCAACTGATATATGCGATCAAGATATCGTAACCCAGAATGACGGGTATACAGATAACGACCAGGATAACAACAGTGTGTCATGCCATTTTTCCGGCAGCATAACAGAACATAATTTTGTTTCATCGAATAAAGTAACAAAATGCATGTGAAAACAATAAAAACAAAGGAGGTTTTTATGATAAAATATATAAAAACTCAAAAGGGCTTTTGGGTAGGTTGGGGGGGGGGTATAGCAGGGCTGTTGATGATGGCAATCTCCGGCTGCGGAGGAAGCGGTGGCGGAGGCGGGGGCGGGGGCAGCGGCCCATTCAGCTCCGATCAACTTTCTGCTCTTGCCCAGATATTCGCATCGTCTGCAAATAGTGCGTCGACAATGACGGTGAGTTCTTATTCGCCGTTAAAAACAAACAATCTAAGTCCGCTTTCATCGTGCGGACCCAGCACGCTTATTCCACCGTATAGCTGTCCATCAAGCGGCAATATCTACTATACACTTACCATGGACTGCACAATGCCATCAGGATGCTGTGCCAACAAGCCGCCGTGCAGCAGCGACAGTATGTCGATAAACGGGTCGGGCAGCATTAACTATAACTCATGTGCACAGACTATTACGACAACAGGTGATCATATCATGATAAACGGAATCATACATATGGCACTTACATCCAACGCAACGATGCAATGCGGAGGTGCTGTGGATGTCGATGTGACAGTTACCTTTACTGGTATCCCAACCATCAGTGTAAACGGCCATGATGTGTGTCATGGAGACATCTTCATAACGGCAAAGGGACATGCTGGTGCATCAAATTATGTATCCGTATCAGGAACTGTTTGCGGACAGCGTATATATGAATACGACAATAACGGTTGTGCGGTAACGTGTGCTGATAAGTCCTGCTGCTATACAGGGACAACTTGTGATATATGTGGTTCGACAAATTATGGCTGCATACCTGCAGGCGCGGTATCTTGCTGTAACGGTAAATACTGTCCCGCACCTTACAAAACGTGTAATGCATCCGCTAACACATGTTCCCTTTCTTTTAACGGCTTGGACTTCATTCCTGCCATGCCTTCATTTGGGGTTTTTAAATAACAGATAGAATCTAATACTATATACTATTCTCAGGTATAAGGGCGATCCTCCGGATCGCCCTTATTTTTGTTTCCATAATTGCAAAGGTGATGTGCCTCATGCCCCTTAATGCTGTGTATTGTCTGTTATAGAGGCACAATATATTGTGCCTATCCCTCAAATTCGTAACTTTTCATTTATTATCCCGAATATGTATAATCATAACGGCCTGAACATTTTACTTTTCCTTGACAATCAAAAATCTGAGTTTGTATACAATATTCAAGTTCACCCCGTTAGAAAGACCCGCCATTTATGGCAGGGATAATGGGATAGAATTTAAATTCCTTATAGAAAAGGCGTAGTTCAAAGCCACGTCCTTTCTAACGGGGTTTACTGTCATTCCCGCGAAACGTGCCCTCGTGAAAATGAGGAACGATGAGCGGGAATCCAGAGAAAAAACTGGATTCCGCATCAAGCTTGCCCTCGACCACGATCGGGGGTGCGGAATGACGAAGGTTAATTGTTTTGTAATATAAGATTATGGAGGTAATATGGGTCAGAACATTGTTCAGAAAATAATCTCGTCCCATCTCGTTTCCGGCAGGATGACTGCAGGAGAGGAGATTGCGATAAAGATCGATCAAACCCTCACGCAGGACGCAACAGGTACCATGGCGTACCTTCAATTTGAAGCAATGGGTATACCGAAGGTGAAAACAGAATTGTCCGTCAGCTATGTTGATCACAATACATTGCAAACGGGGTTTGAGAATGCCGACGACCACAGATTTCTTCAGACGATAGCTTCAAAACACGGCGTTTATTTCTCCAAGCCCGGAAATGGTATATGCCATCAAGTGCATCTTGAAAGATTCGGTGTACCCGGGAAAACGCTGCTCGGATCCGACAGCCATACACCAACCGGCGGCGGCATCGGTATGATAGCAATAGGCGCAGGCGGACTCGATGTCGCAGTAGCAATGGGCGGCGGCCCCTTTTATCTCAATATGCCCAGGGTCGTGCTGGTGAGATTAAAGGGTAAGCTGAAGCCGTGGGTGAGTGCAAAGGACATCATTCTTGAGCTGCTCAAACGACTGACCGTAAAAGGCGGCGTTGGAAAGATGTTCGAGTACGGCGGTGAAGGCGTAAAAACGCTCTCGGTCCCTGAAAGGGCAACGATAACAAATATGGGTGCAGAACTGGGTGCCACGACCTCTGTTTTCCCGAGTGACGAGGCGACGAAGGCGTTTATGACCGCCCAGGGGCGAGCAAAGCAGTGGAAAGGACTTGAGGCGGATAAAGATGCACAGTACGATGAGGTTATCGACATTGACCTCTCAAAGCTTGTACCTCTTGTTGCACAGCCTCACAGCCCTGATAATGTGGTTGAAATAAAGGCCATAGAAGGTTTAAAGGTTGATCAGGCTGCGATAGGGAGCTGCACCAACTCTTCCTATAAAGACATGACAACGGTTGCAAAGATCCTGAAAGGTAAAAAAGTCCATGCTGAGACCAGTCTTGTCATATCTCCGGGTTCGAAACAGGTGCTGAACATGATTTCAAAGTCAGGCGCGTTATCGGACATGCTCGAGGCAGGTGCAAGGATACTTGAAACAGCATGCGGGCCGTGTATAGGAATGGGGCAGGCTCCCGCAAGCGCTGCTGTGACCATAAGAACATACAACAGAAATTTCGAGGGTCGCAGTGGAACACCCGATGCAAAAGTATATTTGTTAAGTCCGGAAACAGCCGCGTTCTCTGCAATAAAAGGCGTCATTACAGACCCGAGAAAGATAGGAAAACCTGTAAGGGTTGTTATGCCAAAGAAATTTCTTATTGATGACAGCATGATTATTCACCCTTCAAGGCGTCCTGATAGCGTAGAAATTGTAAGGGGCCCGAACATAAAACCACTTCCAAGAAAAGAGCCTCTTCCAGATAGTATATCCGGCAGTGTTATTATAAAGGTTGGCGATAATATTACAACTGACCATATTATGCCTGCCGGTGCAAAGATCCTTCCCCTCAGATCAAATATACCTGCAATGTCAGAGCATGTGTTTGAAAGGGTCGACCCTGGATTTGCAAAGCGCGCTCAGGAAAACAACGGCGGATTTATCGTGGGCGGCTCAAATTACGGTCAGGGATCGAGCAGGGAACATGCAGCACTCGCACCAATGTATCTTGGCATAAAGGCTGTTATTGCCAAGTCGTTTGCAAGGATACATTATGCTAACCTTGTCAACTTCGGCATTATACCGCTGGTTTTTGCCAATGAGCAGGATTATGACCAGCTCTCCCAAGGTGATACCATTGAAATAAATGACATAAAAATACAGATAGAGAAAGGCAACACTATAAATGCAAAAACGGGTTCAGGAAAGGAACTTGTTTTAATGCATAGCTTGACACCACGACAGGCTGAAATCATAATTGCAGGTGGTTTGCTGAATTATACAGTTAAAAATAATGCAAGTTAATGTCATTCCCGCGAAAGCGGGAATCCAGAAACAATAAAAAGCTAGATTCCGTGTCAAGCACGGAATGACAAAAAATAAAAGGAGAAAGATATACTATGGCAAAACAAGGAACAAAGATAGGCTTTGAGAACGGCAAACTGGTCGTCCCTGATGATCCTATAATACCTTTTATAGAAGGAGATGGAACAGGACCTGATATATGGCGGGCGTCTGTGATGGTTTTCGATGCGGCTGTTGACAAGGTTTATAAAGGCAAAAAGAAGATCTTCTGGAAAGAGATCTATGCCGGCGAAAAGGCATTCAAGAAGTTCAATACATGGCTTCCCGATGAAACGCTGAAGGCGGTTGAGGAGCACATCGTTGGTATAAAAGGCCCTTTAACCACACCCGTTGGCGGCGGCATAAGAAGTCTTAATGTCACACTCAGGCAAAAACTAAACCTGTTTGCATGCGTCAGACCAGTTAAATACATACCGAGTGTCCCGAGCCCTGTTAAGCACCCAGAAAAGATGAATGTCATTATTTTCAGGGAGAATACGGAAGATGTGTATTCAGGAATCGAATGGGCGCAGGGCACACCAGAGGCTACAAAGGTCATAAAATTCCTTAAGGAAGAGATGGGCGCAAAGATGCGCGACGATGCAGGAGTAGGCATAAAGCCCATAAGTATTACAGGAACAAAACAGCTTATGCGTATGGCGATAAAGTACGCTCTTGATAAAAAGAGGAAAAGCGTAACCATAGACCACAAGGGCAATATCATGAAGTACACGGAAGGTGCGTTCAGGGAATGGGCGTACCAGGTAGCAAAAGAGGAGTTCAGGGACAAGATAGTTACCGAAGATGAAATAGAAAAGGAGTACAATGGCAAGGCCCCTGCCGGCAAACTGATCGTTAAGGACAGGATAGCGGACAACATGTTCCAGCAGGTGCTTACAAGGGCAGATGAATACGATATAATAGTCACACCGAACCTGAACGGCGATTATCTCTCGGATGCATGCGCAGCACAGATCGGCGGACTTGGTATGGCACCGGGCGGAAACATCGGTATACCGTACGCAATGTTCGAAGCGACTCATGGCACAGCGCCGAAGTATGCCGGCCAGGACAAGGTGAACCCCGGTTCTGTGATCCTTTCGGGTGCGATGATGTTTGAATATCTCGGATGGGACCCGGTGAGCGAGGTCATCAAGGAATCCCTGGGAGCAACCATAAAACAGAAGAGGGTTACGTACGATCTTGAACGGCAGATGGAAGGTGCGAAACTGCTGAAATCATCGGAGTTCGGCAAGGCGATCGTGGAAAATATGGATGGCGTTATAAAGAAACTCAAAATTTGAAAAAGAGATAAAGTGAGAAGGAAAACCGTGCTGTTTATTGAAGAAGTATTCGCACAGCCGTCATTCCCGCGAAAGCGGGAATCTAGAAAAAAAGACTGGATTTCCCCGTATCAAGTATGGGGCAGGCTCAGTCAAGCACGGAATGACAGAAATACGGTAGTTCGCTGAATAAGGCTTACAAAGAAACAAAAATAAAAAAGGAGGTTTTTTTATGGCAAGGAAGAAGATAACGGTAGTTGGGGCCGGACGTGTTGGTGAGTCAACAGCAGCATTGCTTGCAGAGAAAGAAGTGGGAGATGTTGTTGTTGTCGATGTTGTTCCGAATATGCCCCAGGGCAAAGCACTCGACCTTATGGAAGCAAGGCCGGTTTATAAGACCGATGTGAATGTTATCGGAACCAACGGCTATGATGAAACAAAGAATTCCGATGTTATCGTCATAACATCGGGTATGCCAAGAAAGCCGGGCATGAGCAGGGAAGATCTGCTTACGACAAACGTTAAGATCGTCCAGAGCGTCACGGACAATGTTGCCAAGAGATCACCCAACGCCATCATTATCGTGGTAGCAAACCCGGTCGATGGTATGACCTATGTTTCTTACAAGGTCAGCAAGTTCCCGAGAGAAAGGGTAATGGGTATGGCAGGTGTGCTTGACACGGCGAGGTTCAGGACGTTTATAGCTATGGAATTGAACGTGTCGGTCGAGAATGTGAATGCCTTTGTTATCGGCGTCCATGGCGACGAGATGGTGCCTTCTGTCCGGTACACGAACGTTGCAGGCATACCCGTTTCGGAGCTTATACCGAAGGAGAAACTGGATGCAATCGTGGCAAGGACAAGGAAGGCGGGCGGTGAGATAGTAAACCTGCTGGGATTCAGCGCCTACTATGCACCTGCAGCCTCTGCCGTAGAGATGGTCGAAGCGATACTCAAGGACAAGAAGAAGATCCTTCCCGCCATCACGCTGTGTAACGGCGAGTTCGGACTCAAGGATGT
>JAJYJX010000192.1 GCA_021789095.1 bacterium
TCGCTCGTTTATCATTGTTGTCAGTCCGTACGCGAAGCACGGATATATTTCTACCGCTCACTATGGATTTGCGAGTGCGCTCAGGACCATAGAAATTATCCTGAGCCAGTCTACAGGCAAGACCCTCTCACCGATGACGGAGTTTGATGCCACAGCCTTGCCGATGTATGATATGTTTCAGGCAACCCCGATCATGACACCGTTTGCGGCAATGCCCGTGACATGGGATTCGGTTGGATGGTCGCGCAATTAGAATTCTGAACATTGAATCTTGAATTTAAAGAGGGCGGGTTTTCCCGCCCTCTTTTTTTACTCCGGGGAATGAATAAGGGGGTTATTTGATCCTTGTTCCGTTCGCAGCGTCCCTGTCAAGCGTGAGCAGGCCAAGATGCTCGGCATCGCCGGCAGCAAGCAGCATGCCCTGCGATTGTATGCCGAATAGCTCCGCTGGCTCGAGGTTGGCGACAATAACGATACGCTTGCCCGGGAGCTCTTCGGGTTTGTATGATTTCCCGATACCGGCAACAATGGTCCTCTTCTCACCGATATCAACATCAAGCTTTATAAGCTTATTCGATCCCTCCACCCTTTGAGCGGCAAGTATGGTACCGACCTTCAGTTCGACGGTTTTGAACTGGTCTATAGTAATCAGCGGTGTAATCGACGGATTAACAGACTGTGCTGCCTGCTTTCCGGAAGCACTCTTTTGCTGAGGTGCAGAAGGCGGTTCTTGCCCTTTTATACCGGCACCCTGTGTGCCTGGTCCTGCCTTTGCAGGATCTATTTTTTTTTCAAATAAAGGTTGTGCCTGGACAATTTTGACAGGCGGCACAGCAACGCCCCATCGAGCCAATTGTTCGAGGCTTTTTCCTTTTGTGTCCTGGGCTATAGCATTTAATATCTTGCTTGCCGTATCCGGCATAAACGGCAATAGATAGGCCGCTGCAATCCTTGTTGCCTCGATGGTATGATAAAGTCTTGTGTTCAGCCTTGCCGTATTTCCAGATTTTGCATCCTGCCATGGCTTTGTCCTGTCCACATATTTATTTGCCTCGCCTATAAACTCCCATAAGACCGAGAGCGCAGTATGAAACTCCATGTTATTCATGGAAGTTTTATATGCATCATAGAGCTGTGCAGCTTTTTGCTGGAGTGCTGTGTCGAACTGGTCGGGGACATCCGGCACGGGCAATACGCCGCCCGCAAACCGCACGACCATACCCGTTGCCCTTGAAAGCAAATTACCCAGATCGTTTGCGAGATCGCTGTTGATGCGGGTATACATTGCGCGCTGGGAGAAATTGCCGTCAAGGCCGAACGGTACTTCCCTCATGAGGAAGTATCTCGTTGCATCCGTACCGTAAGCGTTGACAAGCGATTCGGGAGAAACAACATTGCCCAGTGATTTGCTCATTTTCATGCCCTCGATCGTCCACCATCCATGCGCAAATATCTGCTTCGGCAGAGGCAGTCCTGCTGACATGAGAAAGGCAGGCCAGTAGACGGCGTGGAACTTCAAAATATCTTTGCCCACGAGCTGTACGTCGGGCGGCCAGAACGTGCCGAACCTGTTTTTGTCGTCCGGGAACCCGGCACACGTCAGATAGTTTAAGAGTGCATCAAGCCAGACGTAGATCACGAGTTGAGGATTATCGGGAACCTTAATCCCCCATTCGAATCCGGCCCTGGTTATGCTCAGGTCTTTCAGCCCGTCCTTTATGAAGCTCAGGACCTCGTTCCTCCTGGACACCGGAAGAATGAACCCCGGATTTGACTCGATATGCTCAAGCAATGGCCGCTGATATTTCGACAGTCTGAAAAAATAGCTTTCCTCTTTTATCCTTTCTACATCCCTGCCGCACGAGGGGCATTTTCCGTCCGCGAGTTCCTTCTCGGTCCAGTACGATTCGTCAGGGGTGCAGTACCACCCCTCGTATAGTCCGGGGTAAATGTCGTTGTTCTCCTTCATCCTTGACCAGATCTCATAAACGACCTTTGTATGGCGCTCTTCAGTAGTCCTTATGAAGTCATCGTTTTTTATGTCCAGGAGTTTCCATGCACCCTTGAATTTCGTGACGACCCCGTCAGCAAGAGCCTTGGGCGTTATACCGCGCTCTTCTGCCGACCTCTGTATCTTTTTCCCGTGTTCATCCGTGCCGGTGGTAAAAAGCACTGTATTGCCGCAGAGCCGTTTGAACCGTGCAAGCACGTCTGCCGCGATCGTTGTATATGCATGACCTATATGCGGCGCGTCATTCACATAATATATTGGTGTTGTTACGTAAAATCCTTTGTCACTTTTCTTTAAGACCTGTTCACCAGACATTTAAACTCTCCCTATCCGAACAAACCCCTCACCTTTACTTCGTCATGCCTGAACTTAGCCTTTTCTCCGTTTTCAAGCATAACAATAACGTTCATGCCAAGCACATCGTGGCCTACCACTTCGCCGTTACCGAGGGGCGTGGAAACCTTCTTATTCAGCTTCGGCAGGACTTCTGCTGCTTTTACGTAAAAATCATACTCGTATGTCAGGCAGCACATGAATTTCCCGCACACGCCGGAAAGTTTGTGGTATGTTTGGGGCAGGCCCTGCGGCTTTATGTGTTTTAACGTTACCGAGGTAAAACCTTTCAGGAACGTGCTGCAGCAGAGTTCCCTGCCGCATGGTCCGACGCCGCAGATGATCTTTGACCTGTCCCTTGCACCGATCTGCCGCATCTCTATGTGCGTATGGAACCTTTTTGCGAGGTCCTTGATGAGATCCCTGAAATCTATTCTGGTTTCAGCGACAAAATAGAACAATGCACCGCTGCCGTCGAAATAAAATTTTACATCCACAATCGTCAGGTTAAGTCCTGATTCCGTAGCCTTGTTCTGGCAGTATATCTTGGCCTCTTTTGCCCTCTGCAGCAAGATCATTTCCTTTTCTGCGTCCTCTCCGGTAAATGGTCTTATAACCTTGAGCAGGTTTTTAACGTCTTCATCGGGTATGTCTGCCGGGAAAGGTTCTGTCCTGACCCTGCCCGTAGAAATCCCGTTTTTTGTTTCAATGATGACCTTCTGACTCTTCATGAGCTTAAAATCAGAAGCATCGTATGTCTGGAGTTCATTTGAAAACTCCGGCTGAATCTTCGTTATCCTTTTA
>JAJYJX010000040.1 GCA_021789095.1 bacterium
TACCTGTTCTGCGGTTACCGGGAATGATTCTACATTCTGGAGCAGTTTTGCGAGTGATTTTATAAGTATTGCGGGAATATGCATTCTCATCTTCTTTTTCAGTTTATACATGCGTGTTACAATATCCATAATTTCATTGTACGTAACGCTCTTCGCACCGCACAGGACGTAGGTCCTGTTGAATGTGGATTGCCTGCTTATGATCATGGAAACAGCCTGTGCAAGGTCATCAACATGAACAGGCTGCAGCATGTATCGGCCGTTGCCTATAACAGGCACAATCAGAGGGAACCTTTCGAGTAAGTCCTTTACCGTATTGACAAAATTCATTGTATCCTCTGCTTCCCTGCCGAATACCATGGACGGCCTTAAGATTGTATAATCAATATCCTGTACCTTTAAGTATTCTTCGGCCCTGTACTTTGTCCTTATATAACCTTCCCGTGTATCCGGCCTTACCCCGTTTGCACTGATTTGAATCCATCTTTTTACGCCGGAAAGTCTTGCCTTTTCATAGATGCGCTTCACGCCTTCGACATGAGCAAGTTCGAATGTTATGCCCTTTACGGGGAACTCCCTTATAATGCCTATAAGATAAATTACCGCATCGCACCCGTCCAGTGCACCGCTCAGTGACGCAGGATCGGATATGTCCCCATAGGCAAATTCGATATGCTTGTCGTTAAGCTTTAATTCAGAGCCTTTACGGACAAGTGACCTTACTTTATAGCCGTCCTTTACCAGCCGCTCTATAACATGATTGCCTATGTATCCTGTTCCACCTGCTACAAAAACATTCATGATTGCAGATTTTTGATCCTGTGATCAATAATCGAGCAGATAATATGCCCTATCGTGATATGCGCTTCCTGGATGCGTGGTGTATCTGTATGGTCAATAACAATGGCAAGATCCACCATTGATAGTGCCTTGCCCCCGTCCTTACCGAGCAAACCGATTGTAAAAAGCCCTTTATTTTTTGCAGCGCTGAATGCCTTGAGTACGTTGGGTGAGTTTCCTGACGTGCTGATGCCGAAGGCGATATCGCCCTTTTTACCAAGCGCGATTATTTGTTTTGAGAAAATATCATCAAAAGAATAATCATTCCCTATACTGGTGATGACCGAGGTGTCAGTTGAAAGGGCTATTGCCGGCAGGGACTGTCTTTCGATCTTGAATCTGTTTATGAATTCTGCTGCAATATGCTGCGCATCTGCGGCAGATCCCCCGTTCCCGAAAAGAAAGAGCACGGAGCCTTTTGTAACAGCATCGTATATGATGTCCGCTGTGTTTTTAATGATTGCCGCGTGTGTATTTGTTAGTCTTAGTTTTAACTCAGCACTTGATTTCAACTCTGATTTTATAATTTCAATTTCATCCATAATTACCGCACTTATACCTTTGACCTTTATATATCGTAAAGGTCTGTCTTGGCAAACCAGTTTTTTCATCAGGTATATATAGTACATCCAGCTTCTGAAGACTTGCAAACCGAGCTCTTGTAACAGGGTTAATCTCCCCGCTCCCCCTGTCCACTACAATCATATCTTTATCGCATAAACTTTTCCTATTCTGGAAAAACCAATACGCATTTTTTGATCTGTTCCATGTGGGCAGATAATACACTTCCGGCTGCCCCTTAATATAAAAGGCAATCTCTGCCGTAACACCATAGTCTGTTGCACCTATAATCTCTCCCGGCTTTAAATATTTCTCCACCTCTTCAGCAAGCCTGTCCCAGCCCGCAAGCCTGTTTGTGAACTGTCTTTGCGGCGGGATATCCAGGAGCTTAAATATCAATTGAGGATAATGTTCGAAGTATACGACAGGCAGTGTTGTTATAAACATAAGGATGAATGCTGACACAACGAATCTTTTGTAACCGCTTTTGTGCATATCTTCAAGAAGGAAAATACCGCCTATAAACGGAGCAATAAACCCTGCAGACGGCCAGTTAATCTCTGCCCTGCCCTTGAAGGCAAGCAGTGATATGAATGCAAATGTGGGCAGGGACGTTGCAAGGATTATCGTGAACCTCTCGTCATGTTCAAACAGGCCCCTTCGTATGGAATAGAACATGGTGTACAGCAGCAGGATAAAGACGAACGGCGTTACCAGTCCCATATCGCCGAAAAAGAAGGTGGAAAAAACAAACCACGGATTATAATGTTCGGGCAGCAATATCAATGCCCTTTTGAACATGCCGAGCCCGTGTGTGAGATTCCATATAAATACAGGGCTGGCAGTTGCGATAGTTATCAATGCACCGATGTAGGGCTCTTTACGGAATAACCAATGCCTGTTCTTCTGTGATATAAAAACAAAGAGTACGACCTCGAGGCTGAAAAGAAAAAACATGTGGTGGCTCAATATGCCGAGCCCCAGTACGAGTCCTATAAAGTACCATAGCCAAGACTTTTGCGTTTGGTTGAGCTCAAAGAGCAGGTATATCAATATGGTCATGAACAAGATCTGCGGAACATAGTACGTCTCTATGAAGCTGCCTGCTGCAACAAGCGGATTGGACACATAGAGTACCGTTGACAATAAGGCCGTTGTTGAGGAGAAGAAGCGGTTGCCGATCTCGTAGAATATCACTGCCGTTATTGCTGAGAGGATATTTGCGCCCATTCTTAAAGCGAAGGCGGTTGAGCCGAAAATATGAACCATGAGCATGTTTATCCATGCGATCATCGGCCCCATATCAAGATAACTTAAACTTGGGTGCCTTGCCCAGTCCCAGTAATAGGCCTCATCAGGGGAAAGAAGCAAATTGCTTGTTTTTATGTAGTATATGCGGAAGATAAAGCCGAGCAGTATGACGACGTAGGCAATAGTTCGTTTTTTCATAGCGGGCACAGATAAAACAGGTGAAAGTGATATTTTAGATAAAGAATAACAATTATTGCTATGAATCCCAGCCAAGCATTGTATTCCTCATGTTTTACAACAAGCCTGATGTCAAAATCTTTTGATATTCTTACCGGTTTTATCAAAGGGAAAAAGCACGGCACCTTTGATTTATAATCAAGGAATGAACCGCCGAACAGCTCTATAAGTCTTTTCTCTTCGTCCCTTATAACGCTTGAGTAAACAAAGTAGAAAGCTAAAAGGAAAAGAACTACAAAGGTGACACAATTTCCCATAATGGACACTCCCAGCCCTATAAAAAAGCTGCCGAGATACAGGGGGTTTCTGGTGTACGAGTACGGACCCTCTGTTGATAAGGCCTTGTTCTTTTTTATGTAACCCGACGCCCACAGCCTTATCATAAGCCCGATAAGCCCTACTGGTATGCCTATGGCCATCCAGATGACGGATGGCTTTGCCATAACAGTGAATAGCAGGGCAAAGGCAAAACCGAATTTTGTCCTGTAATGTGACAGAAATTCATTAATCTTCATAAGTTTTCATTATATTATTTTGTCAGACATGTCCACACTTGCGTGTGTTTTTTCAATTTTAAAATTTGTTGCATAAATTTTGTATAAAGCTGTATAGAAAAATAGGACGAATAGGACTTATAAGACCTATAGGACATATAAAAAGATATGACAATGATTAATGGCATTTTGAAATACATGGGACTGTATGGGTTTACGATCCCGGATCTAATGTTTTTTATAGCCGTTCTTTTCATTATTTTAGCATTGGTAAGGCTTTATACCAGGAAAACACTCAAATAGTCTGCCAGGTTACCTAAACGTATCCATGATTCTGGCACGATGCCTGCTTTTATTTTAAGCAGGTATGAATAATATTATCGTTGTTATAGATGACTGCGAGCTGCTGAAATGGTCTCTGATGAAGATATTGCCCCATTATGCGGATACAATACAGTACTACGATAATCTGCTAGACGCATTGCAGGCATTGAACCAGGCTAAAGATACCCGATATATCTTAATTGTTGATCTTGAAATCGCAACATTAAGCGGTATTAATACATTAATCAAAAAGCTGGCCGTGGATCGGTATAATCTAATACTTCTAACATCGATGCTGTCTGCTTACAATGAACAGGATATTCATTGTCAGGGAGTGGTAAAGATTTTTACAAAACCGTTCAATATCAACGAGCTGACCGATCTGATTTTGACACTCATATAGCATATATTGAACCGAAAAATGCAATAAGGCAAGTTTTACAAATGCATTTTTCGGGCTGAGATAGTAGGTGGGTCTGAAACTTAACTCTGTGGCATGTTTTCTAATGGGGTTTACATGTCTTTCTCGTAGAATTCTATAAGCACACCGTTCGTTGATGATGGGTGTACGAATACTGCTTTGTTACCTTTATAACCGGTGCGCGGCTTATCATCGATCAGCTTTATACCCGACGCCCCAAGGTACCGTATGAGTGCTTCTATATTATCAACCTCAAGGCATATGTGATGCAGTCCTTCGCCTCTTTTCTCCAAAAAACTTGCTACACCTGAAGCCTTATCAAGCGGTTTTACCAGCTCTATGTGTGCATTATCAAGTTCCATAACAGCTACTTCGACACCCTCTGCATCAATACGATGCCTCGATTTCAGAGGCACACCGAGTTTTTTACTGTATACAGACGCAGCCTGTTCCAGGTCCCTGACAACTATCGCGATATGATCAAGCTTCATCCTCGAGTTCCTTTGAATAAGTATTAATCAGCAGTTTTTCGACGTCTTCTGCTGAGGAGAGTTTCATTGCCTCCATTGCAAGCTTACGTGCATTCTCGCTGTTTATCCTTGTTATGGAGCGCCTTACTTTATTTATGATACCTATATTCATGCTCAATTCCGTAAAGCCCATGCCTATCAGGATTGGTATATAGAGCGGTACGCTTGCCATTTCGCCGCATATCTGTGCTGTCAGATTGTTCTTTTTTGCCTGTTCCGCTATGAGCATTAACACCCTTAATACCGCAGGATGCAACGGCTGGTACAGGTATGAAACGTCCTCGTCGCCGCGATCGATAGCCAGCATGTACTGGATGAGATCGTTTGTGCCTACACTGATAAAATCGAGCATACCCGACAGTGTGTCGACTATCATTGCAGCAGCAGGTGTTTCTATCAATGCGCCTAATTTTATCTTGCCTATGGCATAATTTTTGGATTTAAGGTCGGACTTTTCTTCCTCTATGATCCTTTTTGCCTCCTGCACCTCGCTCAATGACGAGATCATGGGCAGAAGTATCCTTATTTCGCCCATTGCGCTTGCCCGCAGTATGGCCCTTATCTGGGTCCTGAACAAAGGCTGATTTTTCAGGCAGACCCTTATGCCCCTCAGTCCCAGTGCAGGATTTTCAGACCTTTTGTAGATCGTTGAAAGTATCTTATCACCGCCCATGTCGAGCGTTCTTATGGTAACCTGTGATCCTGCGAATAATCTGGCAATAGTGGCATAATGCATATAACTTGTTTCTTCTGTTGGCAGCTCTTTCTTGCCTGTATAAAGATACTCCGTCCTTACAAGGCCTATACCCTCTGCACCTGCATTGAAAGCGGCCTCTGCCTCTTCCAGAAACTCCATATTCGCCATTATCCTTATATCGACGCCGTCCTTGGTTTTTACACCGTTTTTAACATCAGGCTGTGTACTCGGGATTGTGGTCTGAGGATGCGTACCCTGATATTTATTTATAGTTTCGAATTCTGGCTCAACTATTAAAATACCATTGTCCCCGTCAATAAGTATGTTCTGGCCGTCCCTTATCTTGTCAGAGATATTTCTTATTCCTGCTACAGCCGGCAGGCCCAATGAACGGGCAATAATGGCGGAATGGGATACAGGCCCCCCTGTCTCCAGCGCAAGACCTATTATATTGTCTTTCATAAGGTAAGGTGTATTGGTCAGTGCAAAACTTGACAGTATGATTATACCGGGTTCCTCAATCCCGAATTTTTCCTCTTTTTCGAATAGGTTTTTCAGGATTCTCTGGCCTTCATGTGCCACATCGAATTTTCTCTCCTTAAGATATTCGTCCTCAATCCTGTCAAAGGTCTTTTCTATCTCACTCAGTACCTCTGTTAAGGCCCATTCGGTGTTCACATAATTGTTCTTTATTCTGTTAATCACGCTCTCTATTAATGACTTGTCCTCGAGGATCATCATGTGCATATCAAGAATGAGCAGTGCTTCTTTGCCGTGGACAGGATCGATCTTCTCTGTTATTGCCTTTATTTCTTCTTTTGATTTTTCTATGGCTGCGAGGAACCTGTTTATCTCCGCAGGTATTTTATCAGGCGTTATATGATAGCGGGATATGTCAAACACGCTGCTTATCGGCATGATTGCCCTGCCTACCGCCCAGCCAGGAGATATAGGAATGCCTTTAAGATAAACGGTCATTGTTCTTCCCCGAATTTGCCCTCTATCAGTTTTTGCAGTGATGTCAACGCGCTGTCCTCATCTTTACCTTTTGCGGTAATCTTTAATGCTGTGCCCTTTGCCGCTGCAAGGGTCAGGAGTCCGAGTATACTCTTGCCGTTTGCCCTTTCCCCGTTTTTATACACATAGATCTCGCACTCGTAGGAGTTAGCTACCTTTACAAACTGGGCAGCTGCCCGTGCATGAAACCCCAGCTTATTTATTATGACAAAACTGCCTTCTTTCATGGCTCTGTTTTATTCAGCACATCCCCTGCAAGGATAATGTTTTTTTTACCATACTCTTTTATCATATTTGCAAGCTCCCTGACAGGCATTTCTGTGTCCATTGATGCCAGTTTTATCAGCATGGGCAGGTTTACCCCTGCGAGCACCTCTACCTGTCCTTCTCTCAGGAAGGAAAGGCTTATGTTTGAGGGGGTTCCTCCGAACATATCTGTCAGTATGAGAATCCCGTCGCCTTTATCAACCTTCTTTATGGCATTCGAGATCTCTTCCCTCAAGACTTCCACCTGTTGCTGCGGGTCGGTCATTACCGAGGTAATATAATCTTTTTTACCTACGATAAATTCGGTTGTTGCAAGCAATTCATTTGCAAACTGGCCGTGGGCAACTATAACAATACCGATCATTGCTCATTCCTTTTCAATGTCCCTGTGTCTGACAATCGGCGTATAGCCCAGGGCAGTTATAACGTTTTTAACCTCATCGACAATTGTCACCGATCTATGCCTGCCTCCCGTACATCCGAATGATATGGTGAGATAGCTTTTACCTTCCGCATCGTAAAGCGGTACGGCAAATTCCATGAATCTTTTTATAATATCAAGGAACCTTGTTGTAACATCGTCGCCTTTAACATAATCAATTACACTTTTGTCAAGGCCTGTACAATGTTTTAATTCAGGCACAAAGTAAGGGTTCCTTATAAATCGTACATCGAAGATAATATCTGAATCAACAGGGATCCCGAACCTGTATCCGAATGACTGCAGTATGATGGTCATTGATTTTGACTGTGTTGATTGCTGGACTAAAGACTTAAGTTCTTTTTTTAAGTCATGTACCGTAAAATTGGATGTGTCCAGTATGCGGTCCGCCTGGTTTTTTATCTCTTTCAGGTATTTCCTTTCAAGGGCAAATCCTTCTTCGATGGGCATGTCATGGGCGAGCGGGTGTTTCCTTCTTGTTTCGCTGTACCTTTTAAAAAGCACGCTGTCGTTTGAATCGAGGAAAATAATGGTGACCTTGTTCTTTGTGGCCTTAAGCGCCCTTAGTTCATCCGAAAGCCCTGTAAAGAAACCCCTGCCCCTCACATCTATGGAAAGGGCAATGTTCTTTATGTCTTCTTTTGAGTCTTTAATAATCTCAATAAATCTGGGTATAAGTTTGACAGGGATATTATCAATGCAGAAAAAGCCCATGTCTTCCAGTACAGCCATGGCAGTGGTTTTACCGGAACCGGACATGCCTGTCACAATGACCATATTCAATGGTTTTTTACTGTTCATGTGTACTGTTTATCCTTTTTGCGATCCTCTGCTCAAGTTCTTTTGCTTCTTCTTTACCGCGCTTTTTCAAAAGGAAACTTGTTACCGCAACCTCGACGAGTGAAGCCATATTCCTTGCAGGCCTTACGGGAAGCTTGATCAGGGGCAGCTTCCTGCCGGTGATCTCATACGTATAAGGTTTTAAAAAACCCCTTATATGGCTTGATTCATCCCATTCGATGAAATCTATGACCATGTCTATCTGTTTTTTGGGGCATAGAGCGCGCCTGCCAAAATGAGAACTGACCCTGATTACACCAAGACCGTGCAGTTCAAGATATCCGCTTATGAGAGGATCAGGCATGCCTACCAGTTTATCACGTTCAACGGATGTCACAACAAGATCATCCGCCACAAGCTTATGGCCTCTTATAATAAGCTCGAGCGCACACTCACTCTTCCCTATGCCACTCTTTCCGGTTATAAGGACGCCGACATTTTTTACAGATACAAGAACACCGTGTATCCGCGCTGAACCTTTTGTACTATTTAAATCTTGCACCGGTCTCAATGAGCCCGTAGTGGCCATCGCCTCTCTTGAACACTACATTTACTTTCTCATCACCTGCGTCGAGGTAAACAATGAATGGGGTCCCGGACATGTCCAGCTGCAAGACAGCCTCCTCTGTGGTCATGGGTCTTACAAAGTAATCTGTTTCCGGTATTACCATGACCTCGTCGTTCTCCTCTTCAACTGCCGGCTGTGACAGATGTCTCATTGATGTAATGCCTGTATGCTTTTTCTTCTTTTCTTTCAGTTTCGTGAGCTGTTTATAGAGTTTATCATATATAAGATCAATAGCAGCGTACATATCTATGCCCTGCTCTTTGGCGTATAGCTCCTTTCCTGCAGATGTGACTGTAAGTTCAACCGTGTTTGCCTTTTTCTCCTGCGTAAAAATGATATGAACCTCGACAGGTTCTTTTAAGGATTTTGTTAACTTTGTGATTTTTTCTTCTGCGTATTGTTTTAAAGCACTTGAAGAAGGGATATGTCTGAAGGTTATCTGAATGTTCATAACGAGCCTCCTGTATTTTTATTCTATTTATAGTCCTGATAATAAAATAGATTAGATTTAGCGTAATTTCAACTGTTTTTTAGTAATTACTTTCCAACTGGGTTGACAAATAACCCTGTTATGGCTACCATGCCACGTGTTATGAATGTTCAGGATGTAATATTTACGCTTAACAGGTTCTGGGCAGACAGGGGATGCATAATAGACCAGCCTTATGATGTTGAAGTTGGTGCAGGCACATTCCATCCATCCACTTTTTTAAGGGTACTCGACCCGACACCATGGGCGGCAGCCTACGTCCAGCCTTCAAGGAGGCCTACCGACGGCAGGTATGGCGAAAATCCGAACAGGTTGCAGCGTTATTTCCAGTATCAAGTTATTATAAAGCCTTCTCCTCCTGACATACAAGACATATATCTTAAAAGCCTTGAGGCGCTTGGAATAAAGACAAAAAGCCACGATATAAGGTTTGTGGAGGATGACTGGGAGTCACCGACACTCGGCGCATGGGGACTGGGATGGGAAGTCTGGCTTGACGGCATGGAGATCACCCAGTTTACCTACTTCCAGCAGGCAGGAGGCTTTGACCTGAAGCCTGTTCCGGTCGAGATTACATACGGCATAGAACGCATCTCAATGTACCTGCAGGGCGTTGAGGATGTGTTTGAACTGCAATGGAATAATAAGGTCAGGTACGGACAGTTGTTTAAAGAGAACGAGCGTCAGAACTCGGTGTATAACTTTGAGTCCGCGGACATAAACAGGCTGCTCTTGCTGTTCGACGAGTACGAGCAGGAATCCGGCAGGCTTATCAAGGATGGATTGTACCTGCCGGCTTATGATTTGACCCTTCGGTGTTCACACGTCTTTAATCTTCTTGATGCAAGGCGTGCCATATCCGTATCTGAAAGGGCAAGGTACATCGGAAGGGTAAGAGCAATGGCAAAGGGCATTGCACAGGGATATAGAGAAACTCAAAACTCAGAATCCAGGGGTTAAATGGTGTAAGTTGAATATGGCGGAACTTTTTATAGAAATTGGTGTTGAAGAGATGCCGGTCGCAGAGATAAATCCTGCGATAGAACATCTTTCAAATACATTATCCGTGCTTTTTAAAAATGATGGCATCAATTTTGACAGCTGTGAGACATATTCTGCACCAAGGAGGCTGGCAGTATGTTTTAAGGGGCTTTCGGATAAAGGCAAGCCGGACATCACTACATATACGGGACCAAGAAAAGAGGCTGCATTTGATAAAAATGGGAACCCCACACAGGCTGCTATCGGTTTTGCCCGCTCAAAGGGTGTGGATGTCAAATCTCTGAAGGTTGTTAAGCTTGATAAAGGCGAGTTCGTGCAGGTTGAAATTAAAAAGCAGGGTGTTTTAACAAAAAACCTTGTAAAGCAAAAGCTGGCCGGTGTGATCCTCGGAATACCATTCAGGAAATCGATGAGATGGGACAGCGAAAGTATAAGATTCATCAGACCTATACGGTGGCTTGTCGTGCTTTACAACGGCAAAATTGTTCCTATAACAATCGGTGATGTAAAGGCATCGGCATACACGTATGGATTAAGAACCGGCGGCGTAAAAAGGATAAAAGTCACGGGTTTTGACTCGTGCATCCGCACAATGAAAAAGGGGAAGATCCTGCCGGGATTTGATGCAAGAAGAGAAAGTATCAAGAAACAGGCAGATAATTTCATAAAAAAGGTTCATGGAAAAGCTGCGGCAGATATTGAGCTTCTTGATACTATTGCAAATCTCACGGAATCTCCTTCAGCCATAATGGGCAAATTCGACAAAAGGTTCATGAACCTGCCCGAAGAGGTCATCATGAGCGTTATGAAGACCCAGCAGAAATACATTCCTGTTGTTGATAAGAAGAGTGCATTGATGCCGTATTTTATAGGCATAAGCAACAATCCTTATGGTGATAAGACCGTTATCAGAAAGGGGTATGCGCGGGTGCTCAGAGCAAGGCTTGAGGACGCTGAATTCTACTATCATCAGGATATAAAACAGCCGCTTGAAGCATACATAGACCTGCTGAAGGGCATGGTCTATAACCCTGCACTTGGCAGTCTTTATGACAAAACACAGCGTATCAGGGCAGTCTCTTCTTTTATTGCCGATACGATCAATACCAATGAGCAGACACGGGCGACAATATTGAAGGCAGCAGAGCTATGCAAGGCAGACCTTTCAACAAGGCTTGTTTCAGAGTTCCCGGAGCTTCAAGGGATCATAGGCAGACATTATATACAATTAAAGGATCCAGCATTTAAACCTGTTGCAGCTGCTGTTTATGAGCACAGCAGCAAAGAGATACCTCAAACACTGCCAGGCTCTGTTGTTTCTATAGCAGATAAGATAGATACGCTTACCGGTTTTTTCAGCATAGGTGAGATACCGACAGGCACACAGGACCCATACGGTTTAAGAAGGGCAGCAATCGGTATTATCAATGTTGTACTGAACGGACGTATTGAATTAGACGTCAGGGAACTTATAAAATTCAACATGGATCAATACAAACAAATCACGGTTAAAAAGGTGCTGGGAGGGCAGGTGCTGGATTACATTTACGGGAGGCTGGTAGGCATATTAAGGGAAAGGCATTACACGGAGTTATCACTGGAAGCAGCAATTCAATCAAAGGCCAACCCTATAGACATGCTCATAAATGCGGTAATAGCGGCCGGACCCGGGAATATAGTGGACATTGATGAAAAGATTAATGCGTTTAAAGATGTATTATTCAAACCCGGCTTTGAACCGGTTTTTCTTGCCTTTAAAAGGGTTATAAATATCTCAAAAAACCACAGTGCAGGGGAGGTTAATGTGGAAATGCTTATGGAACCATCAGAAAAGGCTTTATATGACAGATGGTTAGCAGTGGAGCCTGAGGTTCAGTCAGCACTTGCAAAAAGGGATTATATTGGGTATATAAAATCGCTTAAAAAAATTGTTCCCGAGATAAACACATTTTTTGATAAGGTGCTTGTAATGAGCGATGATGAAAATATAAGGAATAATAGATTGAACCTGCTTGCAAAGATCAAATATCTCACTGCGCAGGTCATGGATATAACAAAATTGATATAGGGGGTTTTATGAAAGCAAAGCGGATTTACTTTTTTGCAAAAGGCCGGGCTGACGGCACAGGAGATATGAAAGACCTGCTCGGCGGCAAGGGTGCAGGGCTTGCCGAGATGACAAGGGCGGGCATACCCGTACCACCTGGTTTTACAATCCCTACAACAATGTGTCTTGAATATTTCAAAAAAGGTTTAAGATTTCCCCAGGGTTTGAGAGAGGACGTAAAAAAATCCATAAAAAGGCTCGAATCCGTTACAGGCAAAGGCTTTGGCAGTAAAGAAAATCCTTTGCTTGTGTCAGTGCGTTCCGGCGCAAAGTTCTCTATGCCGGGCATGATGGACACAATACTTAACCTCGGTCTTAATGATCAGACTGTTGGCGGGCTTGCAGACAAGACCGGGAACCAGAGGTTTGCCTACGACAGCTACAGAAGGTTCATGTATATGTTCGGCGATGTCGTTCTCGGGATAGGCAAAAAGGTATTTGAAGAGATCTTTGAAGGATATAAGAAGAAGTTCAATGCAAAGGACGACACGTCTGTTCCACATGCTGCATTGAAGTCCGTTGTGGAAGATTTCAAGAACATCATCAAATCAAAAACAAAAAAGGAATTTCCCCAGGACCCTTATCAGCAGTTATTCATGGCAATAGAGGCTGTCTTTAAATCATGGAACAACGACAGGGCAATATATTACAGAAAACAAAACAATATACCCGAGAACCTCGGCACTGGTGTAAACGTCCAGACAATGGTGTTCGGCAATGCGGGAGATGATTCTGCAACGGGTGTTGGTTTTACACGCAACCCGGCAACTGGCCAGAAGGTGTTCTACGGCGAGTACCTTACCAATGCCCAGGGCGAAGATGTTGTAGCAGGGATAAGGACGCCAAAGCAGATATCAGAACTTGCAAAGGAGATGCCGGGTGTATACAGGCAGTTGCAGAGCATCACAACCAGGCTTGAAAAACATTACAGGGACGTGCAGGACTTTGAATTTACCATTGAAAACGGCAAGCTTTACATGCTTCAGACAAGAACAGGCAAAAGAACGCCGCAGGCAGCTTTAAAAATAGCGGTTGATCTTGTGAAAGAGAGACTTATTACCAAAGAGCAGGCTATAGCGAGGATAGAGCCAGATAAGCTTGAACAGCTTCTGCATCCTGTATTTGATCCAAAAGTGAAGTATGAGGTCTCTGCAAAAGGGCTTGCAGCATCGCCAGGCGCTGCATCCGGCATTGTCGTACTTGATGCAAACAAGGCTGTTGAGCTTTCCCAGAAGAGCGAAGCGGTTATACTGTTAAGGGAGGAGACATCACCTGATGATATCCACGGCATGGATGCATCAAAGGGCATCCTTACAAGGCGTGGCGGAATGACATCGCATGCTGCTGTTGTTGCAAGGCAGTACGGGAAACCCGCTGTTGTCGGATGTGAGGCCCTGGAAATAGATGAAAAGACACGGTCGGTAAAGATAGGAAATAAGCTGCTGAAGGAAGGCGATCATATATCAATAAACGGAACAACGGGCGATGTAATAATAGGCAAGGTGCCGTTTGTCGATCCTGATCTTACGGGTGATTTTAAAACAATCATGACGTGGTCAGACAATATAAGAAGGCTTGGCGTAAGGGCCAATGCGGATACACCAAGGGATGCAATGAGGGCAAGATCGTTTGGAGCACAGGGCATAGGCCTTTGCAGGACGGAGCACATGTTTTTTGCCGAGGACAGGATAGGGATAATGCAGAAGATGATCCTGGCGGAAACAAGGGAGGAGAGGCTGAAGTTCCTTGATATGCTCCTTGTCATGCAGAGGCAGGACTTTACAGGTATATTGAAGGAGATGCACGGACTTCCTGTAACAATACGGCTCCTCGATCCGCCGCTCCACGAGTTCCTTCCCAAAAGGGAAGAACTGATGGTTGAGATAACGAAGCTCGAGTTCAATGGCTTGAATCCGGGTGAGCTGGCTGAAAAGAAGAAACTGCTTGCAAGGGTGGAGGAACTGCATGAGTTTAACCCTATGCTTGGGTTAAGGGGTGCAAGGCTCGGCATAATAATGCCGGACATAACCAGAATGCAGGTAAGGGGGATAATAGAAGCAGCGTGCGACCTGTCGGACAAGGGCATAAAGGTTTATCCGGAGATCATGCTGCCTGTCATAAGCATGGAAGAGGAGATGCATGCTCAGAAGGCGATTGTCATTCAAACAGCCAATGAGGTTATGAAGCAGAAAAACAAGAAGATCAAATTCCTTGTAGGTACGATGATAGAGCTGCCAAGGGCAGCTATTACCGCTGATGAGATTGCGCGGGAGGCGGAGTTCTTCTCCTTCGGTACGAATGACCTTACCCAGACCACTTACGGTTTTTCAAGGGATGATGCAGGCAGGTTTATAAGCTTCTACAGATCATACTCTGAACATTGTCCTGTCTGTGGCGGCAGGCTTAATAAGGACGGCATATGCGAGGTATGCGGCTATAAGGTGCCTGTAAAACCGCAGAATATACTCTCATTTGATCCGTTTGCGACCATAGATGTAAAAGGGGTAGGGGAGCTCGTTAAAATAGCGGTTGAAAAGGGCAGAAAAACAAGGCCCGATATAAAACTCGGTATATGCGGTGAACACGGAGGCGATCCCATGACCGTCCGTTTCTGTCATGATGTAGGTCTGACATATGTAAGCTGTTCGCCGTACAGGTTACCGGTTGCAAGACTTGCTGCAGCACAGGCTTCGCTGAGTGCAAAGGCAGCAACCGCCGTTAGAAAGAGCAGGATTTTAAGCCGTTCCCGCTAAACAATAAATAGTACCTGTGGGTTAAAATACCCATTAATGGGTGTTTCATGATTATATAGAACAGGTAATATGCACAAAGTACAACAGTATCAATAGGTTAGAAGCTATATCAATCATTGGGTAAAATGACGCTAAATGGGTGAAAACACCCATGGGGACAAAAAGGCGCTTCAATAGGATATGATAGGTATTGGTATAAACACAGGCACATCAGCAGACGCAATTGATGTTGCAGTAGTGGAGTTCGGCAGGATACTGCCATACACATCTATAAAACTTTTATGGTCGGGTACGTATCCATACCCTGCTTCATTAAAGAAGATATTTCTATGTCTGGTTGATTATACAAGCACGTTAACACCCTCAACCTGGTTTGATATGGCAGGTAAATTCGACTTTGCGCTTGGTATTGAATTTGCTGATGCTGTTATGAAAACGGTAAGAGCATCGGGGATCAAAAAGAACAGGATAGCGTTCATCGGCTCCCACGGCCAGACAGTATGGCATGCACCGCTCAACAAAGAGAGTATAACAGGAAAGTTTATAATTGGTTCTACAATCCAGCTCGGCAATCCTTCTGTTATAGCTGTCAGGACAGGCATACCTGTAATAGCACATTTCCGGGACAAAGATGTAGCACTGAAGGGCCAGGGCGCACCTCTTGCTCCTGTTTTACATTTCGAGCTTTTCAGAAAGTATGCGCCTGCCGTTGTTTTAAACATAGGGGGCATCGCGAACATTACTGTAATCCCTTCACAAACAGATTTTTTGTCCGTGTACGGGTTT
>JAJYJX010000041.1 GCA_021789095.1 bacterium
CGCAAGTAAGCATTTATTGTTGCAGGGTAGAGCATAAAAATTACAAAAAAAATAAGACTTATTCTCCAGTCTTTAAAAAATCTTTCGCTAATTTTTACTAATAAAAAAGCAGCTATGCTGGCAAAAATAATTGAAAGAACAATTAAAGTAAAAGCGTTTTGAAAAAGTAGATATATTGGGGCAAAAACGAGCACAATAGGCCTAAAGTGATCATCCCCAAAAGAATTTTTGAAATGGTATATACTTGCATCAAGGCTGAAATGATGTACAAAATTATATATCAATTGATTAAGCAATCCCACATCTTCAGGCCAGCCGCAGTTAAAAGTCCTATATGCCCCATAATATAAAATAATAAAGAAAAGGGTCATGCCGATTAACGATATCCTAAAAATCCAGTTCTTACTCAGTTCCATTGCTTTCCTTTTTTGTGAATCAATATCATATATGTTTGATTTTTTCTACTTCCCTGTTCCCTGTTTTCACGAGGACGGCTTTTTCAGATGCATTTTGGGGTTAACCTTATTTATAAGGTGTGCACTTTTAAAATTTACCCACCATAGTTTTCTGGACTACGACAGTCTTAAGCTATATAGCCTTGCATAAAAATAACACCAAGTCATTGCAAGCGGAGAACCCATTCAAAGAATGGGTCAGCGAAGCAATCTTTCTATACACCGACAGATTACTTCGTCGTTTCACTCCTCGTAATGACGCTTTAATTATGTAAGGCTATATATCATTTTCTTCCCTTAAATACTATACTCCCAGAGCAGTGCTCCAACCATAACAAAAAATATTATTCCCGAGAGGAAAATCCTCTCTGGAAAGTGAAATAATAGATGCTAATGCGACCATGTTTCCGAGCTCGTGGTATAACCTGATAAGAGATGTTGCATGCTTCGGAAGGATTATCATTGAGAATAAGTGTGGCACTTTTTTAATGCGGAATACATTTTTCCTTATCCATATCGCATTTTCATTGAAAGTCAGATTATTTTATATTACAGATTTTACATATGCAAAAACAAGAAAATCCGCTGCTTTCAATAATTATAGTAAATTACAATGTAAAAGAGGAACTTCTGAACTGCATTCAATCCATTAAAGATACTATCGACTCCGATGATCATACTGTTTCTTATGAGGTAATCATCTCTGATAATGGCTCAGTGGATGGCAGTGTTAAGGCTGTACAAGAAAGATTCCCATGGGTTATAATTGTTAAAAACAATGATAATCTTGGTTTTGGCAAAGCAAACAACATCGGAGCAAAACAATCAAAAGGCAGAATCTTATGTTTTCTTAATCCGGACACCCTGGTTAAAGATGGAATAAAAAATATGATCCAATATCTGTTAACCAATCCAGAAGTTGGGCTTGTCAGTCCGTTAGTTTACGAAGCTGACGGTAAAACAATAGCATATCTGTATAAACCGGTCTATTTTCATTTTATGCTTCAGCTCCTCGATCTTTTTTTTACACCCATAGTGAGAACCTTGTATACCTACAAAAGGTACAACCAAAAAAAGAACATCCTGAAAAAGAAACCGTTTGAGGCAGAGCTAATCCATGGGTGCATTATGCTGCTGAGAAAAGAGGTTTTTAATCAGATAGGCGGGTTTGATGACAATATTTTTATGTATGGAGAGGAAACTGATATGTGGTTTAAGCTCAAGAAATTGAAATATAAGATCATGATTTATCCGAATGCGTCGATACTTCATTTGGGGAGCAAGGCTGTGGGCAAAATTCCCAAGATCTTTACTGAAACAAGGGGTGCCCAGGCTTTAAAGTATTTATTTAAAAAGTATTTTCCTTTTACGTGGTATATACGATATTTTATAGAGTTGCTGAGCCAGGGAAGACAAATACTAAGCGCTTATACGACTGCGGGATTATATTTTATTCTTAAAAAAAATTACACACAATGCTTATTCAATGCGAAAAAACATACAATTAAATTCAATACCTTTTATAAGGTATTAACAAACAAGACGTTAACAGGCTAAGCTTGCAACATACTGGGTTATTTACAATATGAATCATGTGCATTTTTTGTATCTTTGATATAATTTTATCCCGATAAGCAGTTTAAACATATTCTCGACCGCGATGGATGACAGTAAAGAGAGAGGATCGTGCCTGGCTGCACGCGACAGGTACATCCCGGCCTTTTCAAAATCACCGATGGATATGAATGCCCTTGAAAGCCTTAGTGCCCTTTTGGCGGCGATCTTGTTATCGATCTGTACCCTGTATTTACCGGCGGATACGGTTATGCTGTTCCATGCAGCTTCTGTAGCATTGACCCATTGAGCTTTATTTTTCGAATAGCTTCCGGAATGCACATATATATGCACAGTAGATTTATCTATGAAACCAATGCCGCCTGCCATGGCGCATTTCGAGAAAAGTTCCCAGTCTTCACGGGGAGGCAGGCTAACGTTAAACCCGCCTGTTTGCTCCAAAAGGGCAGTTCTTGCAATACACGTTGATGGATACCCTATCATTGCACGCAGCATAAGCTTAAAATATGGATCACCCGTGCCTGTTTTAACTCCTTTGATACCGGGTTTTCTCCCTTGTTTTTGTTCGTCTATCATAACCCAGTTTGAAAAAGCTATCCCAATATTTTTGTGTTCGTTCATAAAACTATTCAGTGAATGAAGATGCTCTGGCAGCCAGTAATCATCATCATCAAGGAAGGCAATAAGCCCTGCTTGTGCGAGCTTTATGCCGGTGTTCCTGCAGACGGATCGTCCCTGATTCTTTTCATTGCGGATGTACCTTAGGACACCTTTTTCTATTTCTGCTTTAAATCCTCTTTGCAGCCGCTCACCGGTATTATCTGTTGACGCATCATCAATAACAATAATCTCAAAATTTTTAAAGCCTTGAGAAAATACACTATTTAATGCCCTCTCAAGCATTTCAAACCTGTTGTAGGTGGGTATCACAACACTTATCTCAGGCATACTGTCTATCCCGTTCGAAAATCATTTTAATCATTGAACATAACGTACATATACGGTCAAAGCATGGCAGCTATTGTTCATAAATATTTTTATATATAAAACCTGTACGCATCTGTGCTGTCGACTATCATTCCTTTGCCTGGAAAACTTTTGGTAAACTTGTGGTTCTTTTTATTCCAAGCGACTTCTATACCGGTTACCGTGTCATTGCTCAAGACTATATCAACCTCTTTTCCTTCATAATTTCGCCAATAAAAGAGTTCGTAGCGCTTTTTTTCATAATCAATCCTTCGTTTCAGGCCCAAAGCAACAGCATTTTCAAGCAACAGTCCTTTATCATCCCTTTGATCAAGCAGATTGAAGTTACCGATAACGGCATTGCGGATCCCGAGGTCGTAAAAATAGACTTTGAATTTCTTTTTCATAACATTCCTGAGATTTCTGTCATAAGGATAAACCCTGAAAACAATGAAAAACCGTTCCAAAAGATCAATATAATTCAGAACGGTACTGCGTGAGATACCGATCTGAGTTGCAATCTCATGCGGATTGACCAAATTTCCGATTTGGAATGCCAAAAGCTTCGTCAGTTCAACAATGATCCTTGGTTTTTTCATGCCCTCAAGCATGAGCAGATCCTTGAAAAGGTATGAATCAACGATCTCCTTCAGTTTCGCCGTTCTGTCCTGTAATGATTCAAGAAGATACATTTCCGGATAAGAGCCGGTGAGCAGAACCCCTTTGAGGGCTTCACCCAGTTTCTCGGCGAGAACAGGTTTTTCCTCGAACCGCCAGAAATCATTGGGAGATTTGTCCGTTGTTTCCTCAAGCGATAAAGCATAGAGGGGGAATATCTTTTTTCTGCCTGCAAGACTGTCTCCTATATCGTGCAGGAAAAGAAAAGAGGAAGAACCGGTAGCTATTATTTTTACACCCGGGAAGTGATCATAGAATAATTTGAAAAGTAAGCCGATGTTATTCAAGTACTGAATTTCATCAAAAAAGAGGAGACCATTATCGTTTTGCATCCCAAGATCATGAAGAACAACCTTAATCTTTTCCTGAGAAAAATTTTGCCATAATCGTATAATGGCCGGATCTGTAAAATCAAAATAAGCTGTTTTCCTGTCTGTAATCCTGGTTTTTAGAATTTTAAGAAGGGTGGTTTTCCCGACCCGTCGTGGGCCATTTATAATGATTATTTCCGGTGTGTTAAGGTCTTTGAGGATATCTGCTTCTATAAATCTTTTAAATATTTGCATGCAAATAGGGTAAATCACCTAAAAAGAAAAGTCAAGTATCAAAATTATGCATAATTTTGTTAAATAACTATAAATTTTTCGTTTAAGCGTTTTTCGTTTTTGATCTTGTGTTATTCGATATTGTTTAGAATTTAATTTTTATATGATACATGCTATCAATCGCTTATGGGACTGACAGGCATATTTATAAGCTCTTTTATCATCGCCTTTTCGGGCGCCATGATGCCGGGCCCGATGTTTACAGCCACAATGCTGATGAGCAGCAAAAGGGGTTTCACGTCAGGGCCTGTCATAGTCATGGGGCATGGCACGCTCGAAGCCCTGCTCGTAATACTGCTCTATCTTGGGTTTGGCGAGCTGCTCAAGGACCATATGGTGATGGGCAGTATCGGCGTCATAGGTGGTATAACACTCCTGTGGATGGCTTATGAAGCATTCGGGTTTTCGGGCAATGCTTTAACAGAGAACAGAGGGAGGCTGGTCAACGGCTCCGCATATATCGCAGGCATTCTTACATCCCTGTCAAACCCCTACTGGATCATTTGGTGGGTGACAATAGGACTGAGCTACATTGTGTTATCATTCAAATACGGTATCATTGGAATTGTGGTATTTTATACAGGTCATATACTCGCAGACCTTGTCTGGTACAGTATAGTAGCGCTTTCTTTCGGCTATATGAAAAGGTTCATCTCATCAAAGGGGTTCAGGGCGATTACCGTTATAAGCGGGATTATATTTGCAGGATTCTCTGCTTACTTTGTATGGTACGGGATAAATAGTCTGATTAAATCTTAAGCCCCAAAAGCTATTGCAGATTGGGTAAAAATGTATTATTCATGCAATGCAGGAGGGTGCATGGCGGAAAAGGAAAAAATCGTTATCGCCGATGACATGGATACGGTTCTTATGCTCGAAGAGATCCTTCTCAAGAAAACAGGTTACGAGATTATAAAGGCACGAACGGGAACAGAAGCGTTAAAAAAGATTCAAACGATCAAACCAAAGATTGTACTGCTCGATCTTTCCATGCCCGAAATGAACGGTGATGCCATCTGCAGGTTTATTAAGAGCAGTAATGATCTTAAACACATTAAGGTGGCAATTATAACGTCTCATGGTAAGCCGGAAGACAAAGACAGGGCAATAAGAAGCGGATGTGATTTTTTTCTGACAAAACCGGTGAACAGCAGGCAACTGCTTGAAATAGTTTTAAAGGATTCACAGGGAAGGTGAAGTCTTAAAGATGGGGTAAACGAAGAAGCAATCAATACTGCAGGACAGCAAAAGCTAAGGGACGATTTAACAGCTTTTACTTTTTCACTGATCCAGGCGTTGCTTAAAACAGGATATTACGCGCCGGAACACCCTTCATCTTTACAGGCAAAAACAGGCCTTTATGAGGAATTCGGCAGGCTCCTTGAAAACAGGGACGAGATTACCTATATAAAGTTTGTTCAGCCTGACAGGACCGATGTGCTGGTAGAAGGTGTTATTGATGAGCAGTTCAGTCTCAGGTCCGGCATGTCAGGCGGCATGGCGGAACTTTTCATACCGCGTTTCATAGAGTATTTTATAAGACACAACCTTGCAAGTTTTTCTATTAAAAAGAACATAAACAAACAGGCATTTGAGGCATTTCTTGAACTCATGAGCAAGCCCTATGCTGACAGGGGTGGAGGCAAGGATGATTTTCTCGAAAAACTGCTGGAGCACAATATATCATCTGTATCCGTAATATTTGATGTTGATCTGCTTGGTGAGTTGAAGTCCCTGCCGTGGCGGGTAAAACTTGCACTTGCGAGATTTGTAAAGGACTTAAGGCTCCTGCCCATCTTTAAAGACAGCTCGGCTGGAAAGATCGCAGCAGCGAAAAAAGAGCTTATAAAAGAGATTATAAGGCCTTTGAAAGATCCTGCGCTGTTAAAGGACATCGTATTCAACAGCGATCTTGTTGCCAAACACATGCAGGATTCAGGGAGTATCGATCTTGATGAAACGGTTGTCTCCAGCATGCCTGAACCACTCGTTATAAAGGCCGGCGGGCTTATGCTGAATGAATTTAATGCATTCATGAAATCAAAACAAGAAAAAAAAGACGGGGTTTACGCAAGGAAGGAATCGAGATACTTTTCAGGGATAAGCAGTATTGCCTTCAGGCTGATAAAAGACAACAGTGCCCAAGGCGACGATCTGCTGGAAGAGATCCACAGTAAAAACCTCATTACCTATGAGTCGCTGCCGGAAAGGATAAAAAAGGCTATCAGGGTTAAGGAGTTTGCCGGAAAACTGGCAGCCAAACCGAACCTGTACCTCAACCATATCCTGGAACACGCATACATAGAGGGGAATAATACCCTTGCTGATATGGCCGCACTTGCGTTGCCGGAGTTATTGAAGCAGGAAAAACTTGAACTCGTATCTGACATTGCCGGGATCTTTGAAAAAAACAAGGCAGCATCCAAGATCATCCAGAAAGCGCTTATCCAGTTAGAATCCGGTGATATTCTTGATGAATTGGAACAGAAGCTCATGACAGCACAACCCGATGCCGCCAACAGCATACTGGACATATTCAGGCTGGCAGGTAAAAATGCTGTACCGCACCTTATGAACATACTTTTGAAAATAGAGAATATCAGCATAAGGCGCAGGGTCATCAATGCCCTGATAGCGATGAAGGCGAACTCCGAGCCGGCACTTTTAAAGGAACTGCGCAAAAAAGGACATCCATGGTTCATGCTCAGGAATATCGTTTTTATACTCGGTGAGATAAAATCCCAAACAGCGCCTGAACTGTTCTCTGAACTCTGGCAGCATGAACATCCGCGTGTCAGGGAAGAAATTCTGTCATCCACGTACAAGATCTTCGGCAAAGACGGCGAAGGAATATTTATAGAAGCACTCGAAGACAAGGACAATGATGTGAAGAAAAAGGCCATATACTATCTCGGCATGATCAGGAGTGTTGATAAAAATGTAATTTTGCATCTCACCAATCTTGTCAAAAAGCGGCCGGCAGATGATAAAGAGCTCGCCGACCATTTGCAGGTACAGGCAGCAATCTCGCTCGGGCTTATCGGTAATCAGTCAAAAGAGTTTCATGATGTAATAGAGCAGACCCTGATAAATGCAGTAACCCATGAACGCAAGGGACTGCTTGGCATCGGGAAGACAGGCATGCGCGAGAAGTCCGACATGGTGAAGATCGCTGTTTGCGGCGCACTTGCCATGCTCGGTTCAAAAAATGCCTTGCCGGTCCTTAAAAATTTGAGTGCGTCAAAAAATGATGAACTGAAAAAAGCGTCCGAAGATGCAATACAGAAGATAGAATCAGTGCCCGAGGTTATCCCACCGCCTCAATGATTGCTCTATAAGCCACCTGTATAGGGACAGCATTCCCTGATCCATTCTTTCCGGATGCCACTGTACGCCCAGCACATTTGGGAAATCTTTCAGTTCTATTGCCTCTGCAATCCCGTCTTCCGATCTTGCACAAACGATCACGCCCTTGCCCGGCTCTTTTACAGCCTGATGGTGGCTTGTATTTATGGTTGTTTTGTCCTGTTTTATAATGCCCTTCAGTAGTGTATTCGATTCTAAAATAATCCCATGGCTGCCTTTTGAATGATCAATCTGATAGCCGGGGCTTGTATGCACCTGGGTTTTTATATCCTGGTACAGTGAACCTCCTGCTATAACATTCATGAGCTGCATGCCTCCGCACACACCCAGCACAGGTATGCCCCTTTTTAATGATTCTATATAAACCGCTGATTCGAAAGCTGTCCGTTCCGGCATTGTCTTAAGCTGCATAACAGGCTGTTCGCCGTACATTGCAGGGGGAATGTCAAAGTCCCCGCCCGTGATAACCAGACCGTCCAGCCTGTCTGCAAGGAATTTTATGCCGGCCGTATGTGTCAGCAGGACGGGTATGCCTTTACATTGATCTACTGCGTCTGCATAAGCACGATAAACAAAATATGCGCTTCTACCGTTGATTTCACCGGAATCCGCAGTTATGCCTATAAAGGGCATTCGCTGTTCATTTTTCATAATGGATTTATAAACCTTTTTGCCAGGCTATTGCAAATTATTTTATCTGTATTAGCTTATATTAGTTTTATGAATCCAATTATAGCAGTTACATACTCATTTCTGTTCGGGCTGCTGCACGGCATACTGCCCGACGAACATACATGGCCCATAACATTCAGCTATGCTATCGGCGGGGGGAGCGGCAAAGAGGGTATGAAAGCAGGGCTGTACTTTTCACTTGCATTCACATTCCAGCGCGCAATGATTTCGGAACTCTCTTATCTTGCACTTGCACCTTTCGTGTTCAGCATCAACAGATATATATACCTTATTGTTGGTGGTGTAATGTTTATTGCAGGCGTGATAGTGCTTAAAAGAAATATCTATCCCCACCTTCATATACTGGGACATCATCACATGGATTCCAAGAACATGGAAAAAAGTTATAAGATATTAAGTACCGAATGCGATGGATGCGATCCGCAGACCAGTGCACCCCCTGTTCAATGGACGCTCATCCATGGATTCATAGCCGGTTTCGGGTTTGGCGGGTTCGCATTGTTTGTAAATACTGTTGCTGCTCCGATAATGCCGGACGCATGGTTTGGATTCCTGCCCGGACTTGTATTCGGTCTTGGAACGATGCTTATGCTGGTCATCATAGGGGCATTGTTCGGCATGTCCCTTAAATGGTTCGGTTCTCTTACAGAGAATGATATTAAAAAAATCGGCAGCGAGACGGGCGGGCGGACTTTATTTTTCGGGGGTTTGCTGTTCATAATAGCGGGATTCCTGACTATGATGGGTATTGATATCAGGCTGCCGTTTATTTCAGACTACACGCTCATTTCATTTTTTATGATAGGCGTAGCTATCCCCGCATTTGTATACTCATACAGGCAGGTTATTAAAACAAAGAGACAAAAGCAGCAGTAAGTGTGGCTATTGTCTGTTAAATGCAGCAGGGTTCTGAATAAATGCAATGCTTGCGTCTTTCCCGTGTGTCTTCTGTGCCGATGCTATTGCTTCTTCCACAGTCTTCTTATATTCGAAACCAAGATGTTCAACAAGTGCCGGGTTCTCCGCACCTGCCACGAATATCCTGCCTGCATGGTTCAGTCTTTTCAAAGGCTGTGTTGCAAGCAGGCCGTGCACAGGATGGAAACCAAAATTGTGGCGGTATGCATCTATATATTCCTTCCTGCTGATAAATTCATTCCCGTATTTGTCCATGATTTTGTAGGGGTTCTTCAGATCCGCCAGCACCCTGTACCAGACTTCTTTGTAGGACGGATGATGTACTTCATCCCATTGATCTTTGCACGGTGTTGCCATGATTACACTGCACCCGGACCTGCCGACGGCCTGGATCATGCCGCCGAGATAGCCGAGGCCTGTTGAGACGAGCGTAAGCAGGGGATTCATTAATGAGAATACGGCATAAGGGCTCCAGTCCGGTATGCCGTAACACACGATATCGGCTTTCTTTTCCAGTAATTCGTGCCGTGGTTTTTGCCTGCCTTTCAGCACCTCGAGTACCGCAGCGCGTGTGGCATCTACACTGCCTGCCCAGATGCGGGCGGCCTGCACAGGGTTGGCAAGCAGTGTCTCTACCTTAAAAAATTTATTCCTCCCGAGTTTGTCTGTAACGACCTTCCCCATTTTATCCAGGATCTCGTGCAGCCTGTTATGACCGAGTGACATGCTCATAACATCAGGCGTGTGGTGCCATTTTATGGAGCGCCATGTCGAAAGACCCACGCATAGGGATTTCCATCCGCCGTTGAAGCCCGTGGAGTATGCGTTCAGGTAGATCGTGAGATCGCTATCTGTTGCAAGCCTGTTCAGCTCCACATCATAGCCTTCTTTCGTTTTGCCGATGCAGGATATGTTGTCTTTATCCTCCGCATCATGACACAACAATCGATCTGAAAAAGTCTTTGTGATTGGTTCACCGATTATCTTTTCCAGCTCTTTGTGCGTGAACTGCCGGTGCAGTGCGTTTGCGCACAGAAGGGTTATGTCCTTGTCCCGTACACCCGCATGATGCAGCTCTTCTATAATGACCGGCAGGGCGGTTTCCCACACAGGGGCAAGCGACGGAACAGTGGGATCATCGAATGCGATGGTTACTCTTTGTCCCGGGCGCACCAGTTCGCGCAAGGGTTTTGTGTCAAGGGGATGAAGCAGTGTGTCCTGTACCGCCTGAGCAAGATCGGATACCGGCTTAAGCGGCAGGCTCACGTTCACGCTCGGCGGCAGCAGCGTGGTATGGTCAGGCAGATCGACCGTTATCCAGTCGCTTCCGAAGATCATTTCCTTTTGCATTCTCAACCTCCTTATGCCGTATCAGTAAACCCCGTGAGAAAGGACATGGCTTTAGACCGCGCTCTTCTTATACAAATATCATTTACCATGATAGTTTTCAACAGAAGCCACCACCTTCGGACTTGAAGCATTGATCGCAAGGAAAAACAGCAAAAGACTGGCAAAGTTAGGCGGGACCGAAAAAAAACTAATACTGGTTCCGCGCAGAAGGTCATAGGTGGTTCTCGTTGATACCTCGGTGTGGGTCGAACACCTGCGGAACGGGAAAATCGGGCTTGACATGCTCCTTGAGAACGGTGAAGTTGTCTGTCATTCCTTTATCATCGGTGAGCTTGCCTGCGGGAATCTTTAGATATTAATAGAATTGTACCTTGATACATCTTTGATCGAGTAATACCTTATACCATAAGGAGTCGTTATTTATGACGTATGCCGAGGAGCTTGCAGGCTTCGTTACAAGGGCATCATACAACGACCTTTCAGCATCTGCTGTCAATGCACTCAAGATAAGGATCCTCGATGCGCTCGGTTGTGCTATCGGGGCAATAGGCGGGGGACCGGTGGAGGCGATAGCCGGGCAGAACGAGGACTTCGGGGGCAGGGGCATATGTACAACGATCGGCGGCGGTGCAACATCGCCTGACAGGGCTGCCCTTTACAACAGTGCGCTTGTCCGTTACCTGGACTTCAATGACAGCTATCTTGCAAAGGGTGAGACCTGCCATCCGAGCGACAACCTCGGTGCAGTGCTTGCAGGATCAGAGTACTCGGGTGCTGACGGCAGGACACTGCTGACATCCCTTGCAATAGCCTATCAGGTACAGTGCAGGCTGAGCGATGTCGCACCCGTACGGGCCAAAGGGTTCGATCACACGACCCAGGGCTCATACGCTTTGGCTTCGGGTGTTTCAAAGGCACTCGGGCTTGATCAGAAGAAAACAGCCAACGCAATAGCCATAACCGGGACCGCATTCAATGCACTCAGGGTTACGCGTACCGGGATATTGTCCAACTGGAAGGGCCTTGCTTACCCCAACGCGGCTTTTTGTGCAACGCACTCCGCTTTCCTTGCAATGAGGGGAATAACAGGACCGATCGAAGTTTTTGAAGGCAACAAGGGATTCATGGATGCTATTGCCGGGAAATTCGAGCTCGACTGGTCAAAGGAAAACCTGGAGCGCGTGACAAGGACAATCGTGAAGCGCTACAATGCAGAGATCCACTCACAATCGGCCATTGAGGGAATCCTGGAACTGAAGCGTGAACATGGCTTTAGTCCTGATGATGTAAAAGCAATTGAGATCGAAATATTCGATGTTGCGTATAACATCATAGGCGGTGGAGAGGAAGGCGACAAACATATCGTTGAGAAAAAAGAGCAGGCCGACCACAGCATACCTTACCTTGTTTCAGCCGCAATACTGGACAACGAAGTAATGCCCGGGCAGTACCTGCCTGAACGCATAAAACGCAGCGACATCCAGACGCTTTTAAGAAGGGTCAGCGTAAAGCCGTCTAAAAAATACAGCAGGCGTTTTCCCGGAGAGATGCCGTGCATGATAAGAGTCGAGCTCGAACAGGGCAGCGTATTGACGAAGGAAAAAACGGACTACGAGGGCTTTCACACGAAGCCCATGAAGTGGGAAACTGTTTCAGAGAAGTTCAGGAAGCTTTCGCACGGCCGCACAGAACCATCGCTCCAAAATGATATAATTGATTCGGTGGACAGGCTTGAATCCATAAAGGTCAAAGACCTCATGGATCTGCTCTCAAAGGTAAGACAGAAAGGAGGAATATAAAATGTCAAACACAGGAGAAAATGAAAGAGGGTTTAAGTTCCTCAGGATGAACGATCTACCGAAGAAGCCGCGTAAAACAGGCGTGACGGAAATCAGAGGTCCATACTATACGCCTATGGGTAAGCGCTACCTTGAGGACATCCTTGAAACAATGGGAGAATACGTTGATATCCTCAAGTTCGCGGGCGGCTCTTTCAGTCTTATGCCAAAGAAGGCGGTGAGGGAACTCATAGAGCTGTGCCACAAGCATGATGTCAAGGTCGATACAGGCGGGTTCATGGAATACGTCGTAACGCAGGGACGCGACGCGGTATCTGCATACATCAAGGAGTGCAAGGACCTCGGGTTTGATATAATCGAGGTTTCGAGCGGGTTTATAACAATCCCAACGGACGACTGGCTCAGGCTCATAGAAAAGGTCAAAAAGGCTGGGCTAAAGGTAAAACCGGAGATCGGAATACAGTTCGGTGCAGGCGGAGCTACATCCCCGGAAGAGCTGGAAGCAGAGGGCACCCGGGACCCGGAACACGCAATAGAGCAGGCGAAGAAGTTTCTGGACGCAGGCGCATATATGATCATGATAGAGTCAGAGGGCATAACAGAGAACGTGAAGACATGGAGGACCGACGTTCCGCCGAAGTTCGTGAATGCACTGGAAGTAGAGAACGTGATGTTCGAGGCCGCTGATCCTGAGGTCTTTGCGTGGTACATCAAGAACTACGGAGCAGAGGTGAACGTTTTCGTAGACCACAGCCAGATTGTCCAGCTCCAGTGCCTCAGGTCCGGGATCTGGGGAACAAAGAGCCTGTGGGGAAAAGTCATAACGTACAAAGGCTGAACTGCCTTCGCCAAAAGCGGCAGCTTCTGACAAACAAATGCATTATGTCATTCCGCACTTGATGCGGAATCCAGTCTTTTTTACTCTGGATTCCTGCTTTCGCAGGAATGACAAACCAATAGCTCACTCCACAAACTTCCATATTCACTTGTAAAAGGTTCGCGGTCTGTGGTTAATAAGGTGATATGAAGATCGCATTCATGGGCATAAGGGGCATACCCGCAAGTTACAGCGGTTTTGAAACATTCGTTGAAGGCATATCAACAAGGCTTGTAGAGAAAGGACACGATGTCACGGTTTACAACCGCTCAACGCATGTAAAGTATAAAGGTGATTCTTACAAAGGCGTAAAGCTCGTAAGCCTGCCGACAATACCTACAAAACATCTTGATACAATAACGCATACTTTTCTCTCTGTGATGCACGGTATATTCAAAAGATACGACATTGTTTATATATGCGGTGTCGGAAACAGCCTGCCGTCATGCATGCTCAGGATTGCCGGAACAAAAGTGGTGTTGAATGTCGACGGAGCGGACTGGGAAAGAAAGAAATGGGGATGGTTTGCACGATGGTTTTTACGGGCAAGCGAAAGAATGGCAACTGTTTTTCCGGACGTTGTTATAGCGGATTCCATGGCTGTAAAACATTATTACATGGATCATTACAACAGGGAGAGCCTGTTCATTCCTTACGGCACAGAGCTCGATCAGCGCACTGCAGGTGATAAAAAGGCACTAAAAAAATACGAACTTGAGCCGGATGATTACATACTCTACGTTGGAAGGCTTGTGCCTGAAAACAATGCCCATCAATTGATAAAGGCTTATAAAAGGGTCACGACAAATAAAAAACTTGTAATCGTAGGTGATGCACCTTATGCAGATGCATACAAGGCAGAACTAAAAACACTGTCCGGCAACGATGAAAAAATTGTGTTTACGGGGTATGTATTTGGAGAGGACTATAAATGCCTTATGAGGAACACATACATCTATGTGCTTGCATCAGAAGTCGGCGGTACACATCCGGTACTTATCGAAGCGCTTGCAGCAGGCAATGCAGTGATCGTGAATAATATACCTGCCAGTGTTGAGGTCGTAGCAGATGCAGGCATAGCGTATGACGGTACAATAGGCGAACCGGAGCTTTCAAAAAAACTTTCCCTATTGCTGAACGATAAAGGACTGCACGCATCGCTGAAGGAAAAAGCCCAGGGCCGTATCAGGGCTGCTTACCTGTGGGACAAGGTCACGGACGATTACATAAAGCTGTTCGAATCCCTTACTCATCCTGCATAAGCAGCTGCGTCATTCACATGATGCGGAATCCATGGGGTAGTTCTTTGTTTTCATAGTGGCAGTCTCTGGATTCCAGCTTTCACGGGAATGACAGAAATAAATGGATCTTAGGATTAAATGAATGAAGGAACTTCTCTTATTGCATTTTTCAGGTTAATGTTTATCCTTGTTCTTTGAATGTTCATGATCTTCTTTCTCATGCCCCTTTGTTTTGCCTCCAAGCCTGTCTATCAGATACTCTGTGTTGTATTTGAGCAGTGCATAAGCCTCTGAGGTCAGGTGGCTTTTGTCGCAGTGTCCATGCCCATATCCTTTGTTATTACGATCCATCTTAGATGGAGGAGTAATTCCTTGTTCGTGTATCTTGTCTTTGTTATCTTTATCATTGCTATCTTTGTCCCCATCATGCTCCTCATGCTCTTTGCAAACATTGTATAAACCTTCAACCTCACCCATAAAAGCATAGAGAATATTTACAGTCTGTTTCGCATTTCCGGTTTGCAACTCTGTCATTGCATGGTTAAGCTTTGTATCAAGACTTTGCATAATGCCCATTTCTTTGTCTTTATCGTCTTCGTCTTTCTCTTCCCCTTTATCTTTCTTATACTCACCTACGGCTTTCTGTACAATCCACCCGAGTTGATAGGACTGCTGCTTTAAAGAAATAATGTAGTTGAGGAATGTTGTAGCACTAAAGGAGGCTGGCGGAGCTTTGGGCCCTATTGTTTTCCCATGCCATGCGATATTATTATAAAACTCTTCTATGTACTCGGGATTGGTAGCCTCTTCCTCAGGAATATCATCCTTTGTCATGATATAGGCTGACTCTGCTTTTGCATATCTTATGGCTGGCAAGGCTGGAGATGATAATATGAAATCATCAAGGCATTTGCCTGGCAGAAGTCCCTTTACAGGCTCTGCGGGCCATTCGCCATAAGCAGGTGACATAACATTCGTTTTCTCCCAGAATAAAAAACCTATTGTCCAGCGAGTTGTGACATCAATCGGGAAATATGATTCTTCTGGCATACGTTCTATGC
>JAJYJX010000193.1 GCA_021789095.1 bacterium
TTGCTGCACGATTGTTCAGGTATTTGAAGCCTTACGTGGGAAGGTTTGCTATTGCCATGATCCTTATGATCATACTGTCCCTTATGACAGGTGCACTGGCATACCTCGCAGGACCGCTCGTAAAGTTTGTGATAAACCCCGCACAAACAACGCTCAAGATAGCAGGACCATTTATTTTTCTTTCAAAGATCCCGAAGAAAGAGCTGTTTTACTACCTGCCGGTAACCCTTATTATTGTAGCCCTCTTAAAGGGGCTTTCATTCTATGGACAGGCATATTTTATGGGTAACATCGGCCAGAGGATTATCATGGACGTACGCAATGACCTGTTCGAGCATATACAGTACCTGCCGATGGATTATTTCTCAAGGGTACAGACAGGTACGCTCGTATCAAGGATCATGAACGATGTCGGGCTTGTGCAGGGCGCTGTTACAAGCGCTGTTGCAGGCAGCCTGAGGGACAGTTTTTCCATTATTGTACTGGTGGCCCTAGCATTTTATCTTGACTGGAAGCTCGCTGTCCTTACGTTCCTTGTTTATCCCGTTGCAGGTTACTCGGTCGTATGGGTGGGCAGGAAGCTCAGGAGGGTAAGCGTGCAGGGGCAGAACGCGGTGGCGAACCTGAACAATAAGCTGTTTGAGTCCATATCGAGTATAAATATTGTAAAGGCATTCAACCAGGAAGGTCATGAGATCAGCAGGTTCAAGAAGTTTACTTCAGAGCTTTATGCAGCCCTGATGCGCGGCATAAAGGTCAATGCGCTGTTTGTGCCTTCAATGGAATTCCTTATGGTCATAGGGTTTGTCGGGGCGTTCTGGTACGGAGGCATGAGGATCATGTACGGTACACTTACGCCCGAGGGATTCTTCTCATTCTTTGCAGCAATCGGACTCCTTTATCAGCCTGTTAAGAACCTCAGCAATATAAACACTGTTGTACAGGACGGGCTTGCAGCTTCATCGCGCGTGTTTGATGTGCTCGATGAGCCGCAGGAAACGTTGAACCAGGGTGACAGGGATATTACAGGGATAGACAACCAGATATCCTTCAACGAGGTCTGTTTCAGGTACGGCGACCGCGAGGTACTGAAAAACATATCATTGAAGGTCAAAAAGGGAGAGATACTTGCAATAGTAGGAGACAGCGGTGCAGGCAAGAGCACGCTTGTCAGCCTGCTCACAAGGTTTTATGATGTAACATCAGGCTCCATAAAGATAGACGATGTCGATATAAAGGACATAAAGTTCAAGTCCCTGAGAGACATGATAGGTATTGTGACCCAGGAGACCGTTCTTTTTAATGACACGGTTTACAACAACATCCTTTACGGTAACAGGGATGCTTCGTTTGAACAGGTTGTTGAAGCTGCGAAGTCCGCGTACGCCCATGAGTTTATAATAAACCTGCCCGACGGATACAATACCAGCCTCGGCGAAAGGGGCGCAAAGTTATCAGGGGGTGAAAGGCAGAGGATTGCGATAGCAAGGGCGGTGCTCAAGAACCCTGGCATACTCATCCTTGACGAGGCGACCTCAAACCTTGATGCAAAATCAGAGCGTGAGGTCCAGAGGGCGCTTGACAATCTTATGAAAGGCAAGACCACGTTCTTTATTGCTCACAGGCTTTACACTGCAGAGCGCGCAGACAGGATAGCGGTGCTGGTAAAAGGCCAGCTCGAAGAGGAAGGGTCTCACGAGGTTCTCATGAAAAATGCAGGATACTATAAAAAACTCTATACGCTGCAGCACACGCTTTTCGCCAAAGAACCTGCAGACCAGCAATGAAAAAAATCCTGAATTCTGTCATTACTGCCGTTGCCGGGTGGTTGATATGGTTTTTGACATATCTGTTATCTTCGACAGTAAGATGGACGTTCGTGGGCAGGGAGGCGTTTGAGGACCTTATGACAATGACCTCAGTGGTCGCAGTGTTCTGGCACGGAGAGTTTCTGGTGCTGCCTTACCTTCACAGGCATAGAAAGATTGCGATCATTATAAGCAGGAGCCAGGACGGCGATATAGCAACAGAGGTAGTCAGGCGCTATGGCTTTAAGGTGATAAGGGGCTCAAGCACGCGTGGGGCAGAGGCAGCTGCGCTGGAGACCATTGGATATATTAAAGATAATTATACAATTGCCCTGACAGGTGACGGGCCTAAAGGGCCTTATCACGAGCTGAAGCCCGGGCCTGTGTGGTTTGCGCAGAAAATGGGCATTCCCATCGTCCCTGCTACGATACGGTTTAAACGCTGCATCAGGTTAAAATCATGGGACAGTTTTTTTATACCAATGCCGTTTACAAAAGGGGTTATTGTCTACGCCGAGCCGGTGTCCATGGAAGGGATCCAGAGGAAAGAAGGGATAAGGATCGTCAAGCAGCGCATGGACGCGCAGGAAGTACTTGCCGATAAGATGATGGGCATAGCCGCCCCGTAAGTCAGCGGCGTTGATACAAATATCCTCGAATTCATAAAGCAGAACAGCGGCGCAGGCATAAAGGAGTGCATGGAGCACTCGGGCATGCCGAGAAGCAGCATGGGGCTTGTGCTGAGAAGACTCGCGGACGCAGGCCTCATCGCCCGCACCGGCTCGGGACGTAAGGTGACCTGCTACGCAGTTCACTCTGTTGTGAAAAACTAGCCTTAACCCCAGGGTTTTATGGCGGGGTAAGGGTTTCCTGAAAAAATGTCGAATGTACCATCCGATAATTTATGCTACTATACCAATAGGAGCTATTTGTGTATGTAGAATAATATGGAACTTGATCCAAAAGTAAACCAGATGTTTGTTGCAGTCGCACAGTGGGCTGTTCTTTATACAGCGCCGATATTTTTTGTAGATCCTAAAACCGCTGAAAACCCAAAGGTACATGCAAATGCATCCTGTTTTTTTGTTAATACAGGGGAGCGCATGTTTGCGGTTACGTGCAAACATGTGATTGAAGGATTTCGTGAATTAAAAAAAGAAAAATCGGATGCAGAGTTTTTACTCGGCTCAATCCCATTAGATATAGAGATCAGATTGATAGCAGAAGGTGACAAAAGGGACATAGCGACAATGCAAATAGAAAATGAAGACTTGCATACCTTGGGCAAACGATGCTGTGACTGCACCGGGCCGAG
>JAJYJX010000194.1 GCA_021789095.1 bacterium
GCACCAAGCATGGCTGTATTCAATTTAACCTTTTCCTCAACGGATATCTTTATTGCATCCACACATACGACCGTACCGCCGTAAAGCTTCATTTCTTGTCTCATTTCATCCGGTGTTTTCGATGTATTCACAACAACAATTCCGCGTTCATCAACGCCCTGTGTCAATGTGTAGGTATGGATCATTTTCTCGTGGAAGATAACCAGTATATGCGGCTCTTCCACAGGGCTGTTGGACCTGATCTCAACATCGGGTCCAGAAAATTTCACAAAGGCCTTTACAGGCGTTCCTTTCTTCTCTGAACCGTAGCTCGCAAAATTCACTCCGTTCAGTCCCATGCCCAGTACTCCCGCCTCTGCAAGTATTTTTCCCGCAAGATTGGCCCCGAGTCCGCCTATACTCTCCATTCTTATTTCGTAAGTTCCGGATTTACTTATCCGCGGTAGTATGTTCTTATTGCCAGCCATGAAGCCTCCTCATCAAATTTCTATTCTATTCTCCATTGCCCTTGCAAGGGTATATGGATCCACATATTCAAGTACAGAACCCATGGGTATGCCGCTTGCCAGTCTTGTAATCTTTACACCCATCGGCTTTATTATTTTCTGCAGGTACAGCGCTGTTGCCTCACCTTCTGTAGTCGGGCTCAGGGCAACAATAACTTCCGTTGCAGATTCTTTCTTTAACCGCTGCAGCAATTCTGCTACCTTTATGTCTTCTGGCCCTACATTGTTCAGCAGATTTATAACACCATGCAATACATGATACCTGCCTTTAAAAATACCGGTTTTTTCTATAGTATTCAGGTCAGCAGGTCTTTCTACGACACATATTGTGGAATTATTTCTTGCCGGTGAATTGCATATATCACAGGGCTCCGTGAATGTAAAATTGAAGCAGAGAGGGCACATCTTGATATCCTCGCTGATTCTCCTTATTGCATCGGCCATTGCAAGAACATCATCCCTTTTCATGCTTAATAGGTGATACGCAAATCTTGTTGCCGTTTTTTCTCCAACACCCGGCAGCTTTTTCAGGTTTGCTACAAGCTCTGCTACAGGGCTGGCAGATTGTTTTATCATAATTGCAGCCCTGGAATATTGAATCCGCCGGAAACTTTTTTAAATGCTTCCGCCGAGAGATCCCTGGACCTGTTTAAAGCTTCATTGACTGCGGCCAGCAGTAAATCTTCAAGCATCTGCTTGTCTCCGAGAGAGAAAACCTCCTGGTCTATGGTAATTTTTGTGATTTCATTTTTGCCGTTAGCTTTTACAACAACCATAGCTCCGCCGCTTGACGCCTCTACTTCTTTCGTGGCAAGTTCCTCTGTAATCTTATTCATCTGTTCCTGGACTTTTTTAGCCTGTTTCAATAAACTTTCTATATTCATGGTTACCCCTTTATATTTTTTTTAATGACCTTGGCCCCAAACACATCAAGCAGTTTGTTGAGCTTCTGATCATCAGCTGCCGTCGCACTTTCATTTCCGGCATTACCATGTTTAAAATCCTTATTCAACAGAACATCGTAGATAATGCCAAAATACCCTTTTACGAACTGTCGTATCAATCCCAGATGTTTTTCCAGATTCTCAAATTTATTTTCCTTATGTATATCTAAAAATATACTTATTTTATTATCTTTTTCAATTGCGATCTTCGACTCGCCAAGTTCCACTGCAAGAGGGCCGTTCGATTGGTAAACATAATTGATAAACCCCTCCACGGTTTTCTCTTTATGTTTATTACTCTCCGGATCATGAACGCCGTCTACGACTGCCGGTGGTATTTCAGTGCCGGGATTATGCCCTTGACCGGCATTACCATACATAAATGGCTTGTCCTGATCATGTATGGTGTTTTTAAATTTTTTAAGATCTGACAATATTTGATCGATAGGCAGGAGCGGTTTCAGCGATGCTGCCTTTATAAGGACAATCTCAAGTGCAATGCCTGGCTGGGTTGACCTGGTTATCAATTCCAGACCTTTTGAAACGGTGTTCATAAGATGGATCAGGTCATCCTGTGTGAACGATGCACTGATTTTCTTATATACCAGAACCTCGGTCTCCGGTAATTCCACAAGTTCATCGAGGGACATACTGAGCAGGTATATATCGCGCAGGGAAGAAAGTAGTTCTTCTATAAACCTCTTGGGGTCATACCCTCTTGTATCGACCTCACGGGCTGTAATTGTTGCTTCTGCAATATCGTGATGTGCCATGGCATTCATTGCTTTTACGATGACATCCCTCTCCAGTATACCCAGTGCCTTGTATATATCTTCATGCTTGATATCCTTGCCGCTGTAGGATATTGCCTGCTCAAGCAGGCTTTGGGCATCCCTGAGACTGCCCTGGGCATAACGCGTTATTACCTCCCTGGATTCATCGTCTATACGTATACCTTCCTTTTCGGATATATCCGCAAGGCTCTGCATGATCATGGAATTGCGCAGCTTCCTGAAATCAAACCTCTGGCAGCGTGACTGTATTGTCAGCGGCACCTTGTGAGGCTCTGTTGTAGCAAAAATAAAAATGACATGCTCGGGTGGTTCTTCCAGAGTTTTGAGGAGTGCATTGAAAGCACCCTGTGAAAGCATGTGAACCTCGTCTATAATGTATATTTTATATCTATCCCTTGAAGGAGGGTACTGGACATTATTTTTGATCTCTCTTATGTTGTCAACTCCCGTGTTGGAGGCTCCGTCTATCTCATAAACATCCATGCTCCTGCTTTCATCTATTTCTGTACAGCTTGAACAGCTGTTGCACGGTGTAACGGTAGGACCGGTGGTACAGTTTAATGCTTTTGCCAGCAGCCGCGCGGCTGTTGTCTTACCCACACCCCTTGGCCCGGTAAACAGATATGCATGCCCTATCCTATCGTCTGCTACCGCGTTAGACAGAGTTCTCGTGACATGAGGCTGCCCTAACAAATCCTCAAATACCTTTGGTCTATATCTCCTTGACAGTACCCTGTAAGCCATAACTCCTGATCACTGTTTCTCATTATTAAGGATAGCCAGGTTTTCTGCGACTTGAACAGTATTGCTACCGTTGCTTCCTTCCGGACCTGGCGGGTTCACACCTTATTCAAACATAGGACCC
>JAJYJX010000195.1 GCA_021789095.1 bacterium
AATTATCAGACCCTCATTGCTATTGCCATAGTATAGACCTGTTTTATTCCTGCCCTGTGCAGTGCAGCAATACATGCATTGACAGTAGCCCCTGTTGTGATTACATCGTCAACGAGCAATACCTTGTGCGCTTTCAGTAAATCGCCGCCACTGACTGTGTATGCATGTTTAACATTGTTATACCGTGCATCAGCTTTTAAGGTTGATTGGGGTGGTATTTCTTTTACCTTTTTAATCACATCTGTATAACACGGTATTGACAGTTCCCTTGACAGACCTTTTGCAAGCAGCCGGGCCTGGTTGTACGACCGTTGTTTGAGCCTTTTATCAGAAAGTGGGACAGGAATTATGGCATTTATGCCTTCATCAAAGAAATCTGCTTTATACAGGTTGAGCAATTCATTTACAAAAAGCGAAGAAAGGTTTACCTTGTCGTTGAATTTAAATCTCTGGATCAGTTCTGCAATGAGGCCATTATATTCAAACACAGCCCTGGATTTGACAAATCTGCTTTTACCTTTAATGCAATCAATGCATATGTGGGATATGCCTTTTCCCGATACAAACGGCTTGCCGCATATGCTGCAGTAAGGAGGTTCTATGTATATTATGTTCCTTTTGCAGTCGCTGCATATTCCTGGGACAGGTGTACTCCTGCCGCATATAGGGCACCCGGCAGGCATGAAAATATTGAATAAATGTTCAAATCCGTTGAGAGGGTTCATGGTTTTTTAAGATGGATAAAAAATTCCTGGTTTCCCTTCGTGCCTTTTATGACTGACGGTATCACTCCCAGCACTTCAAACCCGAGGCCTGCTGCTATGTCCCTGACCTTTGAAACAGCTTTTTCGTGTTTATCTGGAGATTTGACTATTCCGCCTTTCCACACGTCCTTTTTATCAAGCTCGAACTGCGGTTTTATAAGTGCAAGAACAATCCCGTTATGTTTAAGGCATGGGAATACCCCCGGAAGAATAAGACCCAATGAGATAAAAGAGACATCAACAGTTGCAATGTCTATCTGCGATTGCAGTGCGGATGTATCAAAATGCCTGAAATTGATCCCTTCCATTATAACAACCCGCTTGTTTTGCCGCAGCCTGTAATCTATCAAGCCTTTACCGACATCGATGGCGTAAACCTTTTCAGCACCGTGCTGGAGCAGGCAGTCCGTAAAACCACCGGTGGATGAGCCTATATCCATTGCTGTTTTTGACTGTATATGTATGCCCAATTCCTTGATGGTACCGTGCAATTTATACCCGCCCCGGCTGACAAAGCTGATTTCCGGCAGGGTAAGCGATATTTCATCTGACGGCTGAACCTGATGTCCCGGCTTGTAAATTACAACACCCTTTACCTTAACCTTTCCTTCCATTATATAAGCACCTGCCTTATCGATTGAATCAACAAGTGCTTTTTCAAGCAGTACCTGATCCAGCCTTTTTTTCATGCATATTATCCTATAAGGATCAACTGGATATCCATTACATTTGTACCTGTTGGTCCTGTTTTTAAAAGACATTCTGCCTTCTCAAGTATTGTGTATGAATCGTTGTTAAGGATGTATTTATATGGATCCAATCCCATGGTCTTTATTCGTGCCGCCGTTGTCCCGTCAACAATTGCTCCTGCAGCATCCGTAGGGCCGTCAGTACCGTCAGTGCCTGCGGAAAGAAGGTTTATGCTCTTTTTACGCTGGATGTCTATTGCAAAACTTAAGGCAAGCTCCTGATTCCTTCCGCCCCTGCCGGTGCCTTTTACAGTAACGGTTGTTTCACCACTGCTTATGATGCAAATTCTTTTGTCCTGGCTTTTCTTGTTGCGTGCCATTTCATCTGCTATTGATGCAAGTACATGCCCGGCCTCCCTTGCTTCTCCGTGTAAACTTGTTGTCAGTATAAACGGTTTTAACCCGAGCCTTAATGCCTCTGTTGTGCATGCAGCGGCAGCTTTTTTGTTGTCCGCGATAATGACATTCTTTACATGCGGCGAAATAGAGGGACGGTGATAGTTATTTTTCTTCTGCTCAAGCCTTCTTAAGACCGCCCCCGGGATTTTATCGCTCAGGCGGTAAAGATTGATTATCTCCATTGCCTGATCCGGGGTCGACGCATCTTTAACAGTTGGACCGGAACCAATAGTTTCAAGCCTGTTCCCTATAACGTCTGAGATAATCAGGGTAACCATTTTTGCAGGATAAAACACGTCCGCAAGCCGCCCGCCTTTTACCAGGGAAAGCTGTTTGCGCACACTATTTAACTCGTCAATACCTGCTCCCGACCTTAAGAGGAGTGATGTCGTCCTTATTTTATCTTTCAATGAAATACCGTCGGGCGCAACAAGCAAGGATGACGCACCGCCTGAAAGCAGCATAAGAACGAGCGTATGTCTGTTAACACTGCCGGCAAGCGACAACAATTGTTGTGTTGCCTTGACTCCGTTTAAGTCGGGCAGGGGATGGCCTGCCTCGATTGTCTTTATGTGCTTTAGAGTGCCTCCGTATCCGTACTTCGTTATTATGATGCCATTATCAATATGTCCGCCCATGGTGCCGTCAAGAGCCTTCGCCATATCAAAAGAAGCTTTCCCTGCGCCAATGACAAATATACGGTTGAAGTGTGCATAACTATAGCAGGTACCGCAGATTGTAATGCCTGCTTTATCCTGCCGTATAACATGCCGGACGGCTGCAGAGCCGTTTACGGCTTTTAAACCCGCGAGGAATATTCTTTTTAGTATTGCTGAATTATTTAAACCCATGCAAAGAAATTCTATTTCATTACACCTCAAAATACAATAAGGCCGAAGTCCTTCTGCCCTCTGGCGCTATCCCCCGGTTCTTCTTATTTATACTTCTCAATTGCTTTTTCCCACCAACCGAATTCATCAGGAAATCTTTTATAATTTGTATCAAACCAATCGGACAGCTTTATATTGAGGTCTGATGGAAATAATAGACACCAATTGGCTCACGACGCAAGCCTTTTCCCGTAAAATTGTTGTTCATATACAGCAGGGGATAAATATCCCAGCCGTTTCTGCCTCCTTTGCCGATTATAGAAAATTTCTATATACTCAGTGATGTCCTGGATCGCCTC
>JAJYJX010000196.1 GCA_021789095.1 bacterium
AGAAAAGAGGGCGCTGTCCCTTTTAAATCTGATCATCAACACCCTTATGAACGCCTCTGTTACAATGTTCTTCGACATCTTGGACTGCCCTGCTCTCCTCTCTTCAAAGATGATCGGCACTTCCTTTATGCTGTATCCTGCCTGTTTGATCCTGTAAGCCATCTCCACCTGGAAACCGTAGCCGTCCGATTTTACCTGATCTAGATCGACTTTCTTTAATGCCCCAACACTATAACACCTAAATCCGGCGGTAATGTCTTTTATGTCCATTCCGAGTATTATCCTTGCATACAGGTTTCCTGATTTACTTATAAACCTTCTGCTAATACCCCAATTTACAGTACCACCACCGTCTACATACCTTGAGCCGATCACGAGGCCGTTCTCTTGTAAAGCCTCCAATAAACGCGGCAGGTCCGACGGCTTGTGTGAAAAATCGGCATCCATTTCGAATACAACATCGTATCCATGTTCCACAGCGTATCTGAAACCCTGATTATAGGCGTTGCCCATGCCCATCTTCTTGGGTCTGTGGATGACATGCACGGCGGAATTTGCGCCTGCAAGCCCGTCAACAATCCTGCCGGTGCCGTCAGGCGAGTTATCGTCAATGACAAGTATCTCCGTCTTGGGCAGATAAGCAAAGACGTCATGCACAAGCTTCTCAATATTTTCGGATTCGTTGTATGTGGGGATAATGACTAATAGGGACAGCGCCCTCTTTTCTTTTAAAAGATAACTATCCCTGTTATTCGAAACACCCATCAAGAAAATTGGGCGCTGTCCCTGGTTCATTTTATAATCCCTTCAAAGTCATAACACTTATAAATATAGAATGTCCTTGCATAATGTCCATACCTGTAAATCTTGATCTGCGGGAGGGCTTCCCATCTCCTGCATTGAAAGTGTTTATACGGATCGATCCTGAAGCTGTTATCGTTCACATAAACCGCGTTCCATCCGTACAGTTTTGGCGCTACATTCAAGCCCCAATCATGGTAAGAGTCCCCTGTTTTATTCGACGTATAAACCTGCGGTTGTCCTGGTGCGTTAAATGCGAGCTGGCTTGAAAGCTGGTACTTATGCGTGAATATGAATGTAGGCCCCTGAGTAGAAAGCTGCTTATAGGCATCTTCAGCAGCTTTACCGGCAATGTTCCAGCCGTACAGGTCATTCGTCAGATCAGCATCAACGGGTTTCATAGGGATCAAGGGATAGTAAAGCTGTACATGGATTAGTAGTGTAAACAGCAGTGCCGTTGCCCATCCTGTCCATAAATATTTCCTGAACCATTTCTTATTATACATGTCGTATGACACCTGAACTGAAAGGATCACGGCAGGCACGTAACCCATCAATGCCCAATTAGGCTTTGAATCAACAACAAAGCTTACCACAAAAAAGAAAAGTATAATCGGAGCGGCAAGGGCTGAAAGAAACAGGTATCCTTTACCATTTCGTACGTAATAGTCGGAATGCGGAATCTCTTTGTTGTCATTCCCGTGCAAACGGGAATCCAGATGTTTCATAAATGTAGTGGCGAACGGTCGCTCACCCCTATCGGATTCTTGAATCATATCTTCTGATAAGCCTTTTTTGTACATCTTAAACCCATAGTAAATCGCATAAATTAATAGGAAAAACACGAGCGGTGAAATCAATCCGACCTGAGAACCCAAAAATGTAAAAAATTTATTAATACTGATATGGAAATTCGGATTGCGGGAAACAAGCTCAAATCCGAGTGATTCAAAGTGGTGCTGGATATTCCATATAATAACAGGTGAAAAGATTATCAACGCAATAACTGTTGCTATATAAGGTCTTGCATCCCTGAACCATTTTCTGCCATCTTTTGAAAGTATCATAAAAACCAATGCAGATACAGGCACAAAGATGGCATGGTACTTGCTCAGCATGGCGAGTCCGAGGGCAATGCCGCTGGCGTACCAGTATGAACCTTTGTCATCCAGAAACACCTTCATGAGAAAATACACGGTCAAAAGCCAGAAAAAGCCCAAAGGCGCATCAGGCAGCATCATAAGTCCGCCTATTGCATAGGCAGGAATGATGTTAAGGGCAAGCACTGATAAAAAGGCCTTCATTCTATCGTGCAGTATCCTGTTTGCAATCAGCCAGACGAGTATTGAATCTCCAATGGAATAAATGAGAGCTGACATCCTTACAGCATAGGCAGTGCTGCCGAAAACCTTCATCATTATATAATTTGACCATGCAACAAGCGGAGGATGCTCGAAATAGCTTAGAGAAAGATATCTTGCATACTGCCAGTAATAAGCCTCGTCATCGCTCAGGTTCAGGGTAAAGATGAACACGAGCCTGATGCAGACAAGTATTACAAGTGTAAATATGAATAACAGCGTAGCTTTTTTGTTTTTGTCCATAAATATAATAAATATCACCTATCTCAACAGCAGGTCAACATAATCACCAGACGCGTAAGTAAAATTTGCATCTTTTGTCCATTAATATTATTGAATAATAGCAGTTCAATACTATTGACATCAAATGATCCGCTGTGTTAGTCTGTTTGAATGTAAAACTTGCTTATACGTCATAATCTTCTGAGAACAACATAACTTCGGATAATTATCCATTTGGAGGTTTAACGAATGGCATTAGAAATAGTTGAGGTTAAAGATAAAAAGGACCTGAAGCAATTTATCATGTTCCCGTGGAAGGTATACAAGAACGACAATCACTGGGTACCTCCGCTTATATCAGAAAGGATGCATTTTTTTGACAGAGCAAAAAACCCGTACTTCGAGACTGCCGATGCATCTCTGTTCATTGCCATTGAAAACAACGAAATAAAGGGTACGATTTCCGCTCATGCGGACCGCGGCTATATAAAATTCTGGGAAGATCAGTCTGCATTTTTCGGCTTTTTTGAATGCCTGCCGGAATACAGGTATGCCGAGGCGCTCTTTAACAGGGCAATCTTATGGGCCGAAGAGAACGGCTACAAGAAGATCATGGGCCCGTTCAATTTCAACACAAACCATGAGTGTGGCTTGCTGGTGGATGGCTTTGATTCAGACCCTGTTATAATGATGTCTTACAATCCGAGGTATTACCTG
>JAJYJX010000042.1 GCA_021789095.1 bacterium
GAGCTTTGAATACACCAACAACCGGTTAAAAGAGATCATGGAGTCTATTCATGATGTCTGCTACAGCAAAGCAGAAGAATTCGGCATAAAGGGAGATTATGTGCAGGGTGCCAATATAGCCGGATTTATTAAAGTCGCTTCCGCCATGCTGGAGCTTGGTTTAATATAAAAGTTATAGAGGGAAGCGGTCTGGTTCAGATAGTACAATTGCCCTTGTCAGCGGTAGAGCATCAGCGGCTGATTGATTTTGAAATTACCCCAAGGGTATTCCAACTGGTGTGCCTGGCGCGATTCGAACGCGCGACCCACAGCTTAGAAGGCTGTTGCTCTATCCAACTGAGCTACAGGCACATCTCTAAAAATATTCAAATCACTGGTCGGGGCGAGCCGATTTGAACGGCCGACCTCTTGCTCCCAAGGCAAGCGCTCTGAACCAGGCTGAGCTACGCCCCGCTAAAAAGTGTATACCAAAAAGAAATTCTTATTTCCACCACCTTGCCTTGTCCGCCCGCCTGCTCACCGACTCGCAGGCGTGAACAAGCGTGAGGCTCTTTATTCATCGCCTCGTTCACCCCAAGGCAAGCGCTCTGAACCAGGCTGAGCTACGCCCCGCAATAAGCAATATATCACAACAAGGTATATTTTTAAAGGTGCGATATACCGTCGTCTTTATGATTCTTTGCATCCTTGATTAATCTCTCAAGCCACTGTTTTACGATATCTTTTGCACCAAAACCAAACGCTATAGCAAGCCCCAGGACCACTCCTCCGAACAGGATTGAAAACGCAGCCACTATTACATTTTTACCTATTTCGAGCAGATCAAGCGACACAAATATGAAAAACACAACAACCGCAAATTTGGTCAATCTGCCGATTGTTTTTGCATACGGTATATGCGAGCTAACTGCGGCAAGCACCATGAGACGATCCAGGAAATTACCAAACAAATAGCCCGCTATAAATATAACGATGGCTGCAATCAATTTCGGCAGGTATAAAAAGAACCTTGTTATAAGATTGTCTATGGGGTCAAGCTTAAGCGCACTGAGCCCGAGCATGAGAAAAACGAACACAATAAACCAGAAGATGAATCTTTCTGCAATTACACTTATAGCGTTATCGCTGAACGCAACCGATAGCCCTGCCCTTTCGCCGATTTCGTTCAGCTTTATAAGCTTGAAAAGCCACCTTGCTGCTTTGTTGAAAATCCAGGCAAGAACAAAACCTATGCCTATTACAAACAGCATTGTTAAAACATTTGGAACATAAGCTATCGCTGTATGATACCATGTCACGAACGGATCTATGACTATAGTGTGGAGAAATTTCATTTTATGTCTCCTTCCATAAATTATGTTTTAGCATACCATATATGCGTCTTTCTTTCACTGCCATATATCTTTCAGGTGCGGTTTAGATTCAATAAAACTTTTAACAATCTCCCCTATGGATTCCTCCGCCTGCTGCGCCGACGAATAAAGAGTTTTATAAACAAAGGATGCGACCTTGCCAAGATAAAGAGGTACCATTGTTTTTATTATGGAGCTCCTGTCTATCTTTCTCCCGTGGAACGCATTGGCAAACTCATAAACGATCCTGGCCCAGATATCGTTGGGAAATTCTTTTGTGTTCGTCAGTTTCATCGTATCATGATACGTGTTTTCGGATAATATCAATTTCAGGATATCATCTATTGCAGAGAGCTCCTCGTTGAAGCGCCTTTGCATCCTGTCTACATCCACATTTATAGGCTCCGGTACCGCCTCATATACAAAGCCGTACAAAGGAACGGATGTTATCTCGCTTACTTCAGACCATTTTGACTCATACGTGTCCATAAGCATAAAAGTGGTCCCTATTACCTGCATGAACATGTTTACTAAATCCAGCGCAGGATCTTTTGCTTTGTGGATTTTGGTGCCGAGATAAGATTGGCATACTTTATACCCTTCTGCAAGGGCAAGCGTGGAAAGCCATATATCTACGCCGAACTTGGCGATATCCGTGTTCCAAACAGGCTGTTCCAGGTATACCTTGAATAAATTTTTGGATATGCAGAAATCACCTCCTATCGGCTGTCGAAGTGATCTGCCGTAAAGTGCTGTTGTCAACGGGTAGATAATCATATTCGTTATTGTACCGTCGTATTTGTATCTCGAGTAGTATGGAGCAACAAAGTCGTACTGGTTATACATTACAGGCCCGATCAGGTTTTCTATCCACTCCGGTGATATGCTCCGCAGATCCGCATCAACAAGCACACAAACCTTAGCCCTGTACTCGTGTGCCTTTTCAAGTATCAATCTTACGGCACTGCCTTTACCAGGAATACCTGTATACGGGATAGAAAGCTTATGGACCGCAAATGAGGGGTGCGTGGTGTAGATTATATTTTGGTTTTTTTCTCTAAAAGTCTTGACTATATCCGGTGTCCCGTCAGTCGACCCTCCGTCGGAATTAATTATAACACAGCGGTTTGAAGGAAAATATTTACCGGCACCGATTGTCACAGCCTCAAGCACGTGAGAAATCGTATCTGCATTGTTAAAACTGGGTATGCCTATAACCAAATCAAACTCTGCTTTATCGGTTAAAGTCTTCTGCGGTATTATATGATCGGCTTCCGGCTCTTTCTGGAATGATAAAACCGGGGGTCTTTCCTGTTCTTCAAGGACTATTTTATCGATCCTGCTTGTTCCTGCAGACAGCAGGGACTGAAAATATTCCGTGTTTAACTTTTCCTGCAGTTCCATCTTTTTATCCTTCTCAAGTCTTTTGAAAAATGTCTGGAGTATGCCGAAGGCCATCTTGCTTAAATCCGTCAAACGCTGATTCCTGTGAATGCGCATCTCAAGATCAACCTGTGCCATTGCATCTATACCTACAAGATTTAACAGTGAAATAAGCATGCCTATTTCCACGCCGTAACCCGTTGAGAACGGGATCTGTTCAAACACATGCTTAAATCCGGCATACTCACCTGCCAGCGGTTGAATGAAACCCGAGAGTTCAGGATAAAATGCATTGATAAGGGGCCTTGCCAGCAGTTCTGTAACCCTGCCGCCGCCGATAGGTTTGATATCTTCGTCTGATTGTATAGGCCTCAGATAAAACCCTTTTGTGAAAAGTATATGCTGGTTCCTGAGGATGGGGCCAACCAGGCCGTATACAAACCTCGGGTCCATATTCCTTATGTCGGCATCTATCCAGACAATGATGTCGCCTTTGAGCACAAACAAACTCTTGAAAAGAGCCTCTCCTTTGCCGCTGTACGTACCAAGGTCGGGCCTGATATCTTTATGAAGCAAAACCTTTGCGCCGAGTTCCTCTGCTATGCCCTTTGTCCTGTCCGTCGATGAGCTGTCAATAACAACTATCTCATCCACCAGTCGTATATGGTCATAAAGGGTATTCTTTAATACCGAGATAATCTTGCCTATGGTTGCCTCTTCGTTCAGTGCAGGAATGCACAGACTGATCTTAAGCTCTCTCTTCTGCTTCAAAAGCATAAGAGACTGGAGATTGGAAAAATCCTGGCTGTGGAATGTGTGGCTCTCAGACCACTGTGTTGGCTGATATTTGGTCATACAATAAATGTAAAGCAGTTTATCCGGGAAATGCAACAAGGAAGGTAAGGGCGTATTGCACGACCCATCCCCGGGATGGGTACCCCGCCCCTACAACAGCCAGTCCAGGAACGCCTTTACCTCTGCCTGCACCTTCAAAAAACACCGGGCATTGCTGTTTTCACCGATGCTTATGGACACGCCTGTACGGTTTACCGCTTTAAATACGTCCTCGTCTGTGACATCATCCCCTATATATACCGGCGTTCTGCCGTTTCCGAAATTTTTAAGTATCCATAGGACAGCGCTCCCTTTGTCCCATACATTGAGGGGCCTTACCTCGAACACCTCTTTACCCGTGGTTATTCTGAATTTATCCGTGTAGCTGTCCGCAATATTCCGGAACCTTTCCGCCACCTTCTCTCGGTACCGCCGGCTTACATTTCTATAATGGATACTGATCGTCATGCCTTTGTCTTCTATCATGACACCGTCTATATCTCTCAGCGCAGAAAACACCTTCTCCTTAAATTCGTTTAATATACCGGTATCGACCGGGCCATCGGTGCCGGAAACCATATTCTTTCCGTCCCATAGTTGTGCACCGTGGTTCCCGGCATAGAGGATGTCTTTTATGTTCACTCTGCCCATGATATCGGGCAGGGCCCTGCCGCTGATAACCGCTATAGGATACTTCGATTTCAGTCTGTTCAAGATTGCACGGACATTCTCATCCAATACGGCGGCCTCCGGTCTGTCTACAATAGGGGTAAGTGTACCGTCATAATCGAGGAACAAAAATATGTTACCGCTTGCGTTATGCAGTTCGAGATGGCGTTCCCCGAGTGCCGAAATGAAACCGTCCGTCCATTTTTTGAGGTTGTTGTCTTTCACCTGTTCCCGCAACGCCCGCATCCTGCTTCTTTTTTCTTCAACGGGCATGAGCAGCGCCCTTTTTATGCTTTCGGCAAACGTCTCTATATCATAGGGGTTCAGCAGCAGAGCGCCGACAAGTTCCTCCGAGGCGCCGGCAAACTCGCTGAGTATGATAACGCCGCTTTCGTCCACCTGTGATGCGATGTACTCTTTTGCCACAAGGTTCATACCGTCGTACACGGAGCTTATGATGGCAACATCCGCTATCCTGTAATAGAGCGCCAGGTCTTTATGTTCAATCTTTGTTGTAATGTACACGATGGGCTGCCATGCACCGGAAGCATATTTGTCATTGATCCTGTTTATCAGCTCTTCCACCGATTTCTTATAACTTATGTACGGCTCGCTCAGCCGTGTCGGCACTGCGATCTGAACGAAAGTGAACCGTTTTCTGAAACTAAGATATTTCTCGAAAAAGAGATCGATTGCCTGGAGCCTTTTCAAGAGGGCCTTTGTATATTCGAGCCTGTCGACTCCTATGCCCGTATATCCCCCTTTTATGCCGAGCTGTTTCTTGAGATGCTGTATTGTATGCGGCTTTTTTGATAGTGCCATTAAACTGAAGCTGTCAAAATCGACACTTATGGGAAATGGTTTTAACAGTGTCCTGTGTCCGTTGTACAGAACCGATTGACTTTCGTAATCGATATCGGCATTGAGGCTTTCTTTCGCGCAGCTCATAAAATTTTGGACGAACAGAGGTATCTGGAAACCGATAAGATCGTTTGCCAGCAGTCCTTCGAGTATCTCTTTTGCCTGCGGCAATATCCTGAATGTTCCCCAATCGGGCCAGGGGATGTGCCAGAAATGTCCGATGGTTGCGGACGGCAACGCCTGTCTGACAAACAGGGGGACAAGGCACAGATGATAGTCGTGTACCCATACAGCGGTATCGGGTCCGGTCTCTTCAATGATTGCATCCGCAAATTTCTGGTTTACTCTTCTGTAATAGTCCCAGTATTGTTTTCTGTAATAGACCCTGTCCAGCGTCAGGTGCGATAACGGCCACAAGACGCGGTTGGAATATCCCGTGTAATAGTTGTCAACCTCGTTCTGGCCCAGCCATACCCTTTTCAGGGTGTATGACGGTGCAGACGGGGGAACAGGAACACGGCAGCGGTCATCGACGACGTTCCTGTCACCACTGCCGCTTCCCCATGCTATCCAGACGCCGCCTGAGGCCTTGAGCACACTATCAAGTGCCGCTGTAAGACCGCCCGCCGGTTTCTCCGCATTTATGGTATTTCCCGTCTTTTTGTGAACATAGGGTTCTCTGTTGGAAACCACCATTAATTTCATCCTACAGCTCCATGACCGTACTGCCCTTATTGAGCATCGCATACCACACGAACAGATAGTCCCGTATCTGTCTTGTGATAAGAAAATGGTTCCGCACATACTGCTTTGCGTTTTCCCCCACGCCTTTTGCCATATCGGGGTCATTCAGTACCTGCCGTATCCTGAATGCGGCCCCTTCCTCCGAATTTACAAGGAAGCCGGTAACTCCATTGATGATCTGTGCCGGGATACCTCCGACATTACCTCCGATAACGGGTTTGCCTTTCCACATCGCCTCCGTGACCGTCAGGCCGAAGCCCTCTTTCAAGGATTTTTGCAGCACGACGGTCGCCATCCTCTGGAGGGCATTTATGTCTTTATCGCTGAAGGCCGGCAGCAGCAGTGTATGTATGTCCGGATCGTTGCCGGCAAATTCTTTTACTTCCCGGATCACGGCATCTCCCTCGGGATCGTCCGTTGCGGAACTGCCGGCAAGCACTAGTCTGCAGTCATTATATTTTTTTACCATTCTGTACGCCCTGACAACGCCGTTCGGATCCTTAAACCTGTCAAACCTTGAAACCTGCAACAGGATCGGCTTGTCGCGGGGTATCCTGAACCTGTCGGCAACCTCCGTGATCTCCGTTTCCGTCAGGTCCTTGTTCTTTTCGCTCAGGGGGTCTATAGTTGGGGTGATTATAAACTCGTCTATGGACATTTGCTTTGCAAATTTTGCCACGGAAAAGATCGCTGCATCATATTTACCGGCATACGCCGATACTCTTTCCCATACATTCTCAACAGGGTTGGATACATCGATGTGGCACCTCCATATCCATAGGCCGCTGTGCCTGAATCTTATCAATGGCACCGGCTGGGGGTCATGGACGAATATCACATCGGCATTCAAGTCCAGAGTTTTTGCGTTCTTCTCGTTTACAGCGTAATGATACGCCCACATGTCATCCGTAAATTCCTCCTGCAGCCCCTGCAGACTATTGTGTATCTTTTTTGTTATGGTAAAGAACCTCTGGTCACCTTCTATTACTTCCCATCTGACCACCAGGCCGAGGCCGTCCAGCAGCGGGATCATCCTGTTGAGTATCTCGGCCACACCGCCGCCGGACTTTGTGGAGTTTATATGGAGAAACCGCTTTCTGGAAAGTCTGGCTGAAAGCCTGTAGATAAGCTGGAGGTCCGTTTTCGGTGATATGCCGGTATAGTCCTGGAGTCTTATCATTTACAGCGTCTCCATATCTTTCTGAACCCTCTGTTCCACGATCTGCACGATGAGTCTTCTCATGCTTTCTATGTCATACATGAACGGGTCTATGTGACGGAGCCTCTCAGAGAGCTCTTTTTCATCTGCCTTGTCACTCAGCCACGTCGAGAAATCATCCGGTCCGTATATACCACGGCTCCTCCCCTCATAAAAATGATAATATATCGAGCTGCTATCGACATATTTCAATGCCTGTAAAAACTCGGCCAGGTTGTGGGCAACAATACCGGTCGGGAATATAATGGTCGCCGATTCGTTGAAATAGAATTCGTTACCTCTCAAAGCGGGCCTTGGCTCGGGGAAATGCCCGAGATAGTCTTTGATTACGCCCACGATGCGTGTTCTGAGCTCGGATATTTTATCAAAGGTATAGGGATCTATGATAGAGAGATGCTCCGACAATGTTTTTTCCTCCAGAGCTTCGCCCACCCATTGAGCAAAGTCATTGGTATATTCAAGGATGTGTCCTTTTAAAAAATATTGATACGTGTGATGAAAGATGGACGCATCACTCACCTCTTTAATACCGAGTACCAGCTCTCTGATTGTGGCCGCCTTCTGCTGTGTGGCCTTGAGTATGCTGGTACACTGTTTAAAAATGAATAACTGCATTCTCTCGCCCCGCTTTAAGCGTTCCAATAATAGAATAATATAAGCCCGAAATGTCCAATAAAAAGCCTTGGGAGCTTCTTGCCTGTTTAAGGCCCCCCGCTGTCAACAGCTGGGGGGGGTGCAGCGGGGGGACGTGATCAAATCGTCTCCCTATGCCCGACGGGTTTTACTTCTTTGTCTGCACCCGTTCTATGTACTTGCCTTCCGTTGTATCAACCTTGATCCTTGTGCCCACCTCTATGAACTGGGGCACCTGTACAACAAGCCCAGTTTCGAGCTTCGCGGGTTTTGTGGTGTTTGTAAGGGTTGCCGTTTTAAGGGTTGGTTCTGTTTCAACAACATCAAGTTCCACGGTCATCGGCAATTCAATGGTTACAGGCTTTCCCTCATAAAACGAAATGGTCACCTTCGAGTTTGGCACAATGTACTTGATTTCATCCCCGACTATGTCCTCCCCGAGAGTGTACTGTTCATAGGTCTCCGTATCCATGAACACATAGTGCTCTTCTTCTCTGTACAGGTACTCCATCTCTTTTTCATCGAAAGAAACCTTCTCTACCTTGTCCTCGGGCCTGAACCTGTTTTCCAGGTTTGAATTTGTCTTTATGTTCTTTAATTTTGTCTGAACCATGCCGCGCCAGTTGCCCGGCGTAACATGGTTTACATTCAGAACCCTGTAAAGTTCCTTGTTAAACTCTATAACCATCCCGATCCTTATCGCAGTTGCAGCTATGATCATGCTTCCTCCTAAAAAATTTTTTTGCGGGATTTAGAGTTTAACAACAATTTTCCTGCATTTGTAAGATTTTTTATTTTTGCGGCTGCACCCGTGCCAAATGCGGATGTCAGATTTTTGAACAAGTCGTATTTTTCACGCGAGTAAGGGAAAAACCACGGCCTGCGGCTCATCGAATCCGGGAAATGATCCACATTTATATGATAAGGCACGACCATTTCCATCAAGCCGATCTTTGAATGCGTCCTGCCGATACCGCTGTCCTTAATGCCTCCCCACGGCGTTTCCGGCAGGCCGTAGGTATATGCATGTTCATTGACGGTAACCGTACCCGCGTTGATCTGCCGTGCAATGGCCTCCCCTCTTTCCCTGTCCTTGGTCCATACCGATGCTGTCAGTCCATACACGGTGTCATTTGCGAACTCAATTGCTTCTTTTTCATCCTTGAAAACCATGATAGGCAGAAGCGGACCGAAGGTCTCTTCCGTCATGCACTTCATTGAATGATTAACGTTGGTAAGCACGGTGGGGGGATAGAAAAAGCCTTTCAGTTCTTTCATGCGCATTCCGCCGGTCTGTACATTTGCCCCTTTCTGCCGTGCATCCCCGACATGCTCTTCAACGATCTTCAGCTGTCCCTCATTCACCATCGGCCCCATCTCGACATTGAAATCCGTGTCCTGCCCGATCCTGAGCTTGCGCGTTTTTTCTACGACCAGTTTTATGAATTCGTCTGCAATCTCACTGGACACATAAACACGCTCTACAGAAGCACATACCTGTCCCGCATTCATAAATGCGCCCCAGACAGCCCCGTTTGCAGCAAGTTCAACATTGGTATCCCTGCATACTACCATGGGGTCCTTGCCTCCAAGTTCAAGCACAACGGGTATAAGATATTTTGAAGCTGCCTCCATAACCTGCCTTCCGACAGGCACACTGCCTGTAAAGATAACCTTTCTTATCCCTGGACCTATCATGCTCTTGCCTACTGCACTGCCAGGTGCTGCCACAAAATTGAACACGCCCTCGGGCAGTCCTGCCGCATTGAACAGCTCTTCTATTTTTTTGCCTATAAAGATCACGTCGGATGCCGGTTTGAATACAACCGTATTGCCTGCAAGCAGGGCAAGTACAATTTCGCTCATGGGGATGGAAAAAGGGTAATTCCACGGTGATATGACCGCTACAGCACCGTAAGGCCTGTAGCTCATTTTGCTTGATTTCACGCCTCTTGCCAGGTGCAGGGGTATGGGTTCATCCGCAAGAATCTTCTCTGCCCGTTTTACAAAGTAGTCTATCAGATCAACAACAAGCATTGTTTCGGCTATACATGCCTCTATCCGCGGTTTCCCCATTTCCTTTGAGATGATCTCTGCAATATCATCATAATTCTTGATGATCAGATCCTTAACCGCGACAAGATATTCCCCTCTCTGTTCCATGGTCAAACCCGACCAGCCCGCAAACGCCTTGTTAGCCATGTCTACCTTTTGCCTGATATCTCCTTCGTCCATGATCTTCATCTCGCCTACAGGCTCAAGCGTTGCGGGGTTTATGGATACAAAATACCTTTCCCCGTTTTTGGTAACAGTACCTTTAAGGCTCATATTGCCCCCCCCCACTATCCGGTATTGTTATCCTATCTCAACATCTGCAAAGGCGTTGTTGATGACCTCATCACCGGTTTGCTTTTTTGCAACAAGCTCGCAGTGCGCAATATTGTTTTCGATCTTCGCTACCTTGCCTGTTATTGTTACAGTATCCTCGGGCAAAACAGGCTTTGCAAATCTTACCTTAATCTTTTTTACCTTGTACGGGTCGTGTGACCAGTCGGATACCGTCTGCATAACGAATGCCATGGTACACAGCCCCTGCAGGATCGCGCCTCCGAGTCCTACCATCTTTCCGAACTCTGCATCTATGTGTATTGGATTAAAATCACCCGATGCACCTGCGTAGAAAATAGGCCTGTATTTATCAACCTCTTTCTGTAGTGTGAATTCATCTCCAACCTTTGTATTTAAAGCCATGTAAACCTCCTTTTCACCTTCTAATAACAAATGTCCATTTGCCCCTGGTCACTACCTTGCCGTCCGATTTCCTCTTTGCTATGCCGCCGACAACAACAAAGTCTTTGTCGCTCTTCTCATAGATATCGGCTACGTAAGCCTCTGTTTCTATTACATCCCCGGGTCTTATTACATCCACGAATTCGAATTCCTGCTCCCCGTGAACGAGCATGGGAAGGTTTAATGCAAGCTCTCTATCAAACATTGCCTGCGCAACCGCATCCTTTGTATACACGACAGCAAACATAGGCGGACTGATAATGCCCTTGTAAGGGCTCTGCCTGGCCTTTTGCTCGTCAATGTAAAGAGGGTTGAGGTCGCCTACAGCTGTCGCGTACTCTTTGATCTTCTCCCTGCATACCTCATACTCAACCGGAGGGTATTTCTTACCGATAAATTTTTTGTCTACAGCCATTTTTAACCTCCTTTATTTTTTTATACTATCTGTTTACTTTTGCAATGTCCACATTTTCCGTTCAAACGGCCTGAAATTCATGCTCAGGCTCTCTATCGAGGATCTGCCTCTGTTTAAATCCCTTAACAAATGCACGCACAATTTATATAAGCTTGACAAAAATGTCAAACATTACGTTATTCTTTATATCTCAGGGTAAGGGCATTATAGAACTGATTCCCGAAGGACAGCGCAGTAAACCCCGTGAGAAGTTCTTCAGTCAGCTCCTGAGCTATGATGGGTGACATAGTTACAAACAGGTAAGCTTCTAACGGGGTAAAATTGTGCAGCGGCAGTTTTTTCCCGCCGCTGCGTTTGAAGATATGTTATAAAAAAACCAATGATGAGGCAGACTATCCCAGGTGCTTGTTTACAAGTTTCGTCATCTCAAACATTGATACCGTCTTCTTCCCTCCGAACACTGCTTTAAGGCTCTCATCTGCATTGATGTTTCTCCTGTTCTTCGTGTCCTGAAGCTTGTGCTTTTTGATATACTCCCACAGCTTCTTAACTACCTGTGTTCTGGGCAGGGGCCTGCTGCCGACTATCACTGCCAGCTCTTCGCTGATTTCCATGGGCTTCATGAACTCAGGGTTTGGCTTCCTCTTGGATTTTGCTTTTTTCTTCTTTGCTACCATTTTCTCCTCCTTTATATTTTTGTATGTTTATTACATCAAACATACCGTATAATGTTAGTAGTATCTATTTATTAAGCATTATCATGGGGAAAAAACAATAGAAATCTTCACGGGGTGTAAGATTTTAATTTATTTTCCTTTGGACTTAAAATGAAAACGCAGCTCTGTAACCGGATCCCCATTACATTGACATTTGAGGATCTCTGATGTTACATCTTGATATCCGCACATTCTTAAATATTGCTCCATCCATCCCTGTGTGCTTTTTACATGCGCCATTTCAATATCTTGAAAATCTTTTATAACCATTAAGATCTCATTATCAGAGGGAAAATGCATTTCTGTTTTTCCAACGTCATAATAGCTGCTCCATAAAGCCATGCCCTGCATAATTAATACTTGAGGATTGGGATTGCCTACAAAACCTTTGAATATAGTGGAAAGATCACGCTGTGCCGATAACCTTCCCTGCTCTATGCAATAAGAAAGATCGCCGGAGCCATAATTTTTATCGACCGCCCTTAACAAATCCGGCAACAATCTGTAAGGATACCAGCCTGCTGGAAGGATATGCTCTTCCATGTATTTTCTTGTCTCCGGAGGCAACGTATCCATTATCTTCTGCATAGCCTCTTTTTTGCCTCTTTTTATAAACTTGATCAAACCAAGAACTAAAAAGCCCTTCACCTGTGACATACAGCCCTCCTTTTTTTTACCTTATAATACCTGTACTATAAGTCAACCTGCCGACTGTTTGGGTAAAAGACCGGGGCTTGTTCGGGGTTGACCCTGAGAGGCAACTTATCACCGCGCCTTGAAAGGCGTGGTTTGACACCGCCGAATGGGTCAACGGGTGATTTCTAGTGGAGGAAACTAAAAATACTTTAATAGTTGACTTGTTTCTATTAGGTATTATACTTTCCTTTATTCGCTATTCTATACAGGGAATATATGGGTGATGCTATAAAACAAAGGATTATTGAGAAAGCCGGAGAGATGTTCCCCCGTTTCGGCTTTTCTAAGGTTACCATTGATGAGCTGAGTGAAGAGCTCGGCATAAGCAAGAAAACTATTTACAGGTATTTTACAAGTAAAGACGAGATTGCGGACGCCGTTTACAAATGGACGGTAATGTCCGTAAAGACCAGACTTCAGGAGATCATGCAAGAGCCTATCGATTATCTCGATCGCCTGTACATGCTCTGTGAATTTATCGGTCAGTTCCTATCGAGGATGCATAAAACCGCTCAACAGGATCTTATAAAGCACAGACCGGATCTGTGGGAAAAGATAGAGCTCTACCGGAAGCAGGAGGTGTTTCCTATTTTTGAAAATGTACTTGATGAAGGCATAAAGCTTGGTATTGTACGCAGGGACATACAAAAAGATCTAACCTTATTGGTCATGACCAGTGCCGTGGAAGGCATTCTTACCCCGGAGATCCTTATCCATAAACCCTTTTCAGCGGAGGATGCGTTCAGGAGCATTATAGATATCTTTTTTAACGGTGTTTTAACAGATAAGGCAAGGTCTTATTACCGTAAAAGATCCTCAATAAAAAAGAAAAAAGGGGCTATCCGGAAGTAGATAAAGGAGTTAAGTATGGTGTCTAAAAAAGCACGTACACTGTTTGTTGTATTCATCGGCATATCCGGCCTCGCTGCCGTTTCCTGTTCAAATAAGAATGCCAATCCCGTAACAGGGAGCGGGACAATAGAGGTTACCGAGTATAACGTTGCCTCAAAAATACCGGGGCGCATCGCATGGCTTGCGGTTGATGAAGGCGATCGTGTCAATGACGGAGACGCCATTGTAAAGCTGACAGCGAGAGAACTTTCTGCCCAGCGCGACAGGGCTGAAGCCAGCCTCAAAGCCGCGAATGCGCAGATCTCCTCTGCGCAGGCGCAGCTTGAATATTTAAAAACCAACCTGACAAGGGTTGAATCGCTTTACAAAAAAGGCGGGGCATCGCAGCAGCAACTTGATCTGGCAAAGACGCAGACAGATTCGGCAAACGCACAGTTAAAAGCAGCCGTAGCAATGAAGCAGGAGACTGAAAACGCACTGAAGTATGCGGATGTGCAGCTCGATGAAAGCACAATCGCTTCTCCCATAACAGGGGTTGTTCTTACCAGGAACTATGAGAAGGGAGACGTGGTTATGCCTGGTTCAACAATATTTACGCTGGGCAACCTGAAAAGACCATGGATAAAGATATACGTAAGCGATCTCGATCTTGGCAGGGTATGGCTGGGACAGCATGTACGGTTAAAGGTTGACAGTTTCCCTGACAAAACCTTTGAAGGAACAGTTGTGCAGATAGCCGACAAGGCAGAGTTTACGCCGCACGATGTCCAGACAAAGGAGGAGAGGACTTCGCTGGTCTTTGCGGTAAAGGTTTATATCAACAATGAGCAGATACTTTTAAAGCCGGGCATGCCCGCCGACGCGGTGTTTGAGACAAGATGATGCATTTGAAGATAAGGAGTAAGCTCCCTTATCACATTTTCCGGGTGAAACAAGATGCTTGCCGTTGAGACATCAGGATTGAAAAAATCGTTCGATACAACAGAGGCTGTGCGCGGCGTTGACCTGCACATAAACAAGGGTGAGCTCTTCGGCCTGATCGGTCCTGACGGCGCAGGCAAGACAACCCTCATGAGGCTGTTAACGGGCGTTATGACTCCGGATGCAGGCTCTGTACGGATATTCGGCACAGATGCGGTAAAACAGAAAGCAGAAGCGGGCATGATGATCGGATACATGCCCCAGAGGTTCAGCCTTTACGAGGAGCTCACGGTAGATGAAAACCTGAAGTTTTTTGCGGCACTCCGCTCTATTGAAAAAGAGCGTTTCGCAAAACAAAAAGATTACCTGCTCAAATTCACCGACCTTGAACAGTTTACAAAAAGGCTTGCAGGCAAGCTCTCCGGGGGCATGAAGCAAAAGCTCGGGCTTGCATGCACGCTTATTCACCAGCCGCGATTACTCATCCTTGACGAACCGACGACGGGCGTCGACCCTGTATCGAGACGCGAGTTCTGGCAGATCCTCGACTCATTTCTGCATCAGGACATGACGATCCTGCTGTCAACACCGTATATGGATGAGGCTGACAGGTGCACAACCATTGCGCTCATGAACAACGGTACTCTTCCCGTTGTCGACACACCCCGGCATATGAAAACGCTGATCAAGGGAACGATGCTTGAGGTTGTTTTACGAGAACCTCTCCGCGCAAAGCAGGTGCTGGGCTCCGGCACCGCCTACGGCAGAGTTCACATACTCGGAGACAGGATCCACATATTTGTGGACAAACCGGATGCAGCATACATAAACGATGTCAAGCAGATCCTGAATAACAGCGGCATAGCCGTAGACCAGACCGGTTTCACGGCCCCGGCGCTTGAAGATGTTTTCGTATCCATCATCGCAAAGG
>JAJYJX010000043.1 GCA_021789095.1 bacterium
CTCTCCGGTTGAGACGCGGCTTTCTAACGGAATAAAATATGTATGGAACACGCAGGCAACTACCGCTAAAATTAAAAACCGGTATTCTCTTTGATTGATTTTCTGTTGCCGTGCTGTTAAAAAAAATAACAAAGGAGGACTTATATGGATGAAAGGATAACACAGGAAGCAAGGCATTTTATAGATACCATCAAACGGTTTGTAAAGGACGAATGCATGCCTGCGGAGGATGCGATAGAGCAAACTGGCAGGCTGCCTGACGGGCTTATCGGAAAGATGAAAGACCTGGGGCTGTTCGGTCTGAGGGTGCCCGCTGCCTACGGCGGATCCGGCATGAACCTGCTGGATTACTGCTACGTAATAAAGGAATTATCAAAAACCCATGATGCGCTAAGGGCTGTCATAAGCGTGAACAACGGCATAGGCTCCATGGCGATTGTACATGACGGGACAGAAGAGCAGAAAAAGCATTACCTGCCGCTTCTTGCAAGCGGTGACTATATTGCGGCATTCGCCCTTACAGAGCCCGGCGCAGGATCCGATGCATCTTCAATAGCAACAACAGCCGTAAAAGAAAACAATGGATGGATACTCAACGGCATGAAGCATTTTATAACAAATGCTCCTATAGCTGACATCTTCACTGTCATAGCATTAACAGACAAGGAGAAACGGGCAAAAGGCGGGATTACGGCTTTTCTGGTGGAGAAAAGCCTCAAAGGGATGCGCATAGGCAATATACACAATACCATGGGCGGTAAGGGCTGGCTTCAGGCAGAGGTAATCTTTGAAGACTGCTTTGTGCCTGACAAGAACCTGATCGGCGCGATAGGCAACGGGTTCAAAATAGCAATGAAAACCCTGAACGAGGGAAGGCTATCTGCAGCAGCGTCAGCTATCGGCATTGGCGAGAGGCTCTTGTCCATGGGCATTGAATACGCAAAGCTCCGCAAGCAGTTCGGCAAGCCTATTGCGGAGTTTGAAGCTATACAGTGGATGCTTGCCGACAGTGCGACGGAACTCTATGCCGCAGACAGGATGCTTGCAGATACGGCTTACAGGTTTGATCAGGGGGAAGATATCCGTACGCAGTCAAGTATGACAAAGCTGTTCGCAACAGAGTCGGCGTTCAAGATCGCGGACAGGATGCTGCAGCTGCACGGAGGCATGGGCTTTATGAAAGAAACAAAGGTCGAAAGAATGTTCAGGGACATACGGGCGTACAGGATATTCGAGGGCACTTCTGAGATCCAGAGGTTCATGATTGCGAGGGAACTGCTGAGAGGCTAATCCCTCTATTCACGATACTCACTACTGCTGCTCATCAAGGATGCAGTGTGGGGATAGTAGACACTCTGGCATTTTTTAAAAAAATTTGTTAAGGTACTTTTATGTTCGGAAGATTCCTTCTAAACCAAAAGATTATAACAAATGACCAGCTTACCGAGGCACTCAACTCACAGATCATCTTTGGAGGAAGGCTTGGTACGAATCTTATAGAGTCCGGGGCCCTTAAAGAGGAGGATCTGGAAAAATACCTTTCCCTGTATCACAGGCTGCAGCCTGTACCCGTGGAAAAAACCCTGAACATACCTTCAAACACATTAAAGCTTATTCCCTTGAATGTTGTAAAAAAGCTAAAAGTAATACCGTTTGAACTGAGTGACAAACAGCTCAAAGTCATTCTCATGGATCCCGGCAGGCTCGATGTCATTGATGAACTGTCTTTTGTTACGGGATTAAATATAAAACCGTATGTAGTGCCTGAAACAAGGTTTCTGCTTTTGCTGGAAAAATATTACCGCATAAAAAGGGACATACGCTACATTACCCTGTCAAGGCAGGACACGGAGCAGTACCTGACCGACAGGTTGAATAAAAAACCCGGGCCTCAGCAGGGACCTCAGGCAGAAAAAACCGGACAACCGGATGAACAGACCACCCGGCAGGAAACAGCCGGCGCACCGTTCAGGCCTCTTGCAAACAATGAAGAACTTACAACAGAGGAAGATTTCCAGAAAATGCTGAAAACTCAACAAGTGCATCCGGAACCAGCGGAATCACCTATAGAGCTCTCTCATGCAATGGAACTTGAACAAGAGCTTACGCTGATACATCCGTCTGATCTGCCGGCTGCATCGGCAATACTTGCGGAGGCCAACTCAAGGGATGACATAGCCGCGGTTGTACTGGGGTATGCCCTGTCAGTGTTTAAAAGGGTCGCGATATTCCTGATCCAGAAGAGACTCGCCATAGGGTGGGAAGGCGCGGGTACGGGCGTCAACAGATTTAATATAAAGCAGCTTGTAATACCTCTTGACCAGCCGTCTGTATTTAAATTTGTAAACGATACGGGTGCACATTTTATAGGCCCACCGCAGGACGCTGAACTGAACAGGGATTTTTTCCTCCTGCTCGGGGGCAAGCCGCCGCGGACCGTTGCAATCATACCCATACATTTTAAAGGTAAACTCGTTCAGATGCTCTATGGCGACAGCGGTGAGGATGAATTCGCATCCGTAAATATCGGTGAGCTTCTGATCCTTCTGCAAAAGGTTCCAGAGATTATAGAGACACTTGTGACCAGAAAGAGAGGCAATTTATGACCGTGTTGAAGATACTCGCATGGATCTTTGTGGCTGTTCTGCTGTATACCGTTTCCCAGTTTACAACATTGATCTATGACCTGCTTAACTTCCAGAAAAAGCCGTTAGAACGCTCTTCGCTTATTGTACGGGAAATATTGCAGGAGGCTGTTTTTACTTTTATTTCGTTGATAACCTATATCTTTGGTTTTATAAACTATGATTCCCTGTTCATGAAAAAAGAACAAACAAAGCACCCTCCTGTCCTGCTTGTACACGGCTATATGATGAACAGGGCTTGTTTCATCTATATGCACATAAGGCTGGTGCTCGACGGGTTCAGGGTTTTCACTGTTAACCTCTATCCTCCCGCGTTGTCCATAACAAGGCTTTCAGAAAGGGTTGCGGATAAAATGGATGAGTTAGCAGAGAAAACAAGGGAGAAACAGGTCTATGTGATAGGCCACAGCATGGGTGGTCTTGTATCAAGGTATTACGGCAACTCCCCAAGGGGAGTCGGGAGGGTAAAAAAGCTTATAACTATTGCAAGTCCGCACAAAGGCACTCGCCTTGCAGTGCTGGGCATAGGCAAAAATGCAAGAGAAATGGTCCCCGGCTCTGTATTCTTAAACGAACTTAACTCAAAACCCATTCCACCTGTATATGCGATATGGTCTACCCTTGATAATATGATTATACCTCCTGAGAATGCGTACATGGACGGCATGTCAAATGCGCCTGTACCTTTAAAGGGTCATATAGCTATGCTGTTTTCAAATACCGTTTACAGGCATATCTTGAGTGTACTCACAGATTAATAAGTTACGTCTTGCCAACGCTTGCAAGGGCTTGACAATTAAACGGGAGTTATACTAACTCTAATAAAGTGCTAACCCGGAAAATGCATTTGAAAATAAGGGACGAACAAACTTTCTTATTGCAATTTTGGGTTAATAAATTTTAACCACAATTATTAAGGGAGAATGATATGGATCGCACAGAAATTTACAATCTCATTACCACATTCTTTACGGAACAATTTGAGATCCCTCACGAAAAAATTAAGCCTGCTGCCAATCTTTTCAAGGACCTTGGTCTGGACAGCATAGATGCTCTGGATATGGTCGGTATGCTGGAGTCGCAGATAAACCTTGATATAAATGTAGAGGAACTAACTCACATACGCACCGTCCAGGATGTCGTGGATTTTGTTTTCTCTAAAGTCAATGTTACCGCATGATATCCCTTTACAATGAGCGAACCCTGGGTCATCCCTGAAAAATTTATTCACTCAGCCAATGGTACAGAGGGCCATTTTTTAATTCCCGTTCATTCTCCTTGGTTTTCCGGACATTTCCCGGACATGCCTGTTTTGCCGGCCATCGGCATGCTGGGCATGGTTTACGATACTCTTGCCGCGCATACGGCCCATAACGGTATCCGGCTAACGATCCGTGGAATGAAACGGGTCCGGTTCAGGCAAATCCTGGAGCCGGGATCGCGTTTCATAGTATCGATCTCCTTGAATACCTCAACGGATGCTTCTCAGGTTCTCTTTCATTGTGTGTCAGGCGATACGAAAGCCTGCGATGGGATTCTTCTTGTCAGCAAGGGAAACTCCTGAGGACACAGAGCATGTATACTATCGAAGATTTTATCCCCCACCGGGACAGGATGAGATTAATAGATGACATTGTCGAGGTCGATGATGACCACTGTGTGACACAATCCGTTGCCTCGCCCCTCTGGCCGCTGTGCGACGGTGAGCGGATCAACTCCATCATTATCGTGGAACTTGTCGCGCAGACAGCTTCTGCCTTTGTAGGATGGCTCAGGCGCAATAAGGTGAAAATGGGTGGTAAGGGCTTTATCGTGGGGATAAAAAAGGCTGACTTTTTTGTCCCGGACATTCCGGTCGGAAGCCGTCTCAGGACTTCCTGCAAAATGCGGGTAACCCTTGACAATGCTTACGGCGAGTTCGAAGGCGACGTAAAAGACGGCAACACAAGTTATGGTCACGTACTCCTTCAGACCTTCAGCGGTCAGATGCCCGCAGCAGACAAGGGAAACCTCCTGCCAAAAACATGACACGCCAGGACGTGATTCATGCCTTTACCCTCGGCAGCGAAGCACTGAAGGGTAAATATACCACCGGCGGGACCTCCTACAGAGAGGTTTTTGATCTGGCATCCGGCATATATGCATGGAGTTTACATGAACAAAAAACTGACAGCCCTCTTTGCCTTGCGACGCGGGACAAGGCGCTCCTCATGGCCGCAATCCTCGCATCTCTTGCCGGCGGTCCTTTCCTGGTCCTCCCTGCATCTCTATCGGACGCTTCAATCGCTGAAACATGTCAAATAATTGGTGCAAGCGCCGTTTTATCCGATCAACCCATTGCGATACCGAAGGGCATACAGTCCGTTCCCCTGCGTAGAGAAAGAACGGATGCACCGGCCTGGCATCTCAAGAGGAAAATAGATAAACCATTTCTGTGGTTGTATACCGGCGGCTCCACCGGAGCCCCAAAACTCTGGCCTAAAACCCCTCATAACATCATTGGCGAAGCCCTAAACCTTAAAAAGGTATTTGCCATAAACGAAACGGATATCCTTCTCTCCACCGTCCTCCCGCTCCATATTTACGGCCTGCTATTCTCGGTACTCCTGCCTTTTGTTTCTAAGGCACGCGTTATTGATGACATACCCTATTTTCCACGGGAGATTGTCCGGACAGCTGCCCGGACAAGGTGTACTGTATTCATTGGCTCGCCTATGCACTACCGGGCACTTTCCACATCTTCATTTCGCTTGACACATCTCAAACTCGCCTTTTCATCGGGAGGTTTTTTGGAAAAATCTCATAGTCTTCATTTTACCCGTGCCACCGGAACAGGTGTCACGGAGGTTTACGGCTCCACCGAAACAGGCGGGATTGCTACCCGTTGTATAGCAGATGGAAAATCTGCATGGCAGCCTTTTTCCTGTGTCCGCTGGACGATTGATGGAGAACGGCTCTCCGTATCGTCTCCATTCCTGTCACCGAATCTGCACATAAATAAAAAAGGGTTTTTTACTACCGGGGACAGAGCTGCGGGTTCCGGTGACGGAACATTTATCCTTCATGGCAGGGCAGACGGGATAGTAAAAATAGGCGGCAAGCGGGTCGACCTGAATGCGATCGAGCAAAAAATCAAATCTCTTCCATGGATCATGGATGCATGGGTTCTCTCTCTCCCTTCCAGGACAGGACGTGAAAACGAGATCGCTGTACTTGTCGTGACAAAAAGAACACTCCCCTCTCTCAGGAAAGCTTTTGCCAAGATACTGGAGCCCACTCACATGCCGAGACGGATCATTAGTGTCCCTTCCATCCCAACAACCCCTGCGGGTAAAAAGGACCGCCGCACAGCGCTCTCCCTCCTCTCTCAACCGGGAAACATCCCAAAGCACAAACCCCATGAGGAGGATAACTGATTTACGCCCCGGGAATTTCCAGGACAGTGAATAGATGATCGTCCACAGCAGCATGGACTGCCTCAACTGCCCTGCCCTCAATTGATACAATACTTCGATCCTCTTTGATCTCCTTCAGCTCAACCCTGGACCACATAACTGCAATCGGTATATCAAGTACCTTTGCTGCACATTCCTTTGCTGTCCAGACCCTGATTGCTGCCTGTTCATGTCCAAGTGAGGAGCGTGCACAGAGGGCTTGCTCGCTTGATGTCATATAGATATACGCTCCTTTCAGAAGATTGCCGTTAAGCCGTTCTACGTCTACACCTATGGGGTGGCGTCCTCCTACAGCAACAGCAAAGCGGTCGTCGTGAGACGCACTGCAGTAAAATTTCTGTTCGTTTCCGGACAGAATGCACGCCGGATGGATGCCGTCCGGGGCAATAGTCTCTATGAGTGCCGGATCCACGGGAACTCCGGTTTTGTAGAGGATACGCGAAAGGCGTTTGAGTGCAATCCTCGCTCCTCTGTGCCTGCTTCTTTTGCCCGGATGCCGCCTGTTCACTACTTCCAGCTCATGCGGTGACAATATTTTTTCCGCAAACGGCAAAATGCTTGCCAACTCTACTACGGAAACACCCTGGATCTTTCCCCTGATCGCGCGGAGATCGTCCTGCCCTGCTGTCTTTACCCAGTCAGGCACAGGCATTTTACCTTTGAATACGTCCTTCATCCGCACGCCGAATGCTGCCTCGCGCAGCGCTCCGTTCCGATCATATATCCATATATCAAAATTAAGGGTGCCCTTTTCTTTGCCTCCCGGCAAGACCCTGCAAAAATAGGATTCCCCGGCTACCGTCGGGTGAATAATTGTTCTGCCGGTATAGCCTACCGGGAAAGCGATATACCCTGAATAGCGCTGTCCCCATGCGCAAGCGACGTGGAACGCCGCATCAAGGACAAACGGAGAGCCCAAAGGAGGATTGAGAGTTTCATGATGCGGCGCCTTAATGGCTGCTACGGCTCCGTCATTGAACAGGAACACGGTTCCTACGGCATTTTGGAATGACGGGCCAAACGGGACCATCTCCGCATACAGCCGTTCAGCCGGGACCTGACAGCATATTCCTTCGGCCGCACACGCACTGTCCAGAGGCAGCGGGACAAAGGCACCTATGTCGGCAAATGTTACACGGACGTGGTCACGTACGCGTGAAATGCCGGTGCGCGATGCTTGTGCAAAAGTCCCCAGAGCCGCGGCCACTGCGCCGTTCCCCTTCACCTCGATATCTGCAATAACCTCTATCTCCGGTTTCGCGGCAGGGAGTTCAAGGAACCTGAGGAATTCGGCATTGCGGGAATTCAACACTTTCTTTCCCGGGCACCCTGCTGCTACAGTTTCGGCAAGCCTCTCAAGGGATTCCACAGCTGGATACACAGCCTGCCCCTCCACCCTGTGGTCGGCAAGGTAAGGATGGTTTCTCAGCTTTAATACCAGGCGCATGAGGTTTTTTATTTCGGGAATGTCTCCCACAGATGAACGGTTTTTTTGTCTACGGCAACAGGCCATCCCGATACTTTCATCGCACAGTGCTGTGTAAACCCGGTACAGACGATCTTACCTGTCTCCGCGTGGGCAATGATATAACGGAATGCGACTTTGACTTTGCTTATCTCCGCGGGACGCGTATAAATCCACATGGGATCGTCGTAATACAGGGGAGAATGATAACTCACGCCGAGGTCTATAATAGGATATACGTATCCGCTGTCTTCCACTTCCTTGTACGGGTACCCGATATCCCTCATCAGACTTGTCCGGCCCAATTCAAAATATCTCAGATAATTGGCATGATAAACGACCTCCGAACGATCCGTATCCGCATAGAGTGTCCGGTTGAACACTTTATGCCAGACAAGCTTGCCAACAGCGTCCCGGACGAACGGAGAACCCTCATTAAGCGCTTCCGGCTTAAACGGCTGCGGTCTCATCTATACCCCCTTGAATACGATACAGCAATTCGTCCCGCCGAAACCAAAGGCATTGGACATGGCAATTTCGGACTTCTGCTTTCTCAATTCATTGGGTACAACGTCAACGTCATGAAATGCCGGGTCAGGGATGTGGTTCATTGTCGGGAGGATAATTCCTTGCTGCATACCCTCTATAGTCAGTGCGCCCTCGATTGCGGCGGCCGCTCCCAGGGTATGTCCGATCTGCGATTTATTGGACGATACAGGAATGTGCTCAAGAGCTCTGTTAAACACCTCACGCAGACAATTTATTTCATTAAGGTCACCCTTTGGTGTAGAAGTGCCGTGTGTATTTACATACCGGATATCAGCAGGACCCAGGCCCGCATCATCGATGGCCTCCTGCATTGCCCGGATAACCGTTGGCCCGTTGGGCCTTGTGAAATGATGGGCGTCCGATGTCCAGCCTACGCCTAAAACCTCGGCCCTCGGCTTGAGACCATAGATGGGAATCATTTCTTCGGCTGCCAGGACCATGACTCCTGCACCCTCGGACAATACAAAACCCTGGCGATCGATGCTGAACGGCCTGGACGCCTGTCCGGGCTCATTCCATGCACGGTCTTTTTCCGACACCTTTATTGTTGCGTTCATGTTGGCAAACCCGTGCAGGATCTCCGGCATAATCGGGGTGTCGACTCCGCCGGCAAGCACAAAATCACTGTCACCGTCTCTTATCATTCTTGCACCAATACCTATTGCATAGTTGCCTGAAGCACATGCTCCTTGTGGAGAAAAGATGGGACCCGTGAACCCCAAAAGCATGCTTGCCTTTCCGGAAGGGAGATTGGCACAGAGATTGGGGAGAAGGTAGTTGCTGACGCTGTTTGCCCCCCTCTCTTTCAAATTGATCATCGCGGTCCTATAAGCGTCATGCCCGTTGATTGCAGAACCTATCAGACATGCGGTCCTCTCTTTTACACCGTCAACCATCTCAAGTCCTGCATGTGCCAATGCATCCTTGCATACCGCCATTGTCAGAATTACATACATTGCGTTCCATTCCTTGGCTTCTTTCTCGCTGGAAAAATCTAATTTCGCCGGATTCCAATCAGGAATTTCTCCAACAACATTGGCCGGCGTATCCGCCTTGCATCTTGTAACACGCCTGAATCCGGTTTCCCCTTTTATGGCCCTTTTCCATGTTTCTTCCAGAGTCTTCCCCAACGGTGTTGCAACAGCATATCCTACTACAAAGACACGCCTATTTTTAGGTGATTTCATGTCCCTCCCTCATCCGATCCTGTGAAATATTATGCAGGCATTGGCACCGCCGAAGCCGAATGCGTTTTTTAAAACATACTCCTGCTTAAGTGTTCTTGCAGACCCGGGCACACAGTCCATGCTTATTGACGGGTCAGGCGCATAGTTTATCGTTGGAAGGATCGTATCCTTCATCATCCCTTCCATGGTAAATATACTCTCCAGGGCACTGGATGCGCCCATTGCGTGGCCGATCATGGATTTATTGGCGCTTACCGGTGGGATTTTATCCCCGAAGACCTGCTGAAGAGCCATATACTCCACCTCATCCCCTAATTTGGTGGAGGCTGCATGCGCATTGACTGCACTGATGTGCGCAGGGCTGATGCCGGCATGTTTAATAGCACCATGAATACAATGCACAATCGTGTCCTGTCTGGGTGCTACAGAGTGGTAGGCATCGGCGGTCATGGACCAGCCCGCTAACTCTATAGTATATTTTAATCCGTATGCCTCGGCAAATTCCCGCGTTGACAGTATTATACATCCGGCCCCCTCTGATATTATGAATCCGCGCCTGTTCATGGAAAATGGCCTGCTTGCCCGGGCGGGCTCTTCCGGAGGGGGCTGTGTACTATTTTGATATGCACCATTCATGGTGGCAAACCCGGCCACAATGCTTTCTACAAGAGGGAAATCCACTGCCCCGCAAATGGCCACATCTGCCATGCCGTCCTGCAACAACATCGATCCTATGATCATCGATGTACTTCCCGTGGCACACGCCGTGACCGTGGTCACGATAGGGCCCGTGGCATTGGCAAGGATGGCTATCTTGCCTCCTACCATATTGATGCAGGAATTCGGGTTCACGTATGGCTTGGGCAATTGTCCGGATTTTACCATGGTCCTGTCCGCATCAAGGACAGCGTCAAGCCCTCCGATGGCAGTGCTGAATGTGGTCGCTGTTCTCGGTGATAGTTCATCGGTAATTTTCAACCCGGTCTTTTCCAGTGCCCGATGGACCACAAGCATTCCATATTTAAAAATCGGCGATTTCCAGTGTACCATTTCTCTGGGTCTTAAAAAGGGATAAGGGGTAACGTCCACGTCAGGGACCTGGCCTGCTACCTGCACAGGAAAATTATCTCTCAATGGAAATCTTGTAAGAGGGCCTATACCGCTGTGTCCCTCCACTGCTTTACTCCATTGATCCTCAAAGACAATGCCCAGGGGAGACACGAAATCATATCCCAGGACCACGGGTCTAACCATTTTCATACTCTGCCTCTATCAGTATTGAAGAACCACGCTGCAATTAGCGTGGATTCTTCGCCGGTATGGAATTTGATAATCCTATATCTCGCCTTGACCCCGCTATAAATAGCGGGGATTGCGGCGAGCATCCCGTTCAATATGTAGGGGCGATTCGGTGAATCGCCCTTGCTTGGGCTTTTGCGTGCATTCTTCAGTTTTTTTGTCATACCCGTGAAAACGGGTATCCAGTTTTGCCGATTTTGCAAGGTTTCTGGATTCCCACTTTCGTGGGAATGACAAACCAATCGCTTATTATCCGATAAAAAATTGCAATAACCACTCAAGGCATTACCACGGGATGAAACGGTATAATTTGGCAAACATTTCATAGACCTCGACCCAGTGCTGGAAATCCTCAGAACTCCGCATGTGCGCCCGCTTATTAACCATTACCCAGCTCATGTGTGCAGCTCCGTCTTTACACGTGGTACAATCCCGGGTAGCCGATGTGCAGCACCTATGCATAGTTTCGAGGTCAGCTCCCCATCGTATAAACCGTATAAGCCGCTTGGGCTGGGGGGCACGCGTATCCATGGGCTCGGTTACCGACGGGCATTCGGTCCAGCCCCATGTCCGGTCCAGCATCTTTCCTGTTGTGATTATTTTGTGGTAGTACTTACTGGAGATAACGGTATTGCTGTACCTTTCCAGCATATCGTCCATTTCCTTTCGCACACGTTCAAGTATCTCAGGTGTCCACACAAAACCTTCTACATCCTCATCATTCGAAAACAACTGGAGATGGACCTTTAGCCCTGCGTCCGCTATCTTTTTTACAATACGTTCAATCGTACCCGTTCCAACCTGCTTGGGTGTTATCGTGTACAGATAATACGTGTAAGGATCGCCCTGATAATTCTTCAGCGATATGCTGAAGGTGTCCTTGCCGCGCAGAAGCTTCTCTTCGTGCTCATCACCCCACAGGGAGATCCCGACCATCATATCAGGGAACCGGTCCCTGGGGACTTTGATGAGGCCGTTTGTTGCACAATATGTGGGGATGCGTTTGTAAAATGCCTCAATTCTGTCAAGAAAGAGCGTTGGTTCCCCGCCGATCAATATAGCAAGGGTTACCCCTCTTTCCTTCTCCTTCTCTACAAATTTCTCCCATTTGCCGAGGTCTGCCTCTTCTTGCAGTTTGTGTTCGTCGGAGGAAAAAAAGAAACAGCCTTTACATCTCAGGTTGCACTTGTTTGTTACATCGTAGATGGAACTGCGTATATTGAGATTAGCAATTGCGTTATACCGTTTTTTCCATTCTCCGCTGATAAGTGTGCTTACAGTATGCATTCTTCTCTTTCTCAGCGGGCGGAAACTGCGCGCTCGAATCCCCGGTCTTCCAACATCGTTTTTACCATCTTATCGATCATCCTGTATGCCCGCTTCTCAAGAAGCCGTGCATCGGTCGTTGCCGCGGGTTCCATTGTTATCGTGAAACGCTTTTGGAAAGGTGCGCCTTTCCCGTGCACGCTGATCATATACTGGAATTGCTGGTCCGTAATAGACTCCAGGGTAATATCAACCTCCGGAGCAGTTGTAGCCTGGTCCATGCTATATACCTTAAGCCCTGCACGCTCCAGTGCCTTTTGAATACTGTACCAGAAATATGACGTCAGACTTGGCCAGCTTTCATAGGTAATAGTTCCTTCAGGGTTATAGTAGTACCATGTTGTTGTGTTGTTTGCCTGATTATCTATATTGGCCAAATATATTGATTTTTTATGATACAGGGAAGGCGTTCTTCCCAATTCCGGAAAATAATTTTCTTGCTTGATCTCTACCTTTTCCGAGCCCCCTCTGATAGCGTGTCTGCACCCCCCGGCAAATAAAGCTATAACTATAGCCAGCGTGCTTATCCCTGCAAATACACCAAAAATGCTATTTCTTTTCCGCATAAGCTCCTCCTTTAGGTTTAATTGTTATTTTTAAAACAGAAAATATTCCATTGTCCTGTAGAATTTGTATTACATTAAAACCCGGGGGGTTGCTCTATGTGAGAACACAGGTTTTCCCCCTTCTCATATCCTTTAACCCAGACGGCAAGGTACGTATCCACGTAGTCAAGCCATGACTTGAAGATCTCCGGGTTCCCGGTATGCCTGCTTAGCTTTGATGTAACTATAGCGCTCCCTGCGGCATAATGCCTGCAGTCATTGCAATCCGTGTCCGGAACACAACAAGCCGCGGCTCTATCCCATGTAAGATCGGTTCTGTATTGCCGGAATGATCTGCCGAGTCCGAATGTAACGGATGGGTTCATGCGTGGATACGGGCACGAAAATAACTGGTACAGGCTGCTCTGATGGGTATGAACAACTGTATTATAATATGAAAACAACACCGCCTCCGGGTGTTTTTCCATCAGATCTATCATGACACGGCGGACCTTATTCAGGGTTTCCGGGGTATGCAGCAGATTTCCGGAATAGTCCAGCGGTGTGGAAAACACATTGAACGTGATTTTGCAGTTGTGCGAGGCCAGAATCCCGGCAACTTCATTGGCTTCATCAATGGTTTCCCGGCAAAAAGTGTATACGAAAACCGCACGCGGGTCTCCCGCGTAATTATCGATCTGTTTTTTTAGAAGGTCCCTGGCTTTTCTAACCCTGTAACTGGTTTCATCGTTGCCCCACACTGAAATGTGTATCTTATATCCGACTGATTCCGGAATACGCTTCAGTCCGTTCGTAGCTATACAACCTAATGGGATTTCCTGGTAACACGCTTTCAGCAGATCGGGTACCAGGGAAGGCTCTGCCCCGGCAAGAACCACGAATGTTATGCCTCTCTTCTTCTCCTGACGGAAAAGGTCGCTCCATGCCTGAGGATCAAGATTTTCCCGGGTAAATTGTTTTTCGCCATTATAGTAGTAACAACCATCGCACCGCATATTACATCGTGTGGCCATGTCATACGTTGATTCCCTCAGAAAAAAGTATTTCCTGACCTTTTCCCATCGTTCACGCACACGTGTTTCCATGAGAAGGTCTGCGAATTTCCATTCTCTGGATAACGGTAAATTTTCCTGAAAATTTAATGCTGTATTGTCTGACCCCATTATATTTATGCCCCTAAAAAAATTACATGTCTCCAAGTTATTGTCAAGACTTTGTAATCGTTGTTAATTAACCGGGAAACAGAGGGGAGGGGAGAAAACTCTTCCTGCTTGCGTTTTTCTGGTTAAGACAGGAAAATTATTTCAAAACCTGGATTATAGCGTGCCCCTTAAGGATCAACTTATTATGCACGGCGATAAACCAGGATAAATTGGGCGCGGTCATGCCGAAATCCGTAAACGCAGCATTGATTATCGCAGAAATGACAAACTCATTATTTCCTATTTTTTTAAAGGCTACAGCAGTGTCAAAGTCTTTTGCCCCGCCTGCTACGGTAAGTCTGCCGGTTACATGAATCTCGCCATTATCTGCGTTGATAGCATTGAGGATATCCTCTCTGAGTTTTCCATCTACCAGCAGCTCTTCTCCGCCTAACCGCAACACCAATGGAGCGTTTTCTTTATCCGGAATAAGGATATCAACGGTCATATTCTGAGGATCGGCTTTAATGTCCACGTTTTTATTGAGCGGACGCAGGGCCTTTGATATGCTTTCTCCCCCGATTTTCAATATTTCAAAGGTTATTTCCGGATATTTGTCGGACTTCAAATACAGCGTTTTTACCGACCAGTCTCTCATAGGTCTGTCGGTTTTAAATCCAGAGGACGAGATCATAAGCTTTGCTGCAGCGCTTTCAGGAGAGGCGAGCAGTTTAATGGAAAGGTCATCATTGCGTCCAATTACCGTTTTTAGGGCAGACCCCAGATTGGTTTCATGTGCCTCATACGTGACATACGCATTGGTAACACGGAATTCTATGACCGGTCTCTGCTGCGCCGTGATAAGCATTGAATGGAGTAATAAACCTGCCAGGAAAATCATATAAACTTACCTCCTTTTTACACCGTTAGAAATTTTGATATTTAAAACTTACTACCCTTCCGAAAGATCAGGCTCACCCTAAAAAGTTTCCAACGGTTTTACAGCCTGTTATACTTATGTAAAATATATTGTGCGTATTCAATAAGTCAAGTGTAAAACAGTCATGACGTGGAGCTTAACTATTTTTTGTGTGCGCTTGAACGTATTGTTCAAGTCCGGTGTAGAGGGCAATAAAATTCGGCTCTATACGTGAACATAAAACCTTTGAGATCTCGTCATTTATCGTATCCCTGAGTGCTGGAGGCAGAAGCGGATAATTTAAAAAATTTGCAATAACATTCCCCCGGACTATTATTGTCGTGTAGTCGTCGTCCGCCGAGTATGTATCCGTGCCGTACATTTCGATATACTCTTTAAAAACGAACGGTTCATACGACCAGTTGTATACATCGG
>JAJYJX010000197.1 GCA_021789095.1 bacterium
CTTTACCCTACTGTCCGCATACGGGGGGGAAGTAACGATTAAATTAAAATAATTATCCGGAAAACTTTTCAGCACGTGAAGACAGTCGCCGACCCTTATATCTGTTATTAACTCTTTCATAGTGTTTACTGGTTTAAGTTGCCTCATTTATGTTTAAGCTACAATTAAAATATCCCACACTTCTTATCCCGTCAAGCAACATAAATTAAATGCTTTACCGCAACGCTTATCCAGTCCTATGGAATAGCTCTGCTGGTTTTTTGGACCCGTTACCCAAATAGAACTCCAGCCTGTTTACCCCGTTAGAGATAGGAAACGCTTGAGCCTGTTTTTTAGATATCGCTTTCCCATCCCCGTTTTTAAATATTTTTCTCTACTTCTTGCATCTTGCGCGTTCAAGCAAGCCTCGTAATAAATGAGTTCAAACGGACATCTATACTTTGTAGAAAATACTTTTCCAGAATTATGTTCCATCAAGCGTTTCCGTAGATCGTTGGTAGAGCCGGTATAAAGATGTTTGTCTTTCAAACTAATAAGCACATAAGTGTAGTACATATTATAAATCTCTAACGGGGTGAACAAACCTTATCTCATTTGTGATAGTTACAGGAGGCATGGTATTTTCGTCGCTAAAATCGTCACCGTCCGAAGTATTAGTCAGGATATGATACTTCGGGTTTTTTGCGCAGAAATCTTTGAGTTCTTGGAGCCGATGGATATCAAATGTACCGTTCTCGTAGTCCGGGTGAATGCCGACCCTGTCCCAGTCGGTACCTTCTATCAACATCCCGGTAAATCTTACAAACGTAGCGAAATCTTCAAAGTAGCGTACCTTCATAACTACTTTCTTGCAAAAGGGCAATTAAACAATTTCATAAGAATCCTATCCTGCGGTGTTTGGGTTCGGGAGGTGACGTAAGTTCACGAATGGCATCAAAAACAACTCTGAATTGATTGTCATACTTTTTTTCCAGTTCGTCCAGCCGTCTGGATAAATCCTTGTTGGCAGATATAATCTCCCGTAATTTTGTAAATGTCCGCATGATCTGGATGTTGACCTGTACAGCCTTTTTACTGTTCAGTACGCTAGATAACATAGCTACACCATTTTCTGTAAAGGCATACACACTTTTTGAAAATTTTAAGGTATCCATTCCTTCAGAGGATATCACAAATTGTGATATCCTCTGGATCTCCTTTCGGGTAAGAACCAGCATAAAGTCCTTAGGAAAGCGATCTATATTCCTGCGTACAGCTTGGTTCAAAACGCGGGTTTCTACACCATAGAGTACAGCCAGATCCCTATCCAGCATTACCTTCTGTCCCCGGATGAGCAGGATTTTCTGTTCTATCGTTTCGACCGGAACAAGTACCTTTGACTTCATGATACCTCCCGATGCATAGTATACGCTAAAAATTCGTATGATGTCAACCCCGTTAAGAAATTGGAGCACACACCAATATTGTGATTAAACAGATTGCGCTGACGAGAGTATGTGTATGCAATGACAGGAATTTTCTAACGGGGTAAAGAGAATTTAAAGGACTGGATTCCGCAGCAAGTGCGGAATGACGGGAAGGGATAATCCTACAGCCCCATTTTGCCGGGGTTCATGATGTTGTTGGGGTCCACAATCTTTTTCAACTGCCTGTAGATCTCCATTGCTTTTCCGTGCTCCTTGTCCATCCACTGCGCCTTGAGCATGCCTATGCCGTGGTGGTGGCTGATTGTCGCACCGACGTCTATTGCGGTATCGAGCGCGTCTTTCCAGGTTGCCCTGTAGAGCGCCTCTTTCTTTTCCTCGTCTGTTGATGCCGCAAATGTGAAATAGATAGACCCGCCTTCCTGGTACATGTGCGAAAAGTGAGCCATTACCAGCGCATGCCTTCCTATGGCAGCCCTCACACGATCATACAGGAGCAATAGTTTGTCCCATGTTGTTGCGACCTCTACGGTGTCTGCAAACGCCTTCATGCTGTATAGGGGTGAAAGGTTGAATGAAACATCATACCTGTGCTCCCACCAGTACTTGCCCGGCTCCTCTCCCATGCCCTTGCCGCCGTGAGAAAGCATAATTTTCATTGCCATTTTCTGTTCGACCCCTGTAATATCCGGCTTGCCTTCAAAGGTGAGTATAAGCAGGTTGTTTGCTGGCAGCAGTTTTATCACGCTGTTGACAACAGCCGGTATCGTAAGCACCACGCGTTCGGCCTTTTTCATCACGGCCTTTTTAAAGCTTTCTTCGTGTTCTTCCTCTGCCTCTGAAGAAAGCAGCTTCTTGCTGCCCTTGCCCGAGCCTATCATGAACGTGTCTATCTCATCGTAGAGCCTTACGGCAGCAGGCCTTATGCCTGTCTGCATAAGTTCCCGTATAGCTTCGAGCGCGTCCTTGACTTTGTGGAACATGAAGCTGCTGAACCTCCTTGATTCCGGGTACGGGTTTATCCTCAGTGTTGCCGATGTTATGATGCCGAGTGTGCCTTCCGAGCCGACGATCAATTGCTTGAAATCAGGGCCCGTTGCGGAGCGCGGCGTGACCTTTGTTTTCAGTAGTCCCCCGTCCGGCATAACGACCTCTATGCCCAGCACCATGTCCTCTATCTTGCCGTACCGTGATGAAAGCTGGCCTGCGGAACGTGCAGCAAGCCATCCGCCCACTGTGGAGCACCATATCGATGACGGGAAATGCCCAAGCGTGTATCCCTTTGCATTAAGATCCCTTTCGAGCAGCTCGCCTATAAGACCGCTCTCAACCTCTACTGTCAGGGAGTATGGATCAAGGTTTCTGACGCGGCCCATCTTTTTCATGTCAACGATGATCCCCCTGCCTGCAGGATTGGCACCGCCGCACACGCCCGAGCCGCTGCCGTAAGGAATAAGCGGTATTTTGTGTTCATTTGCAAGCCCTACAAGTCTCTGGACCTGCTCGATTGTTTCAGGCCAGACAATCGCGTCCGGCCTTGGCAAAGACCTGCCCTGCTGGGTGAATATCGTACCGACCGGATTAG
>JAJYJX010000198.1 GCA_021789095.1 bacterium
CATCAGTAAATCCGTAACGTACAAAATATCTGCTCAGTCCTCTTGGTACAATAACGACAGCGTTTCTCTTCAACCTTTTCACTGTTGGAAGATCGAGATGATCATAATGCCCGTGGGATACCAGTATGAGGTTAACGGCCTCCAGGTGTTCCTGCGTGAGCCCTGGCTTGCTTTTTCTCCGGATAGTCCAGATTCGTTTGCTCAAATTCGGGTCTGTAAGAATAGCCGCCTTGCCCATCTGTATCAAGACCGTGGAATGTCCTCCATATATGATCTGAGTGTTCACGGTGTTCACTCTATTTCCCTGTATGATGTTTTATGGTCAGGGTCAACCAACGCTTTCCTCTCTCGTGCCGGGACGTACTTTTTCACTGTTGCTTGAGCTTCTTTGCCTTAACAACCCGCCTGTATGAATATACAAACGCAGGTATTGCGACCCCGATCATAAAGAATGTGATCAGGGTATAGTCGGATATAAAAGGCAGCTTTATATCGATCCCCATAACGGTCAAAACACCCGCTATCATGAAAAGTATGCCTCCGAAGAACAAGGTCCTGCCGCCTGTCTCGGCACCGATCTTTTTGATATCATTCTCTGTAAGTGAATGGACCCATTTGAGGGACATACCGAACAATGCACCGACGATGATCAGCATAAGCATAGTCCCGACTCCAAATAAAAGACCCGGTAAAAAGCCGAACCATGCACCCGGCATTGCAGGTGCTGCAACGGTATTGACAAACAACGCAAACCCTCCGAAGCCAAACCCTGCAACAAACCCGTGAACCAGTGTCCATTTGATTGGAGGAGCAGATGTTCCGGGTTCACAGTCTTCGCAGTTTGTACTCAGCAGTTTTAAGTTTTTTTCCATGTGCGTGGCATCCTCATGATGGTGACCAAGCACGTGGAGGTGCGGATATACGTTCTTTTTGAGCACGATTATGCCAGCGGCAAACATTACAGCGCCGACGATCAGATAGATATACCTGTTTATTGTGAACACAAAAGGGGCGAGGGCAAGATAAGCGAGCTCTGATATTATTGCCCTCTGGATGGTGAATGCAAGGGAAAAATAAAGTCCAGCCTTCATACCCTCTTTGCCGCTTCCGCCGCCAATGGCATAACTGAAGGTAATGGGCCAGGTATGCTCATCCGGCAGTATGCCGTGAAGCAGGCCGAACAGGAATGAATAGGTAATTGCTATAAGAGGGTTCATGAATGAAATAAGATAATACAGAACAATATAATTTGCAATAACCCTGTCACAGGGCATATACTTTCCGCATGGAGCAGAAAAAGAGGGTACCTCTCATAGGTATCACCGCGGACGCAGGTGAAATCAACAATCGTCCGTCATTTTTTATTTATAAGGCTTACACGCAGGCTGTCGAACACGCGGGCGGTATACCGGTCGTGCTTACTGATACGGCAAGGATACAGGGACTTGTTGAACGGATCGACGGACTGGTTATCACCGGCGGGGGCTTCGATATACCGCCGGCAATGTACGGCGAGGAGCCCCTGATGGAACTGACAACGATACCGGAGAGAACGGCCTTTGAATCGGCGGTTTATATGGAGTCCTTAAAGAGGGGTATTCCGGTCCTCGGTGTATGCGGGGGCATGCAGCTTATCAATGTCATAGCAGGCGGCAGCCTCTATCAGGACATTAAAAAACAGGCTCCGGCAAGCCGTGACCATTCAAAAGGCGATCACAGAATTACTTTAGAACCGCACACAATTTTATACGGTATTCTCGGGAAAAAAGCGGTAACCACGAACACGAGCCATCATCAGGCGGTAAAAGCGCCGGGCAAAGATATCGTGGTTTCTGCAAAAGCAGACGATGGTATCATCGAGGCCATAGAGCACAGGGACTTCCTGCACGTACTCGGTGTCCAGTGGCATCCGGAACGGATGGATGAAGCTATGCTGCGGATCTACCAATGGCTGGTGACCAAGTCATCCGGGCGCAGGTAGGTGCTTTACCTCGTCGTGCTTCACCCGGGTGTCACGCAGACTTTCCGCGTTCATTTCTTGGTACGTTTTTTTTCAAATGTATTTTTTGGTACAGATTGTTGATGGCAAGAGCAGAGAGGACCAACCCATACGGCAGCAGAGGTATACGCATCCGTGCATCCGCTTCAGGACCTGAAGATACGATAATAAAATAACAAAGAATCGACAGAATGATCATGAGCCCGGCATACCTTCCCTTCCTCAATGAAACAATAATCCCGTCTATCGCGAAAACAATCGCACCCAACGTAAATAAGACCTGATAGATGAGGAGAGAGAGAATGAGCGGGGGGGACGAAGCAAACTTTTTTACAATGCTCTTGATGCTGAAACGATCCCAGAGTAATCCTGAGAGTTTGTAGTCAGTCAAATGGCCTGTAAGCATATAAACGCCGTAGCGCTCCGGAGCGAACAGAAGGTTGAACGCTCCCCTGAGTGCAACATCCAGGTAAGTAAGCGGATGAGCTAGAATTATGCCCATTGCACGGTCTCTGTAAAAACTGAATTCTTTGCCTGTCGATAAACCTTTGGGCACGGCATTATAGAATTCCATCTGCACATCAAGAAACGGCTTTTTTTCAAGCTGTGCAGCGACGCCGGTTGCCCTGAAGTAATAAAGGTTTATATCCTGTATACCGCAGAAACCAGCATACCCGTAACGGACGTAGTTTCTGACAATCCACGGAGTTATCATAAGCATAAAAACCACTGCAAACATCCCTATATGCGCGATGCGTTTTTTTACAGGCTGTTGTGCGAGCAGCAGGTAAAGAACGAAATATATCAACGGTATATAGACCATCACCGCCCTGAAGTATGGAGCCACACCTGTGCAGACAGCAGCAAGGAGCAATTTCCTGAGTTTCCCACTTATTTGAGTCGAAAATAAAAAGGTTGATTTAACAGTAGGTTACAAATAAGAAAGTAGTGTGAAACCGCACTACGACAAAATT
>JAJYJX010000044.1 GCA_021789095.1 bacterium
TGAGAACTACTCAGTGGATATTATATCTTCAATGCTAAAATCCATAGAGGTCCCGGGAGAAGAAGAAGAAAAACTCAGGATACTTGCACTTGCATGTGAAAATGATGCTTATCCGGCATTTGATATAGCAGGCATGAACCGCACTATATTCAATCCCAATGTAAGAATTATACCGGTAAGGTGCCTTGGATCTGTTAATATTGTATGGATAGCCGATGCACTCTCAAGAGGCATAGATGGGATAATGCTTATTGGATGCAAGTACGGCGATGATTATCAGTGCCATTTTATAAAGGGAAGCGAACTTGCCAACAGAAGAATGGAAAATCTCAAAGAGGTGTTGCAGAGACTTGTTCTCGAGCCTGAAAGGGTTAAGGTTATGGAACTTGCCATTTCAGATTATGATAAAATACCGACAGTAATGAATGATTTCATGGCAAAGGTTACCGAACTGGGCCCCAATCCATATAAGAGCTTTTAAAAGAGGTAAACATGGCTGATAATGTAATAGAAAGTGATATTGATTTTATAAAAGACGTAACAAGGTTAGGCGGCAGTTCGTTGAAAAAGTGTTATCAATGCGCCACCTGCTCTGTGGTATGTTCCCTGTCATCGGACGAAAAGCCTTTTCCCCGTAAAGAAATGATATGGGCGCAATGGGGTTTAAAAGACAGGCTTTTGTCCGATCCCGATGTGTGGAGATGCTATCAGTGCGGTGATTGCTCGGTTTATTGTCCAAGAGGGGCGAAGCCTGGAGAGGTTATGGGCGCCATCAGGAATTACAGCTTCAGGCATTATGCGTTTCCAGGTTTTATGGGGAAGGCTCTTGGCAGTGCAAAATACCTGCCTCTGCTTCTTGCCGCACCCGTAATACTGTTTTTGATTATACTTGCACACCTTGGTAATCTGTCATCTGTACCAGCCGGTGATATTGTGTTTGCAAAATTTCTTCCGCATCTCTATGTTGACCCGATCTTTATAACGGTGAGTGTCCTTGTCGCTGCGGCAACGGCCATTGGCATTACAAGGTTTTGGAAGAATATGAATAAAAATAATCTACAGGGAAAACAGTATGGCAAAACAAGTATAGTGAACAGCATTGTATTGGCCGCCGAAGAGGTCTTGACGCATAACAAGTTTAAAAAATGCGATGCTAATAATATAAGGTACTCAGGCCATCTTATAGTATTCTACGGCTTTCTGGCTTTGTTTGCTGTTACAACGATAGTGTTCTTCGGGTTATATGTGTTCGGGCTTGAACTGCCGCTGAAATTGACAAACCCCGTTAAGATACTCGCGAACATCGGCGCAGTTGCACTTATTACAGGGTGTACCATAGCGGTGTATAACAGACTGGTCAGAAAAGATAAATCCGGAGAAAGTTATTATTATGACTGGCTTTTCCTGATCGTGCTTTATGCAATAGGTATAACGGGTTTGCTTACAGAACTCGTAAGGCTGTCGGGTTATGCATCTGCTGCTTACTGGTCTTATTTTGTTCACCTTGTTTTAGTGTTTTTCCTTATAGCTTATTTCCCGTATTCAAAATTTGCGCACCTTATCTATAGATTTGCAGCTATTGTCTATGCCAGGTACGCCGGTTTGAGTGAACCTGTTGCGGAAACAACGTCTGAGACGATAGAAACAAAGAATGTTGCGTAAAGTATCCACTGGCTCAGCCTTGGTATGGATTCCTGTTTATTAAGATTAAGGAGAAGAAAAAGGTGAGTTATGAGAAACAATGCTTAACGAACAGGGAGGAGTGGGGTACCCAACCGTCCCTGTTTAAATAATGCATTATACAGTATACGGGACAGAATAAAACTGAATAAATGAATATCTTAAACTGGATAGCGGATATATCGCAAAGTACAACCCCGGGTAAAGGGTTTCATGCCCATTGGCTTTATATTACATTAAGTGTTTTTGCACCTGCGGTAATAGGTGCATTTGTAACATTCTGTATAATGTTGCTGGAAAAAATATTCAAGATACACATAGGTGGAGGCCATTGAAAAATGTTCAACGCATATCTTCCTATTGCCCATGTCCAGGTTAATCTTTTATGGATGCTGGCATTTGGCTTTCTTGTGGGAAGTATGGCGGGTTTCTTCGGTGTTGGAGGAGGCTTTCTTATCACACCAATGCTGAATGCTATTTTTGGTGTACCCTATCCTATTGCAGTCGGCTCAAGCCTTTCCCTGCTTACCGGTATTACAGTAGCTTCAACTATAAGACACAGCAAATATGGTAATATAGATTATAAACTCGGGTTGATAATGATTGCAGGAACCGCCCTCGGGGTCAATACGGGTGCAAAGCTTCTCACTGAAATCAAAAATTTGCAGAATATTTTATTAATAAGACTTGGATATCACATAGATCTTCTCGAAATAGTATTGAGCCTTGCCTATATAGTTATGTTAGGTTTAATCGGATTGTCCATATTCAGAGAGTCACTGAAAACAAGGAAGATGACAAAAGTGGCAGCCATGGGTGCGCCTGTTTCAGGCGAACCTGAGGCATCAGCGAGTGTGAAAAGAATAAGGGCATTAAAGATTAAACCAATGATCAGTTTTCCTGCGTCCGGCATTTCAGGTATTTCCGTGTGGGTAATTGCGGGCATTGCATTTGCAGTCGGGATGCTGAGCGGCTTTATGGGCATTGGCGGCGGATTTATAATGATGCCGGCACTTATATATATCATTGGATGCCCGACAGTTATTGCTGTGGGAACAAGCCTTTTTGGCATCCTTTTTACCGCTGCATATGGGGCATTTACATACTCGCTTCAGGGCAATATTGATCTCGTTCTGGTTGTCTCAATCCTTATCAGCTCAGCAATAGGATCTGTTATAGGCGCATCGTTTACAAGAAAAGCCGGAGGGCCGAATGTAAGGATGCTCTTCTCATTGATTGCCTTCATTGCTGTCGTAATTGTGGCGGTTAAGCTTGCAATGACCCTTCTCCATACATAAATTATCTTTAAATTTCAGTTAAGATAGTATACAATTTTAATAAGAACAGAGGTTTGCTTGAAACTGCCAATAAATCTGTTTAAAGAAAAATTATCCCTTGGTAAAATTGTTCTGCAGCAAAAATATACCGATTATCTTAAACTATTGTCTGACAACGAGCTCGTTCTAAGGATTATGGCAGAGTTAAAAGAGAAATCATCAGGTGAGGAGGTCTTTGAAATCGGGTACCTGCGTTTAAATGTGGAAGCAATACTCTCACTTGTAAAAAAGATAACAAACAGGCTAAACAGACTTTCTGAAAATAAATACCAACCCCTTGGCAGGGTCTATGATAATATTAAATCAAGCATGAACAGCATATTGTCAAGGCGCAAGGATATACCGGTTGATGAGCTGGTCCTGATGTATGGAGATATAGAGAAGGGGAAGCTCGACAGTGTTGGAGGCAAGAACGCGAACATAGGTGAAATTAAAAACAGACTCGGTTTGCCTGTACCTGAAGGCTTTGTAGTAACGGCTTATGCGTATAAGAAGTTCCTCGAGTATAATCAACTTGAGAAGAAAATTCAGTATATGCTGTCAGGACTGGACACAAATGATTTTAAAAATACGGTTACGATAAGCAAACAGATTCAGGTAATGGTAAGGGATGCCGTTTTAGAGCCGGAGCTTGAACAGGTGATAAAGAACAAGACTCTCCTGTATATAAAAAAGTACGGCAGTAATGTTTTATTTTCTGTGCGAAGCAGTGCAGTCGGCGAAGGTACAGAGTTCAGCTTTGCAGGCCAGTATTCAACATTCCTTGGTGTGCACGCACATGATATCCCGGTGTACTACAAGGAAATAGTGGCAAGTAAATATGCGCCAAGAGCCCTTTTTTATCTTACCAACAGGGGATTTAAGGAGGATGACATAGCCATGAGTGTCGGCTGCATGGTTATGATTAATGCAAAATCAAGCGGCGTTATGCACACGATTAATCCAGTTAACCCGCAAAAGAACACGATCGTTATAAACTCAATCTGGGGACTTGGTAAATACATTGTCGAAGGCAATATCCAGCCGGATATTTTTGAAGTGTCAAAACAGGAGCACAGCATCATTGAGTCAAAGACAGAACATAAGGCACATATGCTTGTTATGAAAGAAAATGATGGTAGTACAACGGAAGATGATGTGCCGGCAGACAAGATGGATGTACCGTCTCTTACTGAAGAACAGCTGAGGGAGCTTGCGGGTTGTGCAAAGATACTAGAGACCCATTATCAGCATCCTCAGATAGTTGAATGGGCATACGACAAGGATGGAAAGCTTTTTATACTTCAGACATCTCCACTTATAATGTTCAAACGCAGTATGCCGGATATTCATATAGATACGACAAAGCACAAGCTGCTGGTAAGTGGTGCGGAAACGGCAGCAGCGGGAATTGGATTCGGCCCTGTCTGCTTTATTGATACAGAAGAAGATATTGTGCATTTCCCCAACGGGGGCATTATGGTTGCAAGGTATTCATCTCCAAAGTTTGTTAGTGTTATGAACAGGGCGAAAGCAATAGTTACAGAGATAGGAAGTCCAACAGGCCATATGGCAACACTTGCAAGGGAGTTTCAGATTCCGGCAATAGTGAACGCCGTCAATGCCGCCTCGGTACTCAGGAATGGTATGATGGTGAGCGTGGACGCAGACCATGGATGCATATATGAAGGGTATGTCGAAGAGCTGGTTAGACAGCCCCATGAGAAAAAGGGCATATTCAGGGATACGCCGGTGTTGGTTATCATGAAAAAGATTCTTGAATATATCACACCTTTGAACCTGATAGATCCCTACAGTCCAAATTTCAGCGTAGGTTCCATACGCACACTGCATGATATTATAAGGTTCGCACATCAGGCATCCATGAATGAAATGTTTATTATTGCACAGCATGTATCAACTGACAATGTTTCCGCAATGAAACTTAAAACACCATCCCAGTTCGAGATTTATATAATAGATCTGGGGGGGGGACTTAAAGATAGTAAAGATATCTCGGAGTCCTCAATCGTATCAATTCCCTTTCTGGCTTTCTGGAAAGGGATTAAACTGGAGCGTATCGACACCAGACCCGTGAATAAAAATGGTTTTTTCTCGGTGCTTATGAATACCATGGCAAATCCTCAGTTACAGGAAAGGCTGTACGAGAAAAATCTTGCATTAATAAGCAAGGAGTACATGAACTTCAATATAAGAATGGGGTATCACATATCAACCATAGAAGGGCTCTGTACACAAAAAGCAAATGACAACTACATCAGGTTTATTTTTCAGGGCGGCGGCGCCGACCTTGAACGAAGGATGAAAAGGGCGCAACTCATTGCCGGAATTCTGAAAAAGTATAAGTTCAATGTAAAGCAGACAGAGGATATCGTCAGTGCCATATGCACAAAATGCGGCCGGGAAAAATTTGAAATAATCATGGACATGCTGGGAAGGTTGACTATTTACACAAAACAGCTTGATATGCTGATGGCAGGGAATGCAGCCATGCTCGATGATTATGTACAAACTTTTTTGAATGAAATTATGCAGATATAAGAAAGGAACAGTATGAGTATAACACTTTACAGCAAGTTCAGATTTTCGTGTCACAAAGGATTAAAGTGCTTCACGAGGTGCTGCAGGAATGTGAACATATTTTTGACGCCTTACGATGTTCTTCGTATGAAGAACAGAACCGGGGTGCAATCAGACGAATTCCTGAAAAAATATACAAAAGCTCTTGTGAGCAGCAGCTTCAGTTTGCCCGTGGTTCTGCTGAAGATGAAAGATGATGAAGATAAATCCTGTCCATTTCTGACAAATGGCGGATGCAGTATATATGAAGATAGGCCGTGGTCCTGCAGGATGTATCCGCTTGATAAGGATATCGAAGACGATGAGTACAAACTCATCGTTGGAGAAGACTTCTGTCTTGGGTTAAAAGAAGGTAAGGAGTGGATTGTTGAGGATTGGTTTGAGGATCAGGGCTTGATTCCGTATGACACGTATAATCAGCTGTTCAACCAGATTGTCAATGCCGAAAGTAGCTGGGGTAACAAGGTTCCGGACAAATCGGTCATAGATATGTTTTATATGACCTGTTACAATATTGATAAATTCAGGGGCTTTGTTTTTAACAGTAGTTTCTTGAATCTTTTTGAGGTGGACGAAGGACTTAAAGAGAGGATCCGGGTTGACGATCCGGAACTGCTGAAGTTCGGGTTTAAATGGCTAAGGTTCGGGTTGCTTGGCGAAAAAAATCTTTTGATAAAAGAAAGCGCGCTGAAGAAGAAAAAGAAATAATTCTTACCATGATGTCATTCCCGAGACATCGGGAATCCAGATTTCCATTCAGGGTGTAAGTCTTAAAGACAGTAATTTTTTTTGGTTAAGTCTTATTTTGCAAATGCGTTTTTTGGGTTAAACTCAAAATTATAGTTACCCTCAAGGAAGGCTTTGGTAAACCATTCAACGCTTGCATCTGTTGTCATGAGCATGTCCAGATGCAGTGCACACAGTGTCAATCTGCCAAGCAGATCCAGTTTTTCCTCTATCACTTTTCTGCCATATTTTCTCATATGTGCCGTGATGCGATCACCGGTTGTTTCTGTGACAAAACCGAGAGAATTAAGTACGTTTGTAAGGAACTTTGCTCTCCTTAGCCTTCGTATATCTTCGGATGCACCGCCCTGAAAGTAAAATGTAATATAGTTGTTGCTCTTGACATCATCGCAGTAGGCATCCACGGTACTGAAATGATAACCTACCCTTGAGTTAAAATTGAAATAGTATTTTGAAACAGCTGCGTAGGTACGTTCACCGATGGGTTTTTCATGCTCAACAATGCGTGTTGTACTTGAAGATATAACTGAAAAGAATCCTTTCAGATCAAACCTGCGTGGTTCCCACCACCTTATATCTTTATGCGTCATACCCTTCATAAAGGCATAAAACGGGGCAGAAGCGATGTTATGCATTTTAATTTTGCCCTTATGCAGCTCTCCCTCGATTCCACCCCCGATATCCAGTACATAGAGATCAACCGGTAAACGTATACCTACCTTTATTGCGGGTACAGCGTCCGATATACCGTCACAGATGGAGAACATGCTTGCTATGGCTTTCTCATGACAGTATCTTGTTATATCGTGTATGGTATCACAAAATTCAGGTTCAAATTTGCTGTCCATCGGATCCGTGAGGTGCAAAGGTGTTATGTGCTGTGATACTTTTTGAAGCAATTTATGCACAGGTGTATCTTTCATAAATGCCCGGTTTGATTGCTCTTTCTTTACAAGCTGTTTGACAATGCCCCTGTAAACATAGGCTGAGTCAGCATCAACCGTAATTTCGTCATTGGTTTTTATTACCGATGTGGCTGATTTTGTATCGGTAATACTGGGTATGTTAAACTCCCTTGCCATTGAAGCCATGTGACCCGCTACACCGCCTGTATCGGTAATAATGGCGTTGATCCTGTCCATGACCCTTACCAGTGCCGGCGATGAATGCGGTGCTAAAAGTACCGCTCCCGCAGGTACATTATTGATGTCTTTTTCATCCTTTATAACAAATGCTTTCCCCATGCCAATACCTGGGCAAATTACACTTCCGCCGTCAACAAGCACGGGATATTCATTGTACTTCTTTCTACTCCCTGCAATACCTGGAGAGAATCTTAACGGTCTTGTTTGAAGAATGAAAAATTGATCTGATTTGTCAGTACACCATTCTATGTCCTGAGGAGAGGTATAATAATTTTCTATCTGCAGCGCTTTTTCAGCAATGATACCAACCCGATCATCGGACAGGCACGGTTTGTTTTTTTCCTTCTCATCAACGGCAACGGTATCAACCCCGTTTAACGGGGCTGCGACAAGCATGCTGTATTTTTCTGCACTATGCTTCTCCAGCACCTTCAGGGTGATGCGATCAACGATATAGACATCGGGTGTAACGGTTCCATCAACTGCTGGTTTGCCCAATCCTCTTACGGCATTTATTATAACAGTGTTATTGCCAGGATTATTCGGATCCTTTGTATAAATAATGCCTGCAGTGTCTGCATCGATCATTATCATGCAGCCGACCCCCATTCGCTGATCAGTGTCTATCAGTCCTTTATGGGCGCGGTACACGATAGCAGGCGGGGAATAAAGGCTGGCAATTATCTGTTTGTAAGCCGGCAGCACGTATTCTTTGCTTACGTTAAGCACAGTTGTATATTGTCCTGCAAATGAGAGTGCTCCGTCTTCGTTTACATTACTGCTTCTTACTGCAACACGGACATCTCTTTCTGCAGAACGTGCTAATTTGTCGTAAGCGCTGTTTATGGCATTAAGGAGGCTGTCCGGAACATCCGCCTTGAGGATCATTGATTGTATCTCTTTGCTGATTGTATCTATAGTATCCTGATCCGCAAGATCAAGAATGCTTAATTTTTTATGAATTTTTTCGTACAGCTCATTGTTCTTCATGAATATATCGTAGGCATGCGTTGTTATGGCAAAACCGTCGGGCACGGGCAGTCCTTTTCTGTTTCTTATTTCGCCGAGATTGGCATTCTTGCCGCCAACGTCATCCAGCATATCCCTGGTTATCTCATGATAAGGGATAACAAATTTCTGCGTTGACGGTGCGTGATCAATTTTCAACGCCTGCTGGATCCTGCCGTTTACCCGATCAAGTACGCCGTATAAAGGCATATAACGGTTGCCGGCTACATGGTTAAGGGATTTTATCATCTGGAATGTGCATAAATTTATCTTATCTGCCGCAGATTTTATGAAATCTATACCGAAGGGATCGTTGCCTGGAAGTTTATCCTCCAGTTCGCCGGTAAGTTTCAGAATATCATTGTTGTAGTGCAACAATTCCTGGAAATAGTGGTATTTCTCAATTATTAAAGAATGCGGGTTTATACTGTACAGCCTGTTTGCCGAAGTATATGTATGTTTAAGGGTGCGCAGCCTGTTTAAAATTCTATGAATCATTGGTTCTGCCGACTATAGGGCAAATCATATCCTTCCTAAACATTTTTCATCGCCGCTTTTTTGCTCTTTAACTCTTTTCTTACCCCCTGGACCAGTCTGACAGTTATAAATGTGCATAGTATAATAACCAGACCAAAAAGTATACCGGTTGAAATACCCGTACATATGTTCCCGTACTGCGGGAATTTACTTGCAACTTGCTTTAATAAAATTGAAATGAATACACCTATGACAGCCAGGCCGAAAGCATACTTTATGGCGAACCCCTTTATATATTTAGTGGCTGTTGTTCCAATCTGTGCACCAACAGCAGAACCTATTAACATGATGAGGGCTGCAAGCAATTCCGTTCTGCCTTTCAAGGTATACGTAAAGGCGCCGTACAGTGCTGAAAACATGACCCCATAAAGGCTTGTACCTACAGCAACGTGAGTAGGGCAGCCAATGAGATATATAAATGCAGGAAGAACAATAAGCCCTCCTCCTATCCCCAGTGTACCCGAGATAAGACCTATAAAAAAGCTGATCAAAACAGGCAGCCATAAAGAACAATATACGCCGGCTGTCTTAAAATGTATCATTGGCGGGACATTTATCCTGTGTAATCTCTTATACCAGTCTATGCCGACAGCGGTTTCCTCTGTTGCACCGACTGTAAACTGTTTTTTTTGCTTAGATATATCAACAAACACGGTCCATGAAATAAATGTAAGCAAGATCATGTAACAGTATCTGAGTACACTGCCTACAAGTCCGATATGTTCCAGGTATATGACTATACGCGCGCCAAGTTCAACTCCTACAAGTGTACCTATTATCATTATAGTCCCTAGTTTATAATCAACATTCCCGAATTTTGAATGCCTCATGGTGGATATTATGGAGTTTGCGGACATCTGTGTAAGGTCTGTTCCAATGGCGAAACTCATGGGGAACCCGAGGATGTTAAGGCCTGGTGTAACAAGCCACCCGCCACCGACTCCAAAAAAGCCGCCGATAACACCAACACCAAAACCAAGTATAATCAGGCCCGGCCAGGATATTAATACACCGGATATGGGCATATGGATATAAAGCCAGTTCATAAATCCTCCTCAGTGTTTTTTTGTCCGCAGATCGATCCCGATGTTGTTCATTATAAGATCAGCAAGTATACCGATTGCCAGGCCCGTAACAGGAACAATAATGATTGTCACAAGGGCGCAGTAAAGCTTATTTGTATTGTAGAGATTAGCATACCAAAGCCAGAAACCGGAAAGCCCTTTTGTGTCCGCAATGAATGAAAGAGGCCTTTCACTTTCAGCAGCAAAAAGGTTTGCAGGGAATAAAATAAAAAAAAATATTACTGCAGCTGCAAATGCTTCCAGTCTTTCAAGGAGTGATTTCTTCATTATTCACACCTCCAGATATTGTATACAGTATACAATTTTCCTAAAGGATAACACCATGACTGTCAAGGGTTATCAGTATTGTTGTCCAGGTTTTGGGAATGAAGTCCTGACCTCAGCCTTGCTTATTTTATCGTCTTGCTGCTTTTTCCTTTCATATGCATCCCTGATCTTCTTAACAAGTTCATCCATATCCGTAGGTTTCATAAGGTAATCGAACGCACCCTTTTTCATTCCTTCTATACCTGACTGAATGGAGGCATAGCCTGTCAGCAGTAAGACCTCCAAAAGGGGCTGCATCTGTTTTATTTCACCGAGCAATGTGATCCCGTCCATTTCAGGCATTCTTACATCAATTATTGCTACATCGTAGGGTTCGTTTTTTATTCGTTTTATGGCCTCTTTTGCGCTTGTTACATACGATACATTAAACCCCCGTTTGTTAAGCCTTTTAGCAAGAGTCTCAACAAATTCAATTTCATCGTCGACCAGCAATATGTTTATATATTCCATAGTCTGTCACCCCCTTTTTTATATCTGGAATTTCCCGTAATCAGCCGGAAGACTGATTATAAAAGTGGTGCCTTTCTCCGGCTTACTTTCAACGGATATGTTCCCCCCAAACCCTTTCACGATTTCATAGCATATCGATAGCCCGAGCCCTGTACCGCCTTTATGCAGCTTTGTTGAAAAGAAAGGTTCAAAAATTCTCGGGAGGTACTCTTCGGGTATGCCGTTGCCATTATCCTTGATTCTTATTTCAATGCCGTCATTCCTTTCGTGAGTTGTAAGGATTATTTCGCCTTTTCCTTTAATAGCTTCCATTGCATTTGTAATGATATTGAGGAAGACCTGCTCTATCTGTGAGGCATTCCCATGCCACAGGGGTATATCTTTCTGATAATCCTTGATGATTGCAATATTTTCATGCTTTGCCTCCGTTTCAAGGAAGAATATGGCTTCGTCAAGCAACTGGTTTATGTTAACCGGCTCTGCGCCTTCTCCCACCCTTCTTGAAAATCCGAGCAATCTCGAAGTGATGTTCTTGCAGCGATCAACCTGCTTTTTTATCTGGGCTATGCTTCTTCTAAACTCGGTATAGTCTATCTGAGAACCCTTTCCTGTCGCATCGTTTATCAGGTCATGCATCCATCCCGATTCATTATTAATGATTGCTGCAGGATTGTTAATTTCATGTGCAATGCCTGCAGCCAGCCTGCCTATGGCCGCCATCTTTTCTGCCTGGATCAATTGGTTGTTAAGAGTGGCTCTTTGCATATCCGAAGCATGTAATCTGTTTGTGAACCATGTGGATACTACATACGAAATAATGAAGATGCACAGAAGACCGGTTATAAACAGCACCTTCCCGACTTTCATCGCTCCCGTGAGCGGTTCTATATTGTTTTTCATGGCCTGCAGGACCACAACGACCCAGTCGCTGTTTGCTATCCACGATTTGGCACAGTAGAATTTGTTATTATTTTTATCCGTTACCTCGCTTATTATCGTGCCGGAACCCGGCTGTTCGAGATTTATAAAAGATTTTTGAGCAATGATCCCATTATTTGCCGGCGGGATCTGGTATATGCCGGCCTCATTTATTATAAAAGCTTCTACAGGAGCTTCCACTTCAGCTATCCTCATAAGGGATCTGAGTGCGTCTATATTTATAGTACTGCGGAGGATGAACGTCTTGCCGTCCGAGGGTTTTTTAACAGCTATGATAAAGTGCGGGAACCTTCTGAATCCAAGGAAAACATCGCTCTTATAAACACCTTTGACCATTGCCTCTTTAAACCATTTTTCGTTGAGGTAATTCATGCCTCTCAGGCTATATGGTCCTACATAACTGACGGCTTTTCCGTTTTGATCCACAATACTTAAATCGACGTAATCTTTTCCCTCTTTCTGAAGAGATTCAAAGATTCTTTCAAGATTGTTTTCTTTTTTCAAATAATCATATGTATAAAGATTACCGACAACAGACAACTGTTCGGTCTTTTCTTTCAAGAAGAGCTCTATGGCATCTTTCCTGTTTTCAGCTATGTTTACAAGAACGCTTTCTATCTTGCTGCGTATTGCCTTGTTATAGTAGGATGAACTCATAAAATAGATGACCGCCAAAGGAATAAGACTTGCAAGAAAGACCGTAAAGAACAGTTTATACCTGAGCAGCCTGTAATACTTTGACTTATGGCTCTTCATGCAGCACCATTATAAACGGTAGAAGGTTAAAGCACATCATATTTCTGCTCTTTAAATGCATTGTAATATTTGTCGATATCATTATCTGCAACCAGGGATATATCAAGCCTGTTAACAAACCCCAATAATCTGCCGAGGAATTCCAGTTTTTCTTCCATTTCTTTTTCCGGGAGGTTATGTATCCGGGAATTAATAATATCCATTGTCCTTAGGGAGGTATAGTTTGCATCATTGAGGATTTTTTCTATGAGCGCAGTTCTTCTGCTGCGCCTGTCCAGTGCATTTGCTCCACCGCTAAATCTGAAATTTATATAATTTGATTCATGGTGTTCACCTATATATGCATCAACAGTAGCAAAATGATATCCCACCCTTGAGTTAAGATTCAGATAATTTTTCGATATAAATACATAGCTTGGCGAACCCAGACCACGCATGGATGTACTTTCGTCAGTCAAGTAATTCGTCATGGCTGAAATAAGACCAGAAACATTGATGTTTCTTTCTCCTGACCATTTAATTCCTTTATGGATCATACCGCGCCATAGAGCCTGCATCGGTATTGATAGTACGTATTTAAGGGGTGCATTGTTTTCCGGTGCATCCTCCGCAATACCTTCACCAAGGTCGAATGCTATAAGGTTCATTGGAACAGGGGTGATAATAGTGCGTGCCCTGCAGCCTTTCGATACCTTATTGTCGCACGTTTTAAACATCTCCTCTATGGCTGTCTGATGGACAAACCTTACAATGTCATGTATGGTCCTGCACTTCAAAGCCTGGGTGTTGGAGTTTACAGGGTTTGGCACATTTAAAGCGGCGATATCCTTTAGTATACCACGGAGCAGTATGGCTGTTGGCGACATTTCTTTTTTTTCATCGGCAGTGTTGAGTAATCTTTCCACCCTGCCTTCATATATTACTTTGTTGCTCGCATCCAGGGTGATTATTGTGCCGTTTTCTATCGATATATCGGGTACACCGAATAATGAGGGTATGTTCAGTTCTCTTGCAACTGTCGCAAGATGGGCTGTAACATGCCCCTGCAGCGAAATTATGCCCGATGCTTTTTTAAGCAATATTGCAAGCCGTGGATCTGCAGTTTTACTTATTATAATACCGCCGGGCGGGAACAGCATAATATCAAAGGAGGTGTCTACATTAAACGCGGTACCTGCTGACGTTCCCGATGATGCCGTTATTCCCTTGCCATCCGAAATTATCTTGTTGCGTATTACGGATATGCCGGTTTCTTTTTTAAAACGTGTACCCTTTTTATCCAATTCCCTGTACCCGAGTACATACAATTCTCCATTCTCATCTATGGCCCATTCAATATCAATGTTTGATGCATCAGCATTTTCTGGTTTCGATAATGTTTCAGGGAATTGCGCACGGCACTGCAATATATAAATGTTAGATTTGTTGTCAATGACCCATTCTATATCCAGAGGAGTGCCGTAAATCTTTTCAAGCCTCCTGCCGATACGGAAGAGTTCTATGATATGATCATTATCTACACTCTGGTTTCTCATAAACCCGGGTGCTACCTTTTCTTCTTTAGTCCCGTATTCATCGCATTTAAGCATTATGGGTTTTTCCCTTATCGATGTGGAAATCAGGGTATGCATGTTTTTATCGTAAATAAATGTGTCAGGGATAACGGAACCGTTTACAAGGTATAGTCCGAGTCCATAAATAGACTGTATCAGAAGTAAATTTTTTTTTTGCCAAGATGTGTACATTACGCCGGAAGATTCTGCATTGATCATCCGCTGAACAGCTACGCACATGCTGATGTCTTTTATGTCGTATCCGTGCACAGAAGAATAAACCAGCGCCTCCGGAGTGAATTTGCTTGAAATTATATCTTTATAAGAGTCACTGATCTCGTCAGAGGATATATTAAGCGTGGATCTATATTGCCCTGCGAAGCTTGTATATGCATTTGATTCGAACAATGCAGAACTTCTCATGGACGCACGCAATTCAGTATCAAAAAGAGCCCTCATCGCATGCAAGGCTTCAGAAATGGCCTCTTCCAATTCAATCGGCATTTTTGCTTTTATGATCAGGTTTCTTATCCGGCTGCTTATTTGA
>JAJYJX010000199.1 GCA_021789095.1 bacterium
CCACATAAAAACCTATAGTGATGAGTTGAATTATCTGGGGATCGGCTGCACCCAAGAACTTATAGCACCAGGTTATGAGCAATGGAAATAAAAGCGGGTAATCAAGATGAACAAAGCCATACCGTGCTGCATCAGTAAAAAAGCCCATGTCTATCCTGTTAGAAAGAAAAAAGGTCTTTGCCACGAATCCATAAGTAAATATGGCGTCCCATCCTGGTTCGCCTGATATACCTTCCGCAATAACTGCAGTCGTTATAAACAGTATGAGCAGAATTAATAAATATTCATAATATCGAAACGGTTGATGTGTAAATCTGGATTTTTTTAACTGGGTCCGTCTGTTTTTAAACCAGAGAGCAGCAGAAATGCCAGCCTCCGACGTCATAAAGACAAAAACAGACACAAGTGATAATTTTCCTCCTATGATACTGCTTAAGCACAAGAATACAGCCACAATACCGCTTCCGAGCAGGTAGCTGTAGCCTGTAATTTCCAAGAGTGATAATTCTTTCTGAAAAATAAGAAAGAGTGTTAAAGCCCCCGTAAGCCAGACCATAAAAATGGCTATCAATGACATAGACAATTCAGGGAACATGCGTTGTCCCTTTAATAATCTCTATATGTTTGTCGGATGATATTCGGAAAATACAAGGATAATCGTTGATCGCTGCTAACGGTTCCGAACGCGCCGTATAGCTATAGTCAAAGAGTATCCGATAGATTATGCCGTTGCGGCTGTAGCCCCAGTCAACATGGCGTGGATAAAGATTGTAATCCGTTTTTTCTATACGGTACGTCCACTGTCCGCCCAATGGATGTCTGCCCAGTCCTTCTTTGACGACGTCGCTGTAAGGCAGTTCGACAAGACAAGTTTTTTGTTCATGTGAACCTTCGAGACAGAGTTTTTTATCGAGTTCGGTTACGAGGGGGTCTTCATGGAGCAAGTTTCTTTGTTGATAACTGAGCGGTATGAACCTGAGAGTCTGAAGACTGTTTATCGCAAGGGGCAGTACATGCACAAACTGATATAAAAATGCAACAATGAACAATCCTGCAATGGAACCTGACAGAACGGATCTTAACTTCATACACTTCATCTATACCATGATTGTGAATAAACTTACAACAACGGGTAAACAATACGCCGCATGAATCGCAGAATACATTTTATGGTATAAAATGGAAGAATGGGCTGTGCAGGGATCGAACCTGCGACCCGCTGATTAAGAGTCAGCTGCTCTACCAACTGAGCTAACAGCCCGTCGTGTAACAAGATAATAAATGACATACATTAGTCAAGTGTTTTTGCACTTCTCTAATCGCAAAATATCAGGAGCGGTCCTCCTGTATCGAACAGCTCAGCAAGGTTGTATTGGCTGGCACGCAATACCGGCTTACGGGAACCGACAAAAAGAGTGGATTTCTTAGCATCACCTGTTATACAACCTCAACGGAGTACCTATGACTGATACAATACAGTGGGATAAGGTTGTTGCCGAGGCCGCACAAATATTGTCTGACTACATAAAGATCGATACCACGGACCCGCCGGGTAATGAGAAGCGGGCAGCGGAGTTCCTTGCAGGCATATTGAGAAAGGAAGGTCTTGAACCCGAGGTGCTCAGTTACAACGAGCATCGCGCTAATCTTGTCTGCAGGATCAGGACGAAGAGCAGTGAGAAGCCTCTGTTGCTGCTCAGCCATATGGATGTTGTCGGTGCCGTTGCTCAGGATTGGCTCATTCCACCCTTTTCAGGACTCATCAAAGACGGTTACGTGTGGGGCAGGGGGACCGTAGACTGTAAAGGTATGGGGGTCATGGAACTGATGGCACTTGTCCTTTTGAAACGGGCAGGGGTGACCTTGAAAAGGGACATCATCATGCTTGCCAATGCAGACGAAGAAGCAGGGGGCGAATCGGGTGCGCAGTGGGTCGTCGAAAATCATTGGGACAAGGTTGCAGCGGGCTTCGTGCTGAACGAGGGAGGCATGGGCATCCAGAATATGTTTGGCAGAAACATGATGCTTCCTTGTTTCGGAGAAAAAGGACCGCTCTGGCTGAAGCTAAAGGCGAAAGGGGAGTCTGGGCACGGATCCATGCCCACGGATAAGAACCCCAACAACAAGCTTGTTGCAGCCCTCGCACGCATCGCGCGGCATGAGACGCGGTTCACACTGTTACCGGAGATGAAGCGAATGCTGCTGGAAGCGGGAAAAGGCATGCAATTCCCGGTCCCGCTGCTGATGCCGGTGTTGGTAAACAGAATGTTCCTGAATCTGTTAAGGGGCAGATTGAAGAAGATGAAAAAGATCAACGCACTCCTGAGAAATACAATTTCCATCACCAACCTGAAGAGCGGTTTCAAGGAAAACGTGATCCCCTCAGAAAGTGAAGCGGTCCTCGATTGCAGACTCCTGCCAGGTCAGGACAAAGATGCATTCCTCGATGAATTAAAGCAGGTAATCGATGACCCTGATATTGAGACAGAGGTTGTGCAGTTCCATCAGCCGAGCCTGTCACCGTCTGATGATCGGTTTATGGAGGTCATAAAAAAGGTGATTGCGCGTAACCATCCCGGCGTGCCTTTTTATCCAATAATAGGTGCCGGCTTTACTGATTCCAGGTTTTTCCGGGAAAAGGGGGCACTGGCGTACGGGTTTATACCATGCTTGTTTACGCAGGAAGAGGTCGATTCGATGCACGGTATCAATGAGAAAATATCTTTGAAATGTCTCGAGGATGGTATCAAAAATATCTTCGAGCTATGCAAAGAGTTTTAACATCATGTTATTTTTGTGATGTTTCATTATATAGTTTTAGTTGATTTTTGTATTTTTAACAACTATTCTAATTTAATCAAGAATAACAAAGGGAGACTCCCATTACAAAACCATACAGATTACACCTGATTTATCCCGCACCTTTAAAGAACAGGGATACAAAACA
>JAJYJX010000045.1 GCA_021789095.1 bacterium
GCAGGTCTTTCCATAGCTTATGGAAGAGCCCCTCTTCAGCATCTTAACCGAGATTAGCCTTGAAAAGACATGCATTGCCGGTGTCAGTCCCTTTTTACCGTAACCGTAAATGCTTATGCCCGGCCTGACCATGTTGAAATGCGATTGCGGATAATAAAACAGCGTATCCGTGTTTGCAACATGGGCGATCATGCCCTTTGAAAGCCTTGATTCAATATATTCTTTAACCTTTTTGAACCTTTTTATCTGGAGCCCTGTAAAATATGCCGAGTTGTATGCATCGGATATATGGGTTGCAATACCAGCTATATTGAGGTGCTCTGCAGCACCTATGACCCTGTCAAAGGCGCGGATATCGTCGTAAACAAATCCCAGCCTGCCCATACCTGTGTCAATCTTCAGGTGTATGTTCACCCCGAGGTTCTTCTGTTGTGCCGCCCTGTCAAGCCGTTCAACCTGTCCGGCATCGTACAGCAGCGGTATTAACCTGTTGTTTATCAGCAGTTCTTCCTCTCCGTGCTGTATGCCTGAGAGCACATAGATGGGAGAACTTATGCCCGACTGCCTGAGGAGCATACCCTCTTCGGCAAATGCCACACCAAGTGCATCAACACCTGCCATTTTGAGCGCTTTTGATACTTCAACAATACCGTGCCCGTATGCGTCTGATTTTACAACAGCCATAACACCTGTGTCATTCTTCAGTGTTTGTTTTACGAACCTGAAATTATCCGCTACAGCTTTCAGCGAAATCTTTGCATAGGTATACGGGTTGTTCATTTTTTTGTTAACCAGTTCTCCGGGTTCAGCGCCTGTTCGCCGTGCCTTATTTCGAAGTAAAGGGACCTGTCTTTACCGAGGCCCGAATCTCCAACCTTTCCGATCATTTCGCCTTGTCCGACCCTGTCCCCTACTTTTATGTTTGTATCGCCTACATGCGCATAGATCGTAAAATACCTGTCACCATGGTCAACGATGATCGTATTGCCGTAGCCCTTGAGCCATTCCGACCATACGACCCTGCCGGCATAAACAGCTTTTATGTCCGCATCCGTTTTTACCTCAAATAAAAGGCCTTTTGAGTTGATCATGCTGTCCGTGGTTTTGCCAAAAATCTTCTCCATCCTCCCTTTTACAGGCAGAGGCAGCCTGCCTTTCATGCCTCCGAACCCGGCTTCAACTCCGGAAGAGCTTTCGAGCGATTTAAGTGTATGCTGAAGCGATTCCTCGGATCTCTGGAGTTCCTGAAGCACCCTGGTTGTTGACACCGTGCTCTGCCTTATATCCGCGAGCATTGCGGCCTTTTGTTTCCTCGTCGTACGCAGATCGCTTTTCTGCCTGTTCAGGCTTGCCTTCAGCGCGTCAAGCATGGATTTCTGTTCCTTATACTTGTTTTGCGTCTCCATCAATGCGTTTTCCTCTGAAAAAAGGTCGTTTATCTCCTGTTCATCGTGCCTGATTATATAATTTATAAACGTGTACCTTTTTTCCATGTCAACAGGTGAATCAGCCGCAAGCAGTACCTGGAGGTAACCAATCTGATGCAATTTAAAACTTGCCACAATGCGCTTGTTTATAATGTTTCTTTTTGCCGTTATGCCATTTTGCAGCGATACGATTTTTTTTTGCGCGGCATTTATCTCATCGGTCAGCTGCCCTGTCTGGACAGAAAGGGACGATATCCTCGATTGAATCTGCGAGCTCTGCTGGTCCAGCCTGTCTATCTCGTTAAGGATTTCAACTGCCTTCTGACGTGACAGCTTGATTTCTTCTTTTTTCTCTTTGATATGTTTTTTTATCTCGGTCAGCCGGCTCTTGACATTATCTTTCCCCGAAGGCTCATCGTGTTTGCAGTATCCGTAAGATGGAACAAGGATGGAAAAAAGTATAATCAAGAACAGTATTCTTGGCATGTGCCCATTACCATATTAACCTGCTTAACCCGAAAAATGCAATAAGGAAGTTCGCTCATTCGCTCAATCCTGCGATCCACCTAAGCTTTATAAGCTTTTGGGCGTATCTGCACTTTTATATAGCGTTTTCGCCTGTTTCCCCCGTCCTTATCCTCACGGCTTCATCAACCGGCGTAACAAAGATCTTTCCGTCGCCTATCTTGCCTGTTTTTGCGCTCTGCTTGATCATGTCAACAACTTTCTGGACAAGCTCTTCGGGAACAACGACTTCAAGCATTATCTTTGGCAGAAAATCCACAACATACTCCGCACCACGGTACAGGTCTGTATGGCCCTTCTGTCTGCCAAAGCCCTTGACCTCAATCACTGTTAATCCCTGTATACCAATTTCTCCGAGTGCTTCTTTTACATCGTCAAGCTTGAACGGTTTTATTATGGCTTCGATCTTTTTCAGCATATTTACCTCTCAGTATTGTATATATTGACCATTTTGGTAAAAAGATCAAGCACATTCATGGCTTTTTTACCCCGTTAGCAATGAATCCTTTTCCTGCCATGTAAAGTTCTGATGAAGAACTGCGCGATGCCTTTGGTTTCGTTGTATAAACTGTTTCAAAATATCTGCCGGCCTGCTTTAAAAACATTTTCGATTCATTGCTGTAAAACAGCTTTATAAGAAAGTTCCCGCCCTCTTTTAAAAGCTCGGGGAGGAACGATAGTATTGATCCCGCCATAGAAAGATGCCTTACTGCGTCAGACGATGCATCACCCGTAAGGTTAAGAGACAGGTCTGATAAAACAACATCGAACCTGCGGCCTATGGCATGAACGGCCTTTTGTCTAACTGCCGGATCGTTAATATCTCCCTTGATCGTTACTGCATTTGCTGCATTGATTGCGGGTATTTCAAGGACGTCAATACCGACAGCGGTACCGCGTCTTCCTATTATATCAATAGTGACCTGCATCCATCCGCCCGGGGAAGCTCCTATATCAAGCGCATTGTCATTTTTATGGATGATGCCGTAAGAGTGATTGAGCTGGATCAGTTTAAAAGAAGCCCTTGATCTATACCCGCGCTGTTTGGCAAGCCTGTAGTAACCGTCTTTTCTTATATACATAAAACCAAAGGTTTTGGATATTGGACTTTTGATATTGTTTAGAAATCAGGATTTAGAATTTAGGATTACTGGGTATTGCCTACCAGATACCTCATTGGATTTACCGGAATGCCGTTTACTCTTACTTCATAGTGCAGGTGCGGACCTGTTGAGAACCCTGTATCTCCGATTCTGCCGATCAACTGGCCCCTTTTTATAATCTCGCCTGGTTTAACGTCTATCTTGCTCAGGTGCCCGTACAGCGTTGTTATACCGTAACCATGATCTATGATAATGGTCTGACCGTAACCGTTTTCGGGGCCCGCGTAACTCACGATACCGTTGCTCGGTGCATCAATGGGATTGCCGAGCTGTGTTGCGATGTCAACGCCCTCGTGCATCTCCCTGTCGCCGGTAATAGGGTTTATACGGTAGCCGAACCCGGAGGTTATAAAGCCCCTGGCAGGCCATATTGAAGGTGTGGCAAGAAGCAGGTCTTTTTTGTCGAGGATGTTTTCATATACTTCCTGCAGGCTTCTCTCTTCTATGCTTGTTTTCGAAAGCAATTCATTTATATCCATTCCCATTTTCTTAACAAGCATGTCCCTACTCACGCCTGTCAGCGGTACAGGATAACCCTCGGTATCAAGCGTGGGACCACCTATACTGTATGTGTTTTCCTTCTGTGATACGGAGTTTTCTATGTTCGCAAGTATTCTGATCTTCATATCGAACTGCTGTAATGACTCGAGTCTTGTCTGCAATGTGTGAATTTTATTGGCAAAATCCATAATCTGGTTGTTCTGTTCTGCAACAAGCTGTTTTGTTTTTAACAATTCATGACCCTGGTACTGCTGATGCAAGAATTCATAGAAAAGAAAAATAAATATGACAAACAGGCCCGTTAACAATGAAGCACCTGTTTTTAGCCTGCCCGAGCTTATTGAAATCCTTTTTGTATTCTCTGTTCCATCAGGAATAACTATAAAAGTAAATTTCTTTTGTTTATGCATATAAGAACCCTTATGGGGGGGGTATCTATATATAAAACATACATTAACCATATCTGTCAATAAAATATTGCAGCTAAAATACAGGGCGTATTGCAATACGCTCCTGCCTATTTCTTCAACGTGTTTTTAAGTTTTTCCCAGTCCTTGTTAAAGGCATCAATACCTTTGTCCGTAAGGGGATGTTTCATGAGCTTCTCAAGCACACCGAACGGCACTGTCGCTATATGCGCACCGATCATGGCAGACTGCACAAAATGTACAGGATGCCTTATGCTGGCAACGATGATCTCTGTTTTAAAAAGATAGTTGTCAAATATCGTAACGATCTGCTCCACAAGCTCCATGCCATTGCCTGCAATATCATCTATCCTGCCGACGAACGGGCTTACATAGCTTGCGCCTGCCTTTGCAGCAAGCAAAGCCTGTGCAGGAGAAAACACCAGTGTTACATTTGTTTTAATACCCTGCTCTGCCAGCCTTTTCACTGCAATCAATCCCTGCTCGCACATCGGGATCTTTATCACTACGTTTTTGCCAAGCTTCACAAGCGGCCCTGCCTCTTTAACCATGTCTTCTGCATCAGGCGACACGACCTCTGCATTCACAGGCCCGCTGACAAGCTTGATGATCTCTTTCAGCTGTGCCATAGGCTCCCTGCCCTCTTTTGACAGCAGGCTCGGGTTGGTGGTAACCCCGTCGATCAGCCCCAGGTCGACTGCCCTTTTTATCTCAGATATATTTGCCGTATCAAGAAAGATCTTCATATCCGTCTCCTTTAAAAGAATGTATACCCTATACTGCCCTCTACCGATTGTTCGTCAAAAACATGTACCTCGAAATTAAAGAACACATACGGTGTTATAAACTGGTCCATGCCGAACATGGCCCCTACATTATACTTCGAACCATAACTCTGATTCGGGCTTGTAAAGGATAAATCAACATTCGATGCCTCAAATCCTCCGTATGTTATTGTATTCGCATTCTTGAATGCCGCATAAATTGTCCCCGCATATTCAAAGTCGTTTGCCAGCCTCACGCTGTTGCCGCTCTGGACATTGTAAAGGTCTGCCCCGATGTTGACAGTGAATCTGCTCCTGTGCGGGTCGGGCAGGGAAAGCCTCACACCCCCGCCATAAGCAAAACCCATGTAACCCTTGAAATCAGGATTTGATAACGATACATCGGCAAACCCCAGATCCCCGAATATGCTGAGTGAGCTTATGATGTCGTACCTCCCTGTAATCGTGAATCCCTTTGTGGACATGTCGGCATCCTCATTGTCATTTGCTACACGGCGCATTTTATAATCAACCCCGAAACTGAGGTCAACATCTCCTGTTTTCTGACCTACGGAAAGCGTGCCCCTTGAAACCGCCATTGCCCTGCACGGTACTGCAATGTATAAAACGGTAACAAATAAAAACAGCGTGTATTTCATTTTAATTATCCTGTCCTCCATTTTCAATCCTCCTTTACGAAGCACTTAATGTCCGTACTGATCAATAATTGTCTGGGTCACGTCATTTGCCGCGGCTATTGCCGAGTATACATCTGTTGCAGGATGTATGGCTGTTCTTGTGAAATAAGTAGCAATCGTCGGTTCTGTAAATGTCGAGCTTGTAAAATCGTCCACATAAAACAGTCCGAAATTTTGCTTATAGCCCGATGTCCATTCATAATCATAATCAAGTGTCCAGTACAAATAACCAATCATGTCCGCGCCCCGGTTAATCGCGTCCTTTACAGCCATGATATTCTGTACGATGTACTTTGCCCTGCCTACTGGGTCCGCGTCTCCATAGCCGTTTTCCGTTATAAGCATGGGCAGGTGATAGCGGTTTGCATACTCAAGCAGCATGTTTGTCAACCCCTGAGTCTCAGAAGGATTCTGTGCAGGACAGCCAATGTCGCCCAGAGTAACACCAAATTTTTGTAGTGTTCCCGCGATTGTCTGATTGCATGGCAGGGCTTTTATCGGAGCCAATAAGCCGAATGGAGCAGGCACTATATAGTCATTTTCATAGTAGTTAACACCTATGTAATCAATAGTATGCGCCCATTCAGGATGGTATTCTGTGTTTGTTGTCCCTGTAAGACCATTGTCAAATATACCCTTTGTCACGGCATCAAGGTATGCCAGGTTATATGCATGATCAAAAGCACTGGCAAGTGCCTTTGCTGATGCAGTATTTGTTGCGGGACTGGCAAAGATAGAATTTTCTGCGATACTTACCATTGCATTGGGTTCTATCTCATGTATTGCATGATAAGCAAGTGCATGTCCCATGATCATATTTTTTACCACAGTAACAACGCTTGCAGAGTTGGGCATTGTTGGCAGGGTAAGGTCGGGAAGACTGCTAAAACCAGGCGGGAACTCGCCGGCTATATATCCGGTGAGTGTGTCAGGCAATGGCTCATTTTCTGTAATCCAGTATTTTACTGTAGTAGAAAATTGCTGCGCCATAAACCGTGCATAGCTCGAGAATGCATAAGCGGTAAGCGTATTTGTCCAGCCTGCAAGGCTGGTTGTACTTTGTTTATAATTATTGGCTTTAATATCCGCGGGGTCGTCCACCCATTGCGGAACTGTCCAATGGACAAGCGTAACAACAGGCTCAAGTCCGTATGCTTTCATTGAGGCAATCACATCCCGATAATGCTGAACCTCGGTCGGATCAACGTCGCCGGATGTCAAAGGCATGCCTATGACCGCAGGCGGATGCGGCTCTATCCTTGCCCATTCAAACGTCAGCCTGAAGGCGTTGAGGTGTAGTGATGCAACATTTGAAAAATCAGTGGCATAGAGATTATAAAAATTGTCCGCGAGCCCCACAGGCGGCGTATTGCCCATCTGTTCCCATAGATACCAGTCATTGTTTGTAATGCCGCCCTCGCATTGCTCCGCTGCCGTTGCAACACCCCATAAAAATCCTTTGGGGAAGGTTTTGGTTTTACTGCTGCTGCTTGAGCACGAGATCACCATTACTGCGAATAATACAAAATACAGCAATTTTCCCCATCTGTTCTTCATATAACCTCCTTCACCTCGTTCAGTGTAAATTCCGTGAAAGATCCACCCTTTGTCACTCTGAGCGGAGTGAAAAGTCTATGGTTTTAGATTCTTCGGCTACGCCTCAGAATGACATGTTCACTCAGTTTGTACACGGGAATGACAAAATGGTCGTTTTCATTTATTATTTCTTCCAAAATTCTTCTTTTACCCTCTTTCTTACGCCTTGTATAACCTCGGGCAGTGTCTGCAGTGTTCCTATATTTATTACCCAGTCAGGGATCAATCCGCCCGGATCGGAAAACACGGTGTATATCGTAAGTGTTTTATCATTTTCCAGAGGGATAAGCTCCCATGAACCCTCGGTCGTCTTAAGGTTACCCATAACAAGCGTGAAATGCTGGTACCATTGGTCCTTTGTTACAAGATCAACAAGCTTCAGGATGTACCATCTGTTCGTAGCAGGCCACGGCACATCCAGCAGGCTGAAAAAATATCCCGTTGTGCCTGTCATCTTTTCTGCCCTGTGCATTTTCAGGAACTGAATAAGTTCCTTTGGATCGCCTGTTGCACGGTCAAACTTCAATGCCTTCGCCTCTTCGACAGCAGAAGGATCGATCAGTATGCTTTCAAGGGTGCTCGGCATAAAATGCACAAAATCATTGTTCTCGTGTATGACCGCCCAGACATCCTGCACAACTGCATCCACTATGCCCATTGCAATGCCCTTTTTGACTTCCGTACCTTTCATCGCTTCAAGCCGTTTTATGATCTCACCCTTTTTCAGAATTGCCCATTGGTCATTCGTTAGCGTGGGCGTTAACTGCGGGGTCAAATTCAAGGCGTATGCGGATGCCGATAGAATCAGCAGCATGAAGGCTATTGTTATACTCTTTATGCTCAGCATCTTCCATGTCCTCCTTAATGTTCTTTCAGGGTAAACTGAACAGGTACGACTTGTTTATTGTTATAGTAGATCACATCCGTAACAGGATGGTCAATAATATTCAGCCATGGCACCTCATCACCGGGTGTATACCCGACAGGGACATAGATGTACGATGTAAATGTATAAATACCCTTTTTTGATTTCATCAGATTGCCGAAATCATAACCTGTATTGGCTATCTGGCCCGGATCGTTCTCGGGCGGATCCCGACGGGTTTCATCATCCATAAAATAGAGATTCTTTGTAAAAGGTATATTTTTAGCCATTACGACCCTGTTCATCCACACACCCTGCGGCCCCGAGACAACAGCCCAGTCATAAGGGGACATATTCAAATGCTCCTGAGCAGGACTCATTTTGCCTGTGATCCTGAATCCCCCGGGGTTATTCGAATTATAAAAGTACATGCCTATTGCATTTTGATTGAAATCCGTTGATGTAACAAGCCTTGCTTTTTTCACTATGTATAACCTCTGCAGATCTATCGGTATATTGACGATCGTCGGAAACTGGAAATAATCGTAGTAATATATACTGTCCGATAAAACAGACGGCGATTGAATGCCTAAAATGATATCCATAGAATTCGCCACCCTGCGTATGGCCCTGACAGGCCCCTGAATATATCCGACGAGCCTTGACTTAAAATCATCCTCATTCCTGCGGAAATTGAATAAATAGGTGCTTACATCAAGCCTCATCTTGAACCTGTCAAAGATATTTATGTCTTTCCCGCCTTCTGATTCCGGGACAGCAAAGTAATCATACGATATGGGCACTTCCTTCGAAAAGCCCATCGTGTAAAATTTTCCGTAAACCCTGTCCTTTACAGGGTCGTATCTTACATATTTGACAGGCGACAAGGGCGGAGGGTCGTCTTTAAAAAAGGCGAGGTATACATAAGCATGGGCGTTATCAACCGGATCGGTCAACTCGATCTCTATAATCTTGTCCCGATGCAGATCCGTTATATTATCTATCAGTTTGATACCCGCGTCCTTTGACATGAACACAAGCTCATCCTGCGGTGCAAGTGATGTTCTTTTTAAAGGGATGGGGTTGCCGTGCCTGTCATAGTTAAATAACCAGTTACCGTATGCATCCTGCTCGTCAATCTGGAAAGGTATTGGCTGGACTGTGTGGGTTCCATCCTTTAGAACTATTTTGTACAATCTTAAATCGCTTATATTATATCCGATAAAAGGGGCGAGCGCCGAGCCCTGTATAATAATAGGATCAAAACGCCTGTTAAACCTGTGTTCATCCGCATATATCCTTATACTTATAAACATGAAACTCAAGGCTAACAGTAATGTTGTGAACTTCTTCATCTCTACCCCTTGGACAAAATTAATACACACACAACAATTAAATTGTCATTCCGAACCCCGGTCGGCGTCGAGGGCAGGCTTGATACGGAATCCAGCTCTTTTTAATGCCTAAAACTGGATTCCCGTTTTCACGGGAATGACGATCTTAATGACGATCTCTTGAGTTGTGCCAACATGTTGAATGCGTTTATACTCATTATATCTTACCATACATTATTATGTATGACTATATTAAATTTATTGTAAGTGTGATCTTGATCATTGACATACAAATATAGTTTATGTAATAATTATAAAAAAAGGAGGAAGTTTTATGAAAAAAATTAACATCTTAACCGTGGTGATCATGGCTGTTGGCATAGCTGTCTTCAGCATAAGCTGCGGATCATCGAGTTCATCAGGCGGAGGTGGAGGAGGAGGAAATGTTTCAGGATCATTAAATTCACTGCCGAATGCAAACCTGACTGTTTCAAATGTCGGAGGCGCGGCAAGCCAGACATTAGGTGCAGCAAGCAAAACACCATCTTCTCCAAATCCATCCACGCTTGCATCACCAGGCGGGGCTTTAGGCGCGCTTTCTTATCTGGTATCTAATCCTAATAAGCTTGTTATAAAGCCCCAGTCCATGAAAGGCCCTGTTTTACAAGCACTCTCAAACCTAAAACTCTTGCAAGTATACAGTGGTGCATGCCCTGGCGGCGGAACTATTAATATAGTACCAGGCTCAACATCCGGCACTGAGGTAATCACATTTAATAACTGCGTTGAAGGACCTACAACCTTGAACGGTAGTATAACTATTAGCGCAAATAGCTCCTCTTCAACCAGTGTTAATGCTACTATTACATACTCTGCTTTTACATTTAGTGAAACAATCAGTGGCGGCTCATTTGCGGCTACATTCAACGGCAGTTTAGCTTTTGCAGGGACCGGTCTTACTGTAAACAGCACAAATATAACATTTACAGAAAACGGCTCAATCACTATAAGCGGCAGTGCAGCAAATTGGACATTCCCTGATTTTACATGTAATGAGGCAATAACGGGTACATTCAGTGGATGGGCAAGTGTAGATGATTCATTCTCCGGCAGTCCATCAACGGTTGCAGTCAGTGGAACCGATGGAAGGGAGGAAAATGGCTCTGGCACTTCCTCAAGCGGTGGTTCTTTTGCGTATAAAGTTGGCAGTTATGGTGTATATTCATTTACTATGGCTATTACCGGTAATCCACAATCACCAACAACACTAACACTCAATGGCTCTGGTACATTTGGTGCTAATGTAACAGGAACTGTATCAGGCACTTCCTCTTGTTCTGCTTTGGCACCAACTTCCACATCATACTATGGTAAATACAGTGTTACTTTAGACAAGATTACATTTGACAGCAGTTGTGCTTATGCGCCATCAGGCGGTACGCTGACAATAACCGCAGACAACACATGGGTGTTTGACTTCACCGCCGGCCCCGGATGCGGATGCGCTGTAGTAAAAGAAAACAACGTAACAGTGCCCCAATCTCCAATGTGCGGTCTATACTGATACGAGTAAAAGATTCTTTTTTAAAGGGCGGCTTCCAGCCGCCCTTTGTTTTTATTAACGGCATTAAATAATCAGATTGACCTTTTCAAATCTTTTACGTATAAACCAATGAATATAAACTAAAAGGAGACGATATGAGATTAAAAAGTGTAGCAATAGCAGTATCACTTCTTGTCCTCAGCAGTGCTGCTGCTTATGGACTAAAGAATGAAGCAGGCCTGAAAGGAAAGGTCGCATCCTACATGCGCAAGGCGTTAAACATCCCCGCAAATGTGAAACTCGTTGTTGGAGAAATCAAACCTTCAGAGGTGCCGGGACTGAACAAAGCAGAAGTGGACCTTTCATTGGGAGAAAGAAAACAGGTAGTGGATGTATTGATATCAAAAAACGGTAAATATCTCATTGTTGGGAAGATCTATAACATGGCAGAAGACCCGTACAAGGAAACGTGGAACAAGATTAAATTAGAAGGCTCTCCTGTAAGGGGCGCTGCCGGAGCAAAGGTAACAGTGGTGGAATTTACGGATTTTGAATGTCCTTACTGCGGCAGGGCGTACAGCACTGTCGAGGACCTGCTGCTGAAATACGCAGGCAAGATAAAGCTGGTTTACAAGAGTTTCCCGCTGCCGATGCACCCGTGGGCGATGACAGCAGCCATCGGCGCTTATTGTGCGTATGAACAGAACCATGATGCATTCTGGTATTTCTACGATCACCTGTTCCAGGAACAGGGCTCGATTACTCCTGATAATGTCAAGGAAAAGCTCAATGGCTATGCAAAGGCGACAAAGCTCCACATGAGCAGATTCGATACCTGTCTGGACAAACAGCAGACAAAGCCGATGGTCGACAGGGACATGAAAGAGGCAAACAGCGTCGGCGTAAATGCCACACCGACATTTGTAATAAACGGCAGAACGCTCCAGGGAGCACAGCCTGAGGAAGAATTTGTACAGACGATAAATGAGCTGCTGAAATAAGTTGTCTGTAAATAATTATCCCAAAAATGAATTTTAAAACAAGGAAGTTTGTGTAGTGAGCGTTCGGTTTGTCATTCCCACGAAAGTGGGAATCCAGAAACCTTGCAAAATTGGCAAAACTAGATACCCGTTTTCACGGGTATGACAGGAGAATCGAATACATGCAAAAGCAAAAAGACAAAGTAGGGGCAGACCTGCGTGTCTGCCCTGATAATACGGGCGAACACATAGGTTCGCCCCTACTTCCTTGTTACATATTCTGTGTTATACACATTATACACGAAGCCTGAATAACATGAAACGCATAAAGATTGCACCGTCCTTACTGGCATGTGATTTTTCAAGACTTTCCGAGGAGATTAAAGCAGTGGAATCAGCAGGTGCCGACTTGCTGCATATAGATGTAATGGACGGACGGTTTGTACCGAATATTACCATTGGGCAGCCGGTTGTAAGCTGCATCAGAAAAACAACGAAGCTTCCTCTTGATGTTCATTTAATGATAGTCGAACCCATGGATCATATAAAAAGCTTTATAGATACAGGTGCAGATATAATTACCGTGCATCTGGAGGCGTGCAGCCACCTGCACAAGGCAATTGCCATGATAAAGGATGCAGGCGTCAATGCGGGCGTATCACTCAATCCTGCAACACCTGTAGTTATGCTGAAAGACATAATTGAAGAGCTTTACCTTGTACTTATAATGACTGTAAATCCAGGGTTCGGCGGCCAGAAATTCATCCATTCCACCCTGAAGAAAATTAAAGAGCTTGACACCATAAGGCATGAACTTGGCACATCCGCACTGATCGAGGTGGACGGGGGCATAACTGCCCAGAATTCAGATGCTGTTGTCAAGGCCGGAGCTGACATTATAGTGGCGGGTACTGCGGTGTTCGGAGCAAAGAGCTATAAAGATGTCATTAACAGGATGAAATCTGTCCTTACATAATACCAGGATGAACGGGAAAGGCGCATTTATCACTTTTGAAGGTATCGACGGCTCTGGCAAAACAACCCAGCTTGAATTGCTCTATAAAGAGTTGTTATCGAGAAAGGTCGATGTAATCAAAACCCGCGAGCCTGGCGGAACAATACCCGGAGAAAGGATCAGGAACCTGCTTTCCGATAAACAATTCAATATGGAACCTGTCACAGAGCTTTTGTTGTTCTTCTCAAGCAGGGTACAGCTTATAGAAGAATTAATAAAACCTGCGTTAAAAACCGGTAAAACAGTCCTGTGTGACAGATTCCACGATGCAACTGTCGCATATCAGAGCTACGGCAGGGGGCTCAGCATGGATATGGTAACAACGCTTGAAAAGGCCTTTGTTTTACCCGTGAAACCGGACAGGACATTCCTTCTTGACTGCCCTTATGAGGTTGCAAAGAACAGGATGTCTGCAAGAAATTACAAAACCCGCATCGAGACGATGGACAGGGCATTTTTCGACAGGGTAAGGCAGGGCTATTTAAACATTGCAAAGTCAGAGCCTGACAGGATAGTTGTGGTAGATGCAACCGGGACCATAGAAGACGTGCACCGGTATATCAAGGACGATTTCTTCTCATGGGCACCCCCTCACCTTTCTCCTCTCCCCTTAGGGGAGAGGGAGGAGTGAGGGGGAAAGATATAACCATGTCATTGCTTGACATAAAAGGACAGCAAACGGCAGTTGAAATGATCGAGAAATTCATCACAAACGGCAATATAAACAGCTCTTTCCTTTTTTACGGAGGCAGGGGCATTGGCAAACACACGACCGCATTAAATATGACAAAGGCTTTAAACTGCACAGGCAGCAATGCCGAACCCTGGCTGTCGGATGACACATGCGAAAGCTGTAAAAAAATAGAAAAGGGCATACATCCCGATGTCGTAGAGCTTGTTATACCCATACCCGATGATTCTTCACAAATGAACACAATCGTTCAAACTATTGAATGGCTCAATTCTTCCCTGTTTGAAGGCAGGCAGAAGGTACTCATCATTGATGATGCTTCGGAACTAAACATACACGCCCAGAATGCAATGCTTAAAACACTCGAAGAACCGCCCCCATGGGCAACAATACTATTTATAACATCTTCTCATTCAAGATTGCTCCCGACCGTACAATCAAGGCTGATCAGGATCGGATTTAACAGGCTGTCAGCAGGTACCATAAAACAAATATTGAAACCCATGACAAAACTTACGGAAGAAGAACTGGATCATATCAGCCTTCTATCCGACGGCGGTATAAGGTATCTGGCACTTGAAGATGTTGAAAATGATGTAAAAAATATAATCGGAGGGCTTGCCGTACTTAAAGATCCTGCTTCCGTTGTAAAATTGGCAGAGAAGTTCAAGACCCAGGCGATGAAAGAGCATTTCGACCGGGTTGTTGATATAATACTGTCTTTTATGATAGATGCTGTTATTATCAGCGATAATCCAGGCTTGATAAGGAATAATGGATTCCAAGGGGAGATACAGCTTTTTGCGAAAGAGTTTGATAAGCATGCCATAATAAATGCTGCATTATCCCTTGAAGAGGCAAGAGCAGCTTATGAGCTCAATGTGAACCCACAAATGATTATGGAACACGTATTGTTCACACTTACGGGAGATACGAATGGCATCTAAAAGGATAACGAAGATTCAGCCGGAGTTTTCAAATGAACTCCAGACATACGATGCTTCTGATTTTAAGCTCATGAAGAGTCAGAAGGTCATCATTGAAACAAAAAACGGGATTTCTACGGGCAGAATCAGGACAGAACCTTCCCC
>JAJYJX010000200.1 GCA_021789095.1 bacterium
CATATACCTCTTGTAAGCGCAGCAATGGATACGGTTACCGAATCAGCAACAGCCATAACAATGGCACAGCTTGGAGGCATAGGAATTATTCATAAAAACATGACTATAAAGAACCATGCCGAGGAGGTATCAAGGGTAAAAAAGTATGAAAGCTATATCATAACCGACCCTGTAACAATGTCACCGGAACGCAAGCTCAAGGACGCAGTTGCTTTTATGCGCAAACATAACATATCAGGTCTGCCTATTGTAAAACACGGCAAGCTTGTTGGCATATTGACAAACAGGGATTTGAGGTTTGAGGACGACCTTGAAAAGCCTATAAGCAGGGTGATGACCAGGGGAAAGCTCGTAACAGCCCGGGAAGATGTTACCCTGGAGGATGCTAAGAAACTTTTGCATAAGCACAGAATAGAAAAACTGCTTGTTGTGAATAACCATGGAGAACTGAAAGGTTTGATCACGGTAAAAGATATTGAAAAGACCATAAAGTTTCCCATGGCGACAAAGGATAAACTGGGCAGGCTCATGGTTGGTGCAGCAATAGGCATTTCACAGGACAGGGAGGAAAGGGCTGCAGCCCTTGTAAAAGCCGGCGTGGATTGCCTTATAGTTGATACAGCCCACGGCCATTCAAAAGGCGTTGTCGAATTTGTCAGGGATCTTAAAAAGATATATACAAAGGCCGATATTATTGCAGGGAATGTTGCGACAGAAAAGGGTGCAAAAGCATTGATAGATGCAGGTGCCGATGCTGTAAAAATAGGCGTGGGTCCCGGCTCTATATGCACGACAAGGATTATTGCAGGCATAGGCGTGCCGCAGCTGACCGCAATAATGAACGGGTACCGCCGTGCACAGCCGGAAAATGTTCCCCTTATAGCAGACGGCGGTATAAAATTTTCAGGCGATATTACAAAAGCGCTTGCATCCGGTGCTGATACAGTAATGATAGGCAATCTGTTCGCAGGCACGGATGAGAGCCCCGGGGAATTCGTTTACTTCGGGGGCAGGACATACAAGGTTTACAGAGGTATGGGTTCTATAGAGGCAATGAAAGCGGGCTCAAAAGACAGGTATGCCCAGGAGTATCTGGAGGACGAGACAAAGTTTGTACCCGAGGGCATAGAGGGAAGAGTCCCGTACAAGGGGACGCTGTCTTCCGTTGTTTACCAGCTTCTTGGAGGCTTGAGGGCGGGCATGGGCTATGTTGGTGCAAGAAATATCGAGGAATTGAAGCAAAAAGCAAGGTTTGTAAAGATTACGTCTGCAGGGCTGAGGGAAAGTCATGTGCACGATGTGTCTGTATCAAAGGAGGCTCCGAATTACAGACTGGAATTTTGATCAAAAGTCCCTATGATGGAATCTATTGTTATTCTGGATTTCGGTTCTCAGTACACCCAGCTGATATCAAGGAGGATAAGAGAACTTGGCGTCTATTCGCAGATCATGCCGTTCAACGCATCGATAAAACAGATAAGAGATCTGAACGCCAGGGGGGTCATACTTTCAGGCAGCCCGTACAGTGTTTATCAGAAAGGTGCGCCGAAACCGGACAAGTCGCTCTTTTCACTTGATGTGCCCATACTTGGCATATGCTACGGTATGCAGTACATTACTCATAGCATGGGAGGTGTTGTACAGCGCTCAAAGCAGAGGGAGTATGGAAGGGCGGAGATCGAACTTTCGTGCGACTCCCCGCTGTTTAAGGACATGGACAAAGATGCAAAGCATACCGTGTGGATGAGTCATTCTGACCGCATAGAAAAGATGCCTGCGGATTTCGAACTTATAGCGTCTTCTGCAAACTCGCCTGTTGCGGGTTTCCAGCATAAAACAAAACCCGTATTCGGACTGCAGTTCCACCCTGAGGTGTCGCACACGGTCGAAGGCATGCAGATATTGGGCAACTTCATAAGCTGCTGCAGCATATCCCAGAAATGGGACCTCGGTGCATTTGTGGATGCTGCAGTATCCGGTATAAAGAATTCAGTCGGCAGGGATTATGTTATAGGTGCGATAAGCGGCGGGGTGGATTCAACCGTTGCATCTGTACTGACACAGCGCGCAATAGGGGACAGGCTGAAGCTCGTCTTTATAGACAACGGCCTGCTCCGTTACGGGGAGCCGGAAGAAGTCATGAGTGCGTTCAAAGCAATGGGGTTAAAGGTAAAACATGTGGATGCCTCATCCCTGTTTATAAGCAGGCTGAAGGGTGTTGCAGATCCCGAAAGGAAAAGGAAGATCATCGGCAAGACGTTTATCGATGTATTTGAGGAACATGCGCACGGGAAAGGCATTCAGTGGCTCCTGCAGGGGACTTTATATCCGGATGTTATTGAGAGCATGTCGCACTTGGGGCCTTCCCAGACGATCAAGAGCCATCACAACGTGGGAGGACTTCCGTCCAGGATGAGGCTTAAGGTCCTTGAGCCATTGAGGCTTCTTTTCAAGGATGAGGTGAGAAGCATAGGGAGGCTGCTCGGTATACCCGATGGAATACTCCAAAGACAGCCGTTCCCCGGACCGGGTTTGAGCATAAGGATTCTTGGTGAAGTGAAGCAGCAGCATGTCGATATGCTGAAAATGGCGGACAGGATAGTGCGTGAAGAGATAGACAAGTCATCCCTGTCAACCACGCTATGGCAGTATTTTGCAGTGCTCCTGCCGGTTAAAACCGTTGGTATTATGGGTGATGAAAGAACGTATGAATATGTAATAGCGGTAAGGGTGGTAAACAGCAGGGATGCAATGACGGCAGACTGGGCAAGGCTGCCGTATGAGCTCATGGACAGGCTTTCTTCAAGGATCATAAGCGAGGTCGTAGGCGTCAACAGGGTCGTATATGATATCAGCTCAAAACCTCCAAGCACTATAGAGTGGGAGTAGGATGGGTTAGATCG
>JAJYJX010000201.1 GCA_021789095.1 bacterium
GTTTATCCTCTTATAGAAAGCCTCTAACTGGAGCCTTTAGAGAAAACCATGTCCTCTACGAGGTTTACAGATACGGACTTTCGTGCATAGCCTTCAGCCTCAACCACCTTCTGTCCACCTCTTTTTGGAATGCTTCAACAACATCCTTATTTTCAGGTTTTGTAAGATGTTTTGTCTTGCCCATTAACTTCAGCCATTCCATTACAGGCACCTTCTTTCCTTTTGCTTCCGGATCATAGGTTATCTTTGTTATACCGTGATCCACTTCATACAACGGGAAAAAGCACGAATCAACTGCTTTTGCAATAATTTTTTCCCCGATCTGCTCTTCGCTTCTCCATGAAAGCGGACACAGAGACAGTGCCTTTACATAGACGAATCCCTCCTTTGAGTACTCCTGCGCCTTCCTCGCCTTTTTTATCATATCGCTGTAGTTACTCTCTGCAACGGTCGCGACATACGGTATATGGCACGCGGCCATAATCTGGGCAGTGTCCTTGTGATGGGTCCTCTTGCCTTTCTGATAAGGCCCTGCATGCGATGTTGATGTGTCATGTCCAAGCGGCGTGGAGAACGAAAGCTGATCGCCCGTGTTCATGTATCCTTCGTTATCGTACTCCAACAGTATAAGCCTGTGTCCTTTAAGGGCTGTGCCTATCGCAGGTCCCATACCTATGTCCATGCCGCCGTCTCCTGAGACCATGACAAAGGTAATATGCTTGTCCTGAGGTAATTCACCGCGTTTTATCTTCTCTTCCATCATCTCAACGAGTCCGGAAAGTGTTGCCGCACCATTCTGGAAAAGGTTGTGTATATAGGTTATCCTGTGAGAGCTGTAAGGATATCCGGATGTAACAACCTCACCGCATCCTGTGTGGAAAAGCACTACAACATCTCCCTCTATGCTCTTGAAAAAGATGTTCAGATTTGAGAATATACCGCATCCGGGGCATGCTCCGTGTCCTGGAACCACCCTTCTCGGTACCATGGTTAAAGCAGGTGCATTCACGCCCCTTACATCAGAAACCCTGCCGGTATTGGTATCAACCTGTGCAGTCACCTGACCTGTAACACTTTCTTTATTTACGGGCGGGATGGCCATCTCCATGCTGTAGCCTTCTTTGCCCGGGTTTACGCCATGATACTCAAACAGCTTTATACCTTTATTGCTGCTGCCTGCATCTGTGGCCTCTTCAAGCAATTGCACCGCATCCTCTGTAAAGAACTCTTTCCCGCCAAGGCCATAGATTCTGGATATTACAACCGTTTTGTTATCAGGGTCGTCTTTCAATGCAGCCTTTACCTCGAGTGTCATGTTCCCGCCGTTTGCACCGTAGCTGTCGGCCCTGTCGGCAACGCACAGGCTTTTTACCTGTTTGAAAACATTTATAATCTCCCTGCGCGGGAACGGTCTTATGACACTCGGAGAAACAATGCCCACCTTCTTGCCCTGTTTCCTGAGGTTATCAACTGCGTCCTTTGCCGTGTCATACGAGGAATTCAGGACAAACAGGGCATGCTCGGCATCTTCCATCTTGTATGTTTCAACAGTATGGTATTCGCGTCCGCTTATTGCTGCGTACTGTTTGAAAATCTCCGGGAGGTGCGTATAAGCAGCCTCCATTGCAAGCGACTGCTGTTTCTTGTTGTTTATAAGGTCCGGCTCGTTCATGTATGGACCGAATGTTATGGGATGCTCCGGATCAAGCGCAGTGTAAATGTATTCCGGCTTGCCTATAAAATCCTGCACAAACTGTCTGTCTGTAAAGTACTTAACCCTTCTTTTCTGATGGCTTGTGAAAAATCCGTCATAGGCGACGATCACTGGAAGTCTCACGTCCTTCATCTCCCCTATCTTTATCGCCATTATGTTCATGTCATAAACAGCCTGCGGTGAACGCGCCAGGAGTATGATCCAGCCCGTATTAAGCGCCATGTAAAGGTCACTGTGATCGCATTTTATATCAAGCGGACCCGAAACGGATCTTGTTACAAGGTTCAAAAGCATCGGGAAGCGTGTTCCTGACTGAACAGGGTACTGTTCTATGGAGAACAGAAAGCCATTAGCCGATGTTGCATTAAACACCCTGCCGCCGCCCAGCGTTGCACCGTAGCATATGCCTGCTGCACCATGCTCCCCGTCGCCCGGTATCATCCTTATATCATGCTCTCCGAAAGCCTTCATCTCATCAAGGTTCTCCGCAACCTCTGTCGAAGGTGTTATCGGATAGTATCCCATGATATGGAAATTTATATGTTTGGCTGCCATTGCTGCCATTTCATTGCCGCTCAACAGCCCCTGTATCTGGGGAAGCGGTTCTTTATTCGCAGTTTTTGCCGTCTGATTGTTAGCCATGTCTCCTCCAAATTATTTTATAACAAACTCTCTGTGTTTCACGGTTATCGAGTCTACATTGTACTCTGTTTCCAGTTCTTTCTTAAGCGCATCAAACTTGCATATCTCAACACATTTCATGCATCCCTTGCAGTACTGGTAATCAATGCCGATCAGGACATTTTTTTCCTTGCCGTGCTTGTCAATGCCCCTTTCCCATACAAAGCAATAGTCAGGGCATGTGATCTCGCACTCGCCGCAGTTTGTGCACTTGTCTTTGATAAAGAGAGGTATATGCCCCGTTCTCGATGCACTGAGGTCCTTGTTAACACTGTTGCCGGGATTAAGAATAACCCCTCCTATCGGTGCATTCTCATATCCGAGATCGGGTACCTGCCTGCTGAACGCGACATATTCATACCGGTCATCGGGCTGGAAGACCTTTACGGAAACCTCGCTGTACCCCCTGTCGAATGCCCTCAGATTTGCCTCTATAAGATGCGAATACTTCCTCTTGAAGGTTTCAGAGATAGCATTTTTCAACGCATCT